>JAVRLO010000114.1:0-2503 GCA_031961395.1 Thermoplasmatales archaeon I-plasma | reverse complement strand
GAAACAATTGAAAGGGTTGGATTTCTTAAATAATATAAAATTCTAACCTCATTTATATGTTGAGATTATTCTAGGGTAAATTAATCTTGTAATATTTAATAGAAGAATTACCAAGAGATGATTTTTTAATTCAAAATGTATTTTAGAAGTATGATTATTGATGGAAAATCAATATCAAAGAAGATAATGGATGAAATCAAGGAAAGAATGAAGGGTAATACTCATGTGAAAATAGCCGCCATTATATCAAAGGGTGATCAAGAATCGTCTGTCTATTTTAACAGTATAAAAAGAAATGCAGAAAAGGTTGGGATAAATTTTGACATTATTGAATCTGATGGCAATAATTTTTTAGATAAAATTGACGAACTTAATGAAAATGATGATGTTACAGGGATAATTGTCGGTAGACCATTTCCGGTTGGGATAACAGACGAGATCGTAGGACTCCAACTTAACCCAGAAAAAGATATAGATTGTGTTACCCCCCATAATTTAGGCTTACTTAACTATAAAATAAGCAGTATTGCACCTGCAACTCCTAAAGCAGCTATAGATATTCTAGAGCTCAATGGTATTCCTTTAAAGGGCAAAAACGTGTTAATAATAAACAGGTCTATTACTGTAGGAAGACCGTTGGCTAACCTTTTATTGAACAGAGATGCAACAGTTACAGTTGCACATTCAAAAACCTCAAATATAAAGGAATTGATTGATCAGAACGATATAATAGTTCTGGGTGTCGGGAAACCATCATTCCTTAAATCATCAGAGATAAACGGAAAGAAGGTGATTGTTGACATAGGGATAAACGTAGTCGATAACAAGGTAGTAGGGGACTTTCTAAATGATGGAGGTAACAACGAAATTGATTACACTCCTGTTCCGGGTGGAGTAGGAACTGTAACTAGTACAGAAATTTTAAAAAACGCAATTGACATCATAGACTTTAATAAGGTTTATTAATCGAATATTCATACCATACGACTTAGGTGCATTTCAGATGGGAGTCAATCAAAAGGATGCCAGACAGAAAATAGCAAACTCGATGAGAAAACTGGCAAAAGAGAATAATTCAAGGTTCTGGAAAGATATAGCTAATAGGCTAGAGAAATCCAAGGACCGGATAGTAGAGGTTAATGTCGGCAAAATTTCGAAATATGCTGAAGCCGGCGAAACTGTTATAGTCCCTGGGATTGTTCTAGGTTCTGGAAACATCGACGAATCGATTTCAGTTGCTGCCTTATATTTCAGTGAGACAGCGAAAAAGAAAATTATTGAAGCCGGTGGAAGAACATTAAGCATAGAGGAGTTAATGAAGGAAAACGCGAAGGGAAGTAATATTAAGATTATGGGGTAGATGAAAAAATGAGAGTTATTGATGGTTCAGATATGGTTTTGGGAAGATTCTGTTCTTATATTGCAAAAGAGCTGTTAGAAAAGAAAGAAGAAATAGTTATTGTAAATGCAGAGAAGGCTACTGTAACTGGAAGAATGGGATATACAATTGGAAGATACAAGGTTGAAAGGGATGTTGGTTCTGTCAGGAAGGGACCAAGATATCCTAAGGAACCTGACAGAATATTAAGAAGGACCGTTAGAGGAATGCTACCTATGAAAACTACCAGGGGAAAAGATGCTTTCAAAAATTTAAAGGTCTTCATTGGGGTTCCAAAGGAATATTCCGAAAGCGCAATAGAAAAGCTTGATGAATTCAAAAATAAACACGTATCAAATGTTTTAAGTTTATATGAAATTTCTAGAGAGTTGGGATCAAAGGTGAGAATAGATGGTAATTGAGACAAGTGGAGCAAGAAAAACAGCAGTTGCTCGAGCAACTATTGAAGAGGGAAATGGAAGAATTAGGATAAATGGCGTTCCTGTTGAAATATTTGAACCAGAACTTGCGAGACTTAAATTACTTGAACCAATAACGCTTGCTGGTGAAAAAGCTAACAAAGTTGATATAAACGTTAGGACAAGAGGAGGAGGAGTTATTGGTCAGGCAGAGGCCGCAAGGACTGCTATTTCTAGGGCCCTAGTAGAGTTTTTTAAGGATCAAGATCTTGAAAAAATATTCAAAGAGTACGATAGAACTTTGCTGGTAAACGATGTTAGGAGAAAATTACCTAAGAAACCTGGAGGAAAGGGAGCCAGAAAGAAAAAGCAGAAGTCCTACAGGTGATATAAGAAATGATAATACCAGTAAGATGCTTCAGCTGTGGGAGAGTTATAGGATCTGATTACGTTAAATTCAAAAATGAGGTAGATCAGATTAGAACTAAAGAAAACAGAGAACCAACCCCGGAAGAGGTTTCAAAGATACTTGACGATCTAAACGTAACAAGATATTGCTGCAGAAGAATGATCCTCTCCAACGCTGATCTGCTTCAAGAAATAATGCCATTTGATTGAATGGGACCGTAGGGTAGATTGGACCATCCTACCAGCTTGGGGTGTTGGTGACCCGAGTTCAAATCTCGGCGGTCCCATACTGTATTAG
>JAVRLO010000113.1:0-2577 GCA_031961395.1 Thermoplasmatales archaeon I-plasma | reverse complement strand
ATTATGCAGGTGCCGGGATTTGAACCCGGGCTAAAGGCTTGGAAGGCCTTTGTGCTACCAGGCTACACAACACCTGCTTATCGAGGAGGATGCATTAATTACCTTTACATAAAAGTTTCTAAGATCAGTCTTCCGAAATTATCTCCAGGCATTCATTAGAAGTGTTTTGATTATCTAACATGAACCTTAAGAGAAAATTTGGCTGGTTGATTGCGAGTAGAAAGAGAGCATTTTTAGATATTTTATTTCTCAAAGGATTTGTTAAGCTCAATAAAATTTCGCGTTATTTATTTTGTCTGAAGAATTCTATGATTAATTTTAATTAACACTATAGGCGTATTACTATGGTAGGTATATGGTAGTTATTGCTTTCGTTATTTTATCTTCAATGTTTAACTGATTTCACACATTCTAAAGATCAGCTATCTATGTCTTTAAAGTTTGGAAGCTATGGTATGATTAAGAAACCTAAAATATGACAGGACTATCCATGCTAAATGAGAGAATTCACTGATGAGGAAATAAGATCTATCTGGAATGAAATACTTACTGACAAGGCATTAGAAATATCGAGAATAACTTCTCAATTTCCAAGGGAAAGATCACTTATTATTAAATATGAGGAACTTGATGAGAAAAATCGAGATTTCGCCCTAAATTTTATCAATCAACCAGAAAGGTATATTGACCTCCTAAAAAAGGAGCTTTACTCTGAATTTATTTCTGAAGAATTCAAGGCTTTAAAGGGAAACAGAATCAATATAAGATTCTCTTCTAAGCTTCAAGATCTAAAAGTAAATATTAGAGACCTGAGAAGTAACGACCTCAACAAATTCATAAGTGTCGATGGAATTGTTAAAAGGGCAACAGAGGTTATTCCCACAATAACCATGGCAGCATACAAATGTTCATATCGTGGCGATATCGATCTTTATCCTCAAGATGGAACAAAGCTTGTCGAGCCATATGTTTGTAATATCTGCGGAAAAGGCAAAGAGGATAAAGTTAAATTCACTTTCATACCTGAAAGAAGCATTTTTAACGACACTCAGACAATAGAAATTCAGGAAAAACCTGAATTATTAAAAGGTTCTGCTCAGCCTGCTAAATTGGTTATCCATTTATGGGATGATCTCTGTGGAAAATTTTATCCAGGTGATAGAGTAGCAGTTTTTGGAATTCTTAAAGGACAGCAGAAAATCATTGGAAACGTTCCTACGACTCAATTTGAGATATTTATGGATGGCCTGTACATGGAAAAGGAATCAACAGAATATGAGGACGTGGAGATAAGTGAGGAGGATGAGGAATTTATAAAAAAATTTGCAAACGATCCTGATGTTTATGAAAAGCTGATAAAGAGCATAGCACCAACTATCTATGGTGCAGAGAAAGTCAAAGAGGCAATTGTACTACAGCTATTTGGGGGTGTCAGGAAAAGATTTCAGGATGGTACTACCGTAAGAGGTGAAATTCACATATTGTTATTTGGCGATCCCGGAACTGCAAAAAGCCAGTTGCTAAGATACGCTGTAAACGTTGCACCAAAATCCATTTACACATCAGGGAAGGGTAGCTCTGCTGCAGGTCTTACTGCGGCAGCAGTTAAGGATGATTTTTCCGAGGGGAGATGGACTCTGGAAGCAGGTACTCTAGTATTAGCAGACGGAGGACTTGCAGCTATAGATGAACTAGACAAAATGGACAAAGATGATAGAAGTGCTATGCACGAGGCAATGGAACAGCAAACAGTGACTATAGCAAAGGCAGGGATTAATGCAACACTTATGTCCAGATGTGCTGTTTTAGGTGCAGCTAACCCTAAATATGGTAGATACGATGACCAGGAGCCATTCGTTTCCCAAACTGATCTCCCCCCTTCTCTGATTTCCAGATTTGACCTGATTTTCATTTTTGCTGATAAACCAGGAAAATATGATAGCGAAATGGCAGAATACATATTGAAGGTTCATTCAGATGGAGAAAAACTTGCTAGCGGTATCAGTCCAGAAAAGTCTGAGTTCAAATCATCTATAGACCCAGAACTGATGAGAAAATATATCGTATATGCAAGGAAATTCTGTAATCCAATCCTTTCTCCATCCGCAAGAGAGGAAATAAGAGAATATTATCTTTCTAAGAGGAAATTCTCAGGAGATCAAACTGGATCCATCGCAATAACTCCGAGACAACTTGAAGCTATTATTAGACTCTCTGAAGCTTCTGCAAGAATAAGACTTAGCGATAGGATCACAAATGAAGATGTGGAAAGGGCAAAGAATCTTATGGACTATTTCCTCAACCAGACAACCGTTTTAAATGGCGTTCCCGATATTGACACACTAATGACAGGTGTGTCAAGCAAGGAAAGGAAAGCAGTACCTAGGCTTATTGATATAATAATGGAGATAGATAGATCAACTCCTGACGGTAAAGGGGCGGATATAAATAGTATTATAAAAGAAGCTTCTAGACTGGGAATAAATGAAGGAGATGTGGAACGCACATTGAAACTTCTTCTTCAAAAGGGAGAAATAACAGAAACCAAGACCGATCATTTCAAGGTGGTGAACAGAC
>JAVRLO010000112.1:0-2579 GCA_031961395.1 Thermoplasmatales archaeon I-plasma | reverse complement strand
GCTGGAGGAAAGACTGGAAAAGATGGAATTCATGGAGTGAATATGGCCTCAAAAACTCTCAATAAAAAAGAGGATACAAGTTCAGTTCAACTCGGAAATCCGATAGTAAAGGAACCCCTGATCCATGCTGTTCTTGAAGCAAATGACAAAAGGCTTATTTATGCATTAAAAGACTTGGGAGGAGGAGGATTAAGCAGTGTAATTGGAGAGATGTTATTCAGCGGAGGAATGGGAGGGGATATCTTCCTTGATAAAGTACCTCTCAAGGAATCTAACATGAAACCTTGGGAAATATGGATATCTGAAAGCCAGGAGAGGATGATGCTTGCAGTGGAAGACGAAAAAGTAAGGGAAGTTCTTGATATTTTTAATGATTGGGATATAAATGCAGAGATAATTGGCAGAAGCAGAAAAGGTAAGGATCTGAAATTGTATTATCACAATGAATTAGTTCTCGACCTGGACCTTGATTTTCTTACTGAATCCCCTTTATATTCAAGATCATTCAGACAAGTCAGAAAACAACGTGAAAGTTTTATCCCATCCTATCCTAAAAATTTCAAAAGAATCATTTTGAGGATGATAAATGATAATAATGTTAGGACTAGAGAATTTGCTGTTCGACAGTATGATCATACCGTAAGGGGAAGCACTGTAGTTGGCCCTTTTTCAGGAAAGGTTGGATCGGAGGGCCCGACCGATGCATCAATAATTAGACCTTCATGGTCAAGTAAAAACGGTTTAGCTATATCTCACGGATCAAACCCATTCTATTCTAAGATAGATCCTTACAGAGGAGCTAAGGCGGCTGTTGACGAGGCTATCAGAAATATAGTTTCTTCAGGAGCAACACCTCTTGCCCTTTCAGACTGTCTTAACGCAGGAAATCCTGAAATCCCGGAGGTGATGGGAGAATTTGTCTCAATGCTCCAGGGTCTTAGGGATTCCGCTTCTTCAATGGATATTCCATTTGTGTCAGGCAACGTATCCTTCTACAATCAAACAGGTAAAAAGAGGATTCCCACGTTACCAACTATTCTCTCTGTCGGAAAGATTGAGAACATTGAGAATTCTTTAACGCCTGATTTCAAAGGATACGATAATCCTGTTTTTTTAATTGGTTTCCCCAACGTAGAGATGGGTGGTTCCCTTTATTCCAGGATTCTGAAATTTTACGACAATAATGTACCAAACTCGGACCCATTCATCCTGAAATCAAGGATTCTAAATTTTTCAAAGGCTTTAGAAAGAGGATTGATACTTTCGTCTCACGATATTTCAGATGGAGGGTTTGCAGTCGCTCTGGCGGAAATGACAATAGGCTCTGGAATAGGTGTAGATATTGATCTATCATTCTTTGGTATGAGGAGCGATATGTTCCTTTTCTCAGAAACACAATCAAGATTTGTTGTGGAAGCTGTTAAAGGTAGTGAGAATAAAATGAAGCAAATATTTGGTAATGATGCTTACCTTGTTGGTTATACTTCAAACTTATTTACCGGTATTAATGGAGAAGAAAAGTTGTTCAATATAGAACTTGAAGAAATAAAGAAAAAATGGAAGGAGGGTTACTTATGAGGAAACCTAAGGCAGCAGTAATAACTATGGAAGGCACAAACAATGAAGGAGAAGCATATCTTTCTCTAACATATGCTGGAGCAGATGCTGAAATAGTTCATCTTAAGAAATTTGAAAACTCTGTTAAGAGATTAGAAAATTATGACCTTCTGTTTTTTCCAGGTGGATTTTCAGCAGGAGACTATGTTAGAGCAGGGGCTATAATGGCAGCCAGAATAAAGGCTAGACTTATGAAAGATATCAACAGTTTCGTTGAGGAGGGAAAACTTATAATAGGACCGTGTAACGGATTTCAAGTTTTGATAGAACTAGGTCTTTTACCAAATACAGAAGGAAGAATGGAGATAGAGGCTGCTCTGGCGCAGAATATTTCCAATAGATTTGAAGCAAGAACAATATACGTAAAGGTTAACGATAATAATTGCGCATTTCTTAAACAATTCAATAAAAACGAAATAATTAAACTCCCCATAGCCCACTTGGAGGGAAGATTTTTAGTTAAGAATAATACAGTACTTAGCAAAATAGTCAAGGAGCATATGAATGTCTTGAGCTATGTGAATAGTCAAGGAGAAGAAGATGCTTATCCTTGGAATCCAAATGGATCATTAATGAATATAGCGGGACTTTGTAACGCCAAAGGGAATGTTCTAGGATTAATGCCTCATCCTGAAAGAGTATTTTTCAAAACTACGGAATCAGATTGGACTAGAGATAAGCAAGGAGAAGGTATGGGTCACAGGTTCTTTACATCTGCCATAGATTACATAAAGGAAAAATTTTAAAGCTAATAATCTTATTCCCTCCCGTGAGTTTGAAATACTTGGTCGTAACTTTATTGATCTTACTACTATTTGTGGGTAGCGTAAACACTGTCTCTCATGCTCAGAGTAGTGTTGTATATCCCACTATAAGCTATCATACATTTACTGGTTACAATAATACTATAACAGATACAGAGTGGTTAAGTGTAGTCTATCCCATAATATACAGTGCAAATT
>JAVRLO010000111.1:0-2593 GCA_031961395.1 Thermoplasmatales archaeon I-plasma | reverse complement strand
AAGTGTTCTTATATCTACCCACACTAGAAATTCACTTTCAGTAGAATTTACTAATTTTAAGTCCCTATTTTTTTCTATGCTAAATACAAAAGTGATGACCATAAGGTCGCTCTTATTTCTTGGAGAAAAAGGGCCAAAATAACCCTGGTATTCCTTTTCTTTTAATTCAATCCCAGTCTCTTCATAAACTTCTCTAATTGCAGTTCTGAATAGTGTTCCATCACCTTTCTCATAATGTCCACCAGGAAGAGCAAACTGTCCGGCCCAGGGATCATTGAGTGTGCTATTTCTCTTCTCCAGCAAAATGCTGTTATCTTTTATGATAATAGATACAGAAGCATATTGGTAATAAGTTAATAATTCAATATCATCTCTCTTCAGCCAGTCTGTAGGAATATCGATATAAGACACAATTCTTCAATTAAAATTAGTATAAAAAGGAATGACTAAACATTTATTCACATTTTAAATATGGATAACTATGATAGTAGCGGAAGTCACTTTTACTCCAATCGGTAAAGGGGAATCAGTAGGCAATTATGTTATAGAAGCGCTTAAGACTTTCAATAAACTTGGAATTAAATATATTCCAAACAGTATGGGTACAGTTATTGAAGCAGAAACAATTGATGAAATATTTGATGCTGTCAAGAAGGCAGAACAATCAATAATAGATATGGGGGTAAAGAGACTAGACACCATTATCAAAATAGATCACAGACTTGATAAAGAAAATTCATCGGAAATAAAGATGAAAAGAATTTCAGAATTTGCAAAGGGAAGGTAATAATGAACTACTCAATAGTTTTTATTGTAGTTCTCGTAATATTGCTGGCAGGAATAGGGTACTATTTTCTGAAGAATAGAGAAGGATGGTAGTATAATAACATATTTATGGATATATGTATTACCTTAAACTATGAAAGAATCATCAGAACATGGATGGCATCACGGAATGCATCACTTTAGGAATAGAAACGCTTTAGATATTAAAGAAATCATAGACTTTCTGGATATAAAAGAAGGAGAAAGCGTTCTTGATCTAGGTGGAGGTGATGGTTTCTTTACAAAGGAAATTGCCAAGAAGACAAAGAATGTTACAATAATTGATTTATACGAAGGTAACTTTGAAGAGCTTCAGAAAATGAGCATAAGAACAATAAAAGGAGATATTTGCCATTATGACAATGACTCTTACGACCTTGTATTTATATCCAATGTCTATCACGATTTAGTGCATTCTTGCAGGGAGAATGTTTTAAGAAACATTCAAAAGATATCGAAGAAAAAGGTTGCAGTACTTGATTTTAAACCTGAAATAACAACTTTCGGCCCTCCCTCATGGCTAAGAATATCAAAGGAAGAGGTTATCAAGAATTTCGGTCAAATCGGTTTTCATCCTGTCAAAGAAAAGGACCTGAATTCGCATTATTTGCTGATGTTTGAAAAGTATTATTGAATATGGATAACAAAAAAGGTATTATCAATATAATATCTGCTAGAGTATTACTCAGCTTTAGCTACGGTTTCCTAAACATACTTCTCAGTCTTTATCTTAATTATATAGGATACTCTTTCTTACAGATAGGGATCATTCTTGGTGTTGCAATAGTGATCAATGCAATACTAGCACTTTTGTTATCCATGATGGCAGATCATTATGGTAGAAAGCAAATGCTGGTTATTTTATTTGGATTATTTGCGCTTTCTGCAACTTTGTTTTTGTATACAAGAAATGTGATATTACTAACTATAATGAGCGGTCTTGGAGGATTTACAGGATCAGGGGGAGGCCCTATAGGATCAGGAGGGCCTTTTGGTGCTATACAAACCGCGCTGGTAACCGAATTCACGGAAAGAAGACAATTCTCAAAAATTTTATCCATAGCCTCGGTAGTTGGAATGCTTGCGTCGAGCGCAGGTGCATTCATGCTCGAAGGAGTTGAAAAGGCTGGAATAGATGTCTATTCTCTTTTCATTTTAGCTGGAATTTTGGGTATAGGGGGAATGTTAATTACTCTAAAGCTGAAGGATAATGGTATCAGAAGCAAGCATATTCTTCCCAAGCTTTCGTGGAAGAATATAATAAAATTATCGGTCCCTACTATACCAAATGGTATAGGAGCCGGATTCGTAGCCCCTATATTCTCCCTGTGGTTTCACTTAAAATTTGGTTTAACATCAGGAGAGATAGGAATTATATTTGGTCTTGCCAATTTGGTAACAATAGCGTTAATGTACCTGATTCCAAGACTAATAACACCTGAAAAGGAGTTATCCGCTATAATAGTAACTAGAGTGATATCATCAATATCATTGATAGCTATGGCTTTCACTCCCATATTAATTGTTACGGCTATATTTTTTGCAATAAGACAGGGAATGCAGATGGGAGCAGTTCCAGTCAGACAATCTTTTTCAATGGGAATAGTTGATGAATCTGAAAGGGCCACAACGTCAGGCACAGCGTCAATGGTTAGAACTGGATTTTCATCAGTATCCCCACCTATATCTGGAAACCTGATATCTATGAACATTGACTATCCTCCGTTAATAGGAGGCGTCATAACACTTGCGGACCCAATTCTTTATT
>JAVRLO010000110.1:0-2609 GCA_031961395.1 Thermoplasmatales archaeon I-plasma | reverse complement strand
AAACCGATTAAAGTCTATAACAAGACAAGGGTGAAGATATAATGCCGATTAATTACGAGAGAATAAAGGAACTAATAGAAAATTACAATCAAAAAAAAGAATCTGGTGAAATTAAGAATCACAATGAATAGATAACAAAAAGAGATTTTATCCAGCCGTTGTTTAAAGTTTTAGGTTGAAATATCTAGAACAGAGCCAAGAGAAATGACTCTATAAGTGCAGAGGAAACTATTTCGAAAAAAAGAGTAAATTATGCCTTTCTCATTATCGGTATACTTGAGTTTTTCCTTGAGGGAAATTATTAAAGGGCAATAAAATCCAGAATAATCGAATGTTTTTTAACTCAAGGCATCGATTATTTTGGATGAAGTAATGTTGCAAAGAATTTATATCTTCCATACCATATCATTCACGTGGATGAAATATCGAATTCAGCTAATAAAAACATTAGCAAATATATGGAAATGAAATTAATAACTCGAGATGAATATAGAAATTTTCTATTGAATAATGATTACGTGGAAATTGAAAATACAAAAGTTTTGCTTCAGAAGGAGTGGAAGATAAGTAGTTTTCAACCATCTTCATATTCTCCAGAGGAGTGGACTGTATGGAGCTTTCCTGATCGGGGAGATTGGGCAACTCATAAAGGAAATTACAGGGGAAACTGGAGCCCTTATATTCCAAGAAATCTCATTGATAGATTTACCTCGGTTGGTGATATTGTCTTGGATCCAATGTTAGGTAGCGGCACCACGCTGGTAGAGACTAAGTTAATGGGGAGAAACGGTATAGGGATAGATATCAATCCAAATGCTATAATGGTAAGTATGAATAGACTAGATTTTAAGTATAATCCCCTGGATGAGTCATATAAAGAACCTAAGACAGAACTTTATCTTGGGGATGCTAGAAATCTAAATTTGATCGAAGATAATAGTATTGACTTGATAGCTACTCATCCGCCATATGCTGGTATAATTTCCTATTCTAAATCACAAATCGAAGGTGATTTATCATCCCTAAAGTTTGAGAACTTTATTGAGGAAATGGGTGAAATTGCAAAGGAATTTTATAGAGTATTGAAACCGGGAAAATACTGTGCTATATTAATAGGCGATACTAGGAAACATCGGCACTATATTCCTGTGAACGTCAGAGTCTTATTAAAATTTCTAGAGGCAGGATTTGTTATTAAAGAGGACATAATAAAATTACAGCATAATACAAAGACTACCAGAGAAAAATGGAGCGGAAACAGATACGATTTTTATAAAATAGCACATGAACATCTCTATATTTTTAGGAAAATTGGTTTAGATGAAAAGGCCAATGACTACAAATATAGTAGCAAATGGTGGTAAAATATGGTTGATTATAGAACATTAGGATTTAGTAGTTTAGAAGATTATAAAAACACTTTTAAAGACAAATTATTAGACACAGTTCACACATACGAATTCTTTGTTGACTGGAAAAAAGTAGATTCCTACGTAAATGAACACTTTATAGAATTCGGACTCTTAAATACACTTACAAACTTTAAGTATGAGGATAGAAAGAATAAACTAATGGAAATTTTGAAGAAATATCCTAAATGTATTCAGGTAATTCCTTCACTTTTGGCTGTAAGAGAGAAAAATATTGCTGTAGCTGATATAACAGATCAAATAATAAAAGGAACAATCCTATATAATTTCGAAAATAATAACCCAACACAAAATGATATAGATAAGATCGTCGACTTTTGCGATAAAACTGGAATTATCAAGCTTTTTGACAGTGTTAAAGATGTTTATACGTATATGAAGGGAATAGAGGTAGGATTGGATTCCAATGCAAGAAAAAATAGGAGTGGCGAAGTTTTTAGCTCTCTGATAAAAAGCTTATTAGATTCCGTAACTGACAATTTGGTCAAGCAAGGACTTAATTTTTCATATAAGAAAGAAATTGAGCTCCAGGATTATATAAAATATCCAAAGCAAAAGAAAGTAGATTTTGTGATATTTTACAATGTTAAACCACTCTTAATTATTGAAGTCAATATATATCACGGTCCTGGATCCAAACCTAATGAAATAGTAAGAGCATATACAGATTTACAGAATGAATTAAGATCTATTTCACAAAATTTTTTATGGATTACAGATGGACCAGGTTGGAAAAAGATGATGCCGCAATTTGAAGAAGCTTGTAACTCAATAGATTACATTTTCAACTTATGGTTAAGTTACAATAAACTCGAAGACCTTTTAAAAAAACTCATTTAATATTTTAATCATTCTTAAGGATTTGATATTGATATGAATACAAGTCAAGTGAAATGTAAGTTTACCATCAAGGCAGAATTTATAATAATTTATTCTACTTAGTCGTTATAGCACATCGTAAACATATTATTGTTGATAAAATAAGATTCATAGGTAAGGAATCTAACAATCTGGATGAAATCAATGTTTTAGGAGTGAAAGATGATTCTGTTATGGAATATTCGAATATAAAGGAATTATACAGTTGGATATTGAAACTAAGACCTAAGAACGTAAAGGATTACGGGATATCAAAAATGGCATTGTGGAAGGTAAAGGACAGAATAGAAAAAGGGATTC
>JAVRLO010000109.1:0-2633 GCA_031961395.1 Thermoplasmatales archaeon I-plasma | reverse complement strand
CTGGTACCTGTAAGCGGTCCAGGTGCTATTATAAGCTCATTCTTCGGATCATATGGATCAATTTTGGGATCAACTTCATCAACGAAATATCTTGTCGCTAACCCTTGCCCACCTATATATTCTCTAGCCCATTCCATGTTGGTATTCTCTACTTTTATCTTCAAAGAGTCAAGATCAACCCTCACTATTTTCCCAGTAAATCCTCCTGCCATAATATAAAAATGGTCATTTTAATATTTAAATAATTTCTATATAGTTTCAAGTCTGAGGTTAAATAATATCCAATCATAATTTTGTTTTATCTTGGAAAGCTAATTCCGTTAGAAAAATTAAAATAACATTTTTTTCATTATATTGTTTGGCGATTATTTTGAATAAAAATGAGTATATTGGTTTAACTCTTGATCGATTGTTCCATCAGACGCTTATGAGAAATCCTGATGAGCTAATTGTTTTTAAAGATTCCAGTATTTCTTATAAAGATTTTTTCTTGAACAGCGCGAGGCTTAGCAATGCAATCATCGAAAGAGGCTTCAAAGGAAAAACAGTAGGGGTCCTTGATTGGAATACAATTGAATTTTCAGAACTTTTATTCGGTGTGCCTCTGGCGAATGCTATCATCCATCCAGTTAATATCAGGCTTCCGCCTGACCTTATGATTAAGACAATTCAATCTGCTAGTGATAGTGTTCTCTTTTTTTCAAAAGATTTTCTCCCGTTGATAGAGAAAATTATATCCCTTGGGATAGTAAGTAAAAATAATATTTTTAGCATAGGAGAAACAACCGGGTCATTTGAGAATTTTTCTGATTTTTTGAGACATTCATATTCCGATAAATTTCCCAAATCAAGGGAGACTGATAAGGCTTCAGTTCTTTTTACATCTGGAACCACAAATGATCCGAAGGGTATCGTATATACCCAAAGAGACATAGTGTTAGCAATTTGGTCGATTTTGACTATGTTATCCGCCTATGAAGGAAATTCAAGGCTGTCTTCAGGCGATAGAATTTTTTCCTTAATTCCATTTTATCATCTCTGGTCTTGGGGGACTTTGTATATATCCACTCTTATAGGCGCTAGATACATAATGGATGGAAGATTTGATCCGGAAAGCACTCTCAGGGTTATTGAGAAGGAACATGTAACATGGATGAGCATGGTTCCGACAATGCTTTACTCCTTACTGTCATCTCCTAACTCTGATAAGCTCAAGAGTATGAAAATCCTGATCGGCGGGGCTTCGATACCGTCAGGACTTGTAAACATGGCAATAAAAAAGAACATTGAGTTAACTTCAATTTATGGATTCACAGACGGGTTGATAGCAGGTATAGGTACTCTCAAGAACAAAAATAGCAGATCATTGATCGAGGAATATGAAATATCCACAAACTCTATCACTCCAGCTCCATTTGCTGAGTATGAATTTGACGAAGAAAGAGGAGGAGAAATAAAGTTCCGTGCTCCCTGGCTTCCAAACGGTTATATCAACAATCCCTCAGAAACTTCAGTCGCTTATGATGATGAAGGATGGTTCAGACCTGGAGACGCAGGATATCTTGATCATAATGGAAACGTAAGAATAGCAGACAGGATTAAGGATCTTATAAAAAGCGGAGCGGAATTCATCCCCAGTGCGATCATAGAAAATGCCGTTTCAGAAATAGAATCTGTCGAGATGGCCGCAGTAGTTGGAAAGCAAGATATAAAATGGGGAGAAAGGCCCTGGTGCTTCGTAAAATTAAAAAATGGAAAAAATTTTAATGAAGATGAATCAAGAGAAAAACTTCGGTACCTGGCCTCTTCAGGAAAAATAAAGGAATGGTGGATCCCAGATAAATTCATTACTATAAGCGAAATGCCCTTGACAAGTACTGGTAAAATAGATAAAAAAGTATTACGTGAAAAATTGAGTAAAATGTGATGTCAATCCCTAATCTTTCTATAGGAAATCTAAAATTTCCTTGATTTCAAAGAATATGGAATAAATAGAAAGATTAGAAAGGGAAAGTGTTGATTTCGCTAAGGTAAATATTGATGTTTTGAACAATCATATCAAAGTTAAATCCATAAAAAGAATCTTAGAGCAAGAAAACAGAAGAGAATAAGTAATTAATAAAATCCCTTTTGCTGTTCTGTTAATTTTAAATAGTTGCACGTTTAATGATTGATGAAAATATATACAGTGATATCATTCCATATATAACTTCAAGAATAGCAAATGACATTGATACATGAATCATAGCATTTAGTATCGGGAATACTGTTAGTACAATTATCAACAAAAAAATGAGAAGAATGTTTTGGAATACCTGAACATTTTTTTCATTTTTTGTATTTAGCTTCAGCGCGCCTATAAAGAAAAGACTAATTGTCAATATTGCTATGGATGAATACAACAGATAACTTTCAACACTCCATAGGGGAAGAAGCCATTCTTTAAATGCAGTTGAATAAGCCAGTTGAATCATAATTCCAATTGTCACAATCATAACTGCTGAACCCATCAGAAGGAGATACTTAGAAAAAGAAGGGTTTATTATATCGTGATATTCCTTTGTTAATGAAATTTTATTGTCTGACGAATCTAAGAATGCCATGATTAATATAAATAGAATACAGGTATATAA
>JAVRLO010000108.1:0-2651 GCA_031961395.1 Thermoplasmatales archaeon I-plasma | reverse complement strand
ATTTTATGAGTAAAGAAGATATCAATATGACTGATAACGATAATATAGGAACTGATATCAACAATGGTCTAAATAGTGAGGAAGTAAAAAAAAGGCAGATCAAGTTTGGGTATAATGAAATAGCAGAAGAGAAACGGAATCCAATAAAAAATATTGCAAAAAAATTTTGGGGCGTAACGCCGTGGATGCTTGAAATTACCATGGTTTTTTCTTTTATAATAAACAAAGATTTAGATGGTTATATTATCGCTGGATTACTTATCTTAAATGCGATAATAGGATTCACTGAGGAAGAGCGCGCTTCAAAGGCTGTTGACATATTAAAACAGAAGTTACAGATAAATGCCAAGGTTCTCAGAGACAGTAAATGGGAAATGGTACCGGCCAGAGAACTTGTTCCTGGAGATATAGTGCGTGTTCGAGCTGGAGATTTTGTGCCGGCAGATTTAAAAATTTTGACCGGAGAAGAGCTTGAAGTTGATCAATCTGCCCTTACTGGAGAATCTATGCCTGTTACACGAAAGGTAGGGGATCTGTTATACTCTGGATCCATCATAAGGCGAAATGAAGCTACAACGATTGTAGATAAAACAGGCAAAAATACATATTTTGGTAAAACTACAGAGCTAGTACAATTTGCCAGGCCAAAATTGCATATTGAATCTATCATTACCAGAATTGTAGAGTATCTGCTATTAACCGTTGTTATTCTTATAAGTATAATGTTCGTGGTTACATATCTACGCGGTTTAAGCTTGATTTCAATTATTCCACTAGCACTGATATTGATTGTATTTGCGGTTCCTGTCGCTTTGCCGGCAATGTTTACTGTAACTATGTCGTTTGGTTCTCTTGAAATCTCCAAAAAAGGAGGGCTTCTTACAAGATTGAGCGCAATAGAAGATGCAGCTTCTATGGATATTCTCTGCGCAGACAAGACCGGCACTTTGACTGAAAACAGGTTGCACTTAACAGACATTATTCCTGCTAACAAATATTCCGAAGAAACTCTCGCAAAATTTGGGTATCTTGCATCGCAAGAGGCAAATCAGGATCCTATCGATATGGCATTTATTAACTATGTAAAGACCAAGAATATTGATGTTAAAGATAATAAAATACTCAAATTTTATCCTTTTGACCCTTCTACAAGAAGGACTGAAGCAATAATAGAAAATAATAGCAAAAGATTCAAGGTAACAAAAGGAGCGGTAAATACGATTTGCCAGTTATGCAACGTTTCCCTGGATGAAAACATTTCTGAGAACATGAAAAAGTTTGCAGAAAAGGGATACCGTACTTTAGCAGTGGCAGTTTCGAATGATATTGATGAAAAAGCGCCCTATGAGTTCTGCGGTTTAGCATTTTTGTATGATGCGCCAAGAGCTGATACTCCTGCTTTAATTGAAAAGTTAAAAGAAAAAGGGATATCTGTAAAAATGTTGACTGGTGATGCAGAACCGATCGCTCGAGAGATAGCCAGAAAAGTGGGGTTGAGCGATAACATTGTACCAGTCTCAGAGCTAAAAAAACTGAGAGAAAGCTCGCCACAGGAAGCCACAGAAATAGCGGAAAAAAGTAGCGGTTTTGCAGAGATATACCCGGAAGATAAATATGTGATTGTTAAAAGCCTTCAGGCTAATAATCACATAATAGGAATGACCGGAGATGGTATCAACGATGCACCGTCTTTAAAGCAGGCTGAAGTGGGCATTGCTGTTAGCAGCGCTACGGATGTTGCTAAGGCTGCTGCTAGTGTGGTTTTAACAAATGAGGGTTTATCCAATATTGTAGATGTTGTTACCACCGGTAGAAGTGTGTACCAGCGAATAGTAACATGGGTTCTGAATAAAATCGTCAAAACTTTTGAAATTGCAGTATTTGTAAGCCTTGCATTTATTATATTTAACATTTATGTTTTGTCCGCTCTGGATGTTGTTTTATTTTTATTTTTGATAGACTTTGTAACTATATCTATTTCAACAGATAAGGAAAGAGGATCAGATAATCCAGAAAAATGGAATATATCCAGTTTAGTAAAGCTGAGCATAGGCTTAGGTGTAGGTACAGTATCAGAGCTGTTTTTGTTACTATTCATCGGGAAAATATACTTTAATATTTTCTCAGATATCAGTGTATTACATACTTTCTACTTTACAGAGATAATGTTCTTCGGGCTCCTTAATCCACTTATTCTCAGGGAAAGAAATCGATTCTGGAAGAGCAAACCCAGCAACACGTTACTTATTGCAATAATTGCAGATATCATTATAGTTTCTATGATGGCTGCTTTTGGATTTGGTTTAATCCATTCAATCTCTCCTGTCGAGATATTATTTCTTTTTATATATGGGGTTATCTCTGTATTCCTTATCAATGACAGCATTAAAATTTTACTTGGCAGGTTCGGTTTATCAAGATGAAAATAATTTAGCAAACGCCCTAAAAATATACGTTTAAGCGATTGAAATGCCTTACATTTACTCTAAAAATAGAATACACTCGACTTTACTGAAAAACTATAGAGTGCAGACATTTGAATATATGCAGAGATAATTCTTTTGGTGAGTTGCTAGATAAACTTACTGAATATTGCAGGGTATCGGTACCTAATAAATGTAAACAAAGATGCTGAATGAACAGCCGTTAGA
>JAVRLO010000107.1:0-2672 GCA_031961395.1 Thermoplasmatales archaeon I-plasma | reverse complement strand
AGATCTATAACGTCTGCATCCACATTATTCTTTGAAACTACACTTTGAACTGTCGGAACCATGCTACCATATGTTATTATCGACAATTTTTTCCTTTTGTAATTATCTTTGCCTTTCCTATCTCATTTTCATATAGACCATCTGGGACATCCATTTTTATAGACCTGTAAAGCCTTTTAGGTTCCAGGAATATTACAGGATCCTCTGATTTTATAGAAGAAACAAACAAGCCCTTCGCATCGTATGGATTAGAAGGGGTAACAACTATCAGTCCGTCTGTATGAACAAAATAAGACTCGCCGCTCTGAGAGTGGCATAATCCTCCCTTCACTCCTCCTCCATAGGGTGTCCTTATTACCATTGGAACGTGGAACTGATTACCAGTTCTTTATCTTATCTTGGTCATTTGATTTACAATCTGATCAAAGGCAGGGATTATAAAATCCTGGAACTGGATTTCTGCTACAGGTCTAAGGCCATACATTGCCATACCAATTCCCATTCCCACTATCCCTAGTTCATTTAATGGGGTGTCAATAACCCTTTCCTCTCCGTATTTGGATAATAGACCATCTGTTACTCTGAAAACACCTCCGTCTCTACCTATACCTTCCCCGAGAAGAATTATGTCATCGTCTTCTTCCATCGATAATTGGAGTGCGTCATTCAATGCCTGAACCATATTTCATTCAGTCATAGAATTTATCTCCTTTCTTCCTCCTGCATCCATAGTGTCTCCGCATAAAGATCATCAAACATGGATGATTTTTCAGGAAATCCTATTTTTCTCCTACTTTCTATAACTTCATCCATTTCTTTTTTAGCTTCTTCTCTAATTGCTCTTATCTTCTCTTCGTCGATGACTCCCATTGAAATTAGTAGATTCTCCACTCTCTTAATAGGATCTTTCTCACTATCATCTGTAATTTCATCTGATCTATACTTTTTAGTATCATCGGAGGTAGAATGAGGATCTATTCTGTATGTAACTGCCTCTATAATAAACGGTCCTTTGCCATCTCTCACATAAGAAATCCCTTCAGATATTCCATTGATGGAAGAGAGAAGTTCATTTCCATCTACTCTCTTCCCCGGGATTCCATACGCTTCTCCTTTCTTGTATATCTCACCCTTTGTTTGTCTCTCTTTAGGAAGTGAAATAGCCCAGTCGTTGTTTTCGCAGACAAAAAGTATTTTCAAATTGAAGACAGAGGCAAAGTTCATTGCAGTGTGAAGATCAGATGTTGATGTGACTCCGTCACCGAAATTTGCTATGACAATTCCGTCCTTTTTCTTATATTTAAGTACATAAGCAGCACCAACTGCTAGTGATAGATGTGCCCCTACTGTACTTTGAAAACTGGAAAAGTTATAGTCTTTAAAGGAAAAATGGTCCGGCATCTCTCGACCCTTTTGTAAATCCTCCCTATTCCCTAGAAGTTGGTCAACAATCTTTTCTATGGGAATTCCTCGTTGGATTAACAGAGCAAGATCCCTATAATATCCAAAAATTATGTCCTCTTTCCTCGCCAGCATGCCGATTGCAATCTGAATAATTTCTTGCCCAGCTGATGGAATGTGAAATCCAGTTATACCTTGTCTCTGTGAATTAACTATTTTTATATCTAAAGTTCTGGATCTTAATGCATTTCTATATGCCTCTATCAATTGTTCATTCGAAAGACCGCTTAGTGGGCTCACATTATCACCTCCTCATTATCCAAGCCTCTGCGGCCCTGTAGGATGTTCTAACTAACGGTCCTGAGGCTACAAAGGAAAAGCCAAGCTCATATCCCTTCTTTTCTAGTGCTTTAAATCTATCCATACTTGAGTATTCGACCACTGGTATCTGCATCTTTGAAGGTCTCAGGTACTGGCCTATTGTCAAGATATCAACTCCAGCGTTTCGAAGATCGTTCATTGCTTCTATAACTTCCTCGTCTGTTTCACCTAATCCGAGCATTATGGAACTTTTTGTGATAAATCCCATTTTCTTTACAAATCTTAAAACTCCCAGAGACTGTTCATAACCTGCCCTTGGATCTCTTACGAATGGAGTAAGCCTTTTCACAGTTTCAATGTTGTGAGCTATGACATCTGGTTTTGCGTTACAAATGTTTCTCAGAGAGTCTTCATTCCCCTTGAAGTCTGGTATCAGTACTTCGACGTTTATCCCAAGCTTCTTTACCTCTGAAATAACCTTGGCGAAATGGATTGACCCTCCATCTGGGATATCATCTCTATCCACTGATGTTATTACTGCATATTTTAATTTCATATCCTTTACAGCCTGAGCAACCCTGATTGGCTCCATTTCATCTAATGGCTCCATATGCCCGTGTGTCACAGAACAGAACCTACAGTTTCTTGAACAGTTTGGCCCCATAATCATAAACGTAGCTGTTCCCATTGACCAACATTCAGAAATATTAGGGCATTTAGCCTCTTCGCAGACAGTATTTAATTGAAGCCCTTTAACTTCCTCTCTTGTTTTAAAGTACGATTCCTCTGTCGGCATCTTGACCTTTACATAATCTGGCTTCATTAATAAGTTAGTCAGTCTTGTTTTAAAATATTTCTGTATTAATTTTTACAAAATTAATTTTTACAAAAAGCAATACCTTTCCGTAGTGTCCATAATTATGTGTAAACTCAAGGATACCTCTCCTTGA
>JAVRLO010000106.1:0-2680 GCA_031961395.1 Thermoplasmatales archaeon I-plasma | reverse complement strand
TTTGATTCATTCATTTGCAAGCTCTGATGCTTTAGGACGGGTTAGTTTACAAATATTCCAACCATTTGATGAAGTCGGGGTCATTTCCTTTTATTATGTCAATATATCTTTCCCTTAATTTTCTTGTTACAGGCCCTTCTAGCCCATCCCCTATTACCTCTCCATCCACGTTTGTTACCGGTGTGATTTCCGCTGCTGTCCCGCATAGGAATATTTCATCAGCAGTTGCTAATTCTTCTCTGTGGACTTTCCTTTCTTCAACCAAAAGACCGTCTCTTTTCGCGATTGAAATTATTGAATCTCTAGTTATTCCTTCAAGTATACTGGAATCAAGAGAAGGCGTAATAATTTTCCCGTCCTTGACAATAAAAATATTTTCAGCGCTCCCTTCGGCTACGTATCCATCCCTGTCAAGCATTATTGCCTCATCGAACCCAGCTGTTCTTGCCTCCTTGACAGCTAAAAGTGAATTTATGTAATTCCCGCTCGCCTTAGCTTGAACTGGTAACACATAAGAATCTATCCTAACCCAGGAGGAAACTTTACATCTTATTCCCTTTTCATTCTCTATGTATTTATCAAATGGTATCGCAACAATATACAAACTTATCTTTTTTCCCTCTGTTGGAAGCTGAATGTTATCATCATAATAAAAAATAAAAGGCCTTATATAACAACCTTTGAAATTATTTATTTTAACTACCTGCTTAATTGCATTCTCAACATCAGTTCTTGAATATTTCAAACTCATCCCATAAATCTTGGCACTTCTAAATAATCTTTTTACGTGATCAGAAAGTCTTAAAATTGCAGTTCCCTTTGGAGTATCATATGCTCTGATACCTTCGAAAATACCAGAGCCATACTGCATTGAATGATTGAGAATAGGAACCTTTGCCTCATTAAATCCTAAAACTTTACCATCCCACCAAACTTTAATATTTTCCTTGGAACTTATCATACATAATAATAAGAATAAATAATAAAATGTTACTATTCAAATTTCAAATTTTACTCCTTGCGAAAGAGGTATATCCTTCCCCCAGTTTATTGTAACTGTTTGCCTCCTGCAATACACTTTCCACACATCGCTTCCGCTCTCCCTGCCTCCTCCAGTATCCTTCTCTCCTCCAAACGCACCACCTATCTCTGCTCCAGCAGTAGCCGTGTTTACATTTGCTAATCCGCAGTCTGAACCCCTTGCAGACAGAAACATCTCTTCTTCACGAAGATCTGTTGTAAATATGCTCGATGAAAGACCTTGTGGAACTGAATTGTGTATTTTTATAGCTTCGTCCAGAGTTTTGTACCTGAATACATAAAGTATTGGTGCAAATGTTTCCTCACAAGTGATTGGAGTTACCGACGGCATTTCAACTATTGCAGGTTTCACATAGAATCCCTTTTCAAGTCCTTTAAGTTTTAATCTCTCCCCGCCAAATGTAACTTTCCCACCTTCCTTCTTTGCTCTATCTATGGCATTTTCAAAATCTTTCACTGCATTCTCATCAATCAATGGGCCAACAAGCACCCCATCCTCTAGAGGATTTCCAACTTTTACCTTTTCATAAACACCTTTTAACTTTTTCATAAAATTGTCATAAATCTCATCCTGAAGTATAAGTCTCCTTGTTGTTGTGCATCTCTGTCCCGCAGTTGCGAGTGCTCCGAAGGCTATTCCTTTCAAAGCTATATTTATATCTGCCTTTGATGTTACTATCGATCCATTATTTCCACCAAGCTCCAATATAACTTTTCCGAATCTCTTTGACACTGCTTCTGAAACCTTTCTTCCCGCTTCAACAGAGCCTGTAAACGATATGAGCTTGACTCTGTTGTCTTCTGTCATTGCATTGCCTATTTCGCTTCCCCCACCCGTTAACAAAAAGAATATCTGAGGATAATTGTTCTTTCTTATTACATCAGTTATAACCTTCATAACTGCTATTGCAGTTAATGGAGCTTTAGAAGATGGTTTCCATACAACTACATCTCCAGTAACAGCAGCTATAAATGAGTTCCAAGAGAATACCGAAGAAGGGAAATTAAAGGAAGTGACAACGCCTATTACTCCGAGAGGTAAGTATTGTTCATACATCCTATGCTCAAATCTTTCGCTTGCCATTTCAAATCCGTAAAGCTGCCTTGAAAGTCCTACGGCAAAATCCGCTATATCGATCATTTCCTGTATTTCTCCCTCACCCTCTACTACAGTCTTTCCAGTTTCAAGCGATACAATTCTTCCCAATTTTTCCTTCTTCCTTCTTAATTCCTCCCCTATCAATCTTATTAATTCCCCTCTCTTTGGGGGAGTATAGTTAATCCATTGCTGAAATGCATCTTCTGCTTTTTTTATAACTCTTTCGTAGTCATCCTTAGAAGCAGTTAAAACGCTACCTATGAATTCACCATCTATAGGACTATAAATATCATATTTCTTACCGCTAGGTTTGGAAATCCACTCACCATCAAAAACACCAGAATTTAGGTCTTGTAGACCTAAATCTTCTTTGATACTTTTTCTTACACCTGCTAAATCCATGCTTATCACCAGGTAATGTACTTAATGATAAAATTCTTTACGGAATGTGATTTATTGTAATATAGGGCCTGTAGTGTAATCTGGATATCACAGAGGCCTCCGGAGCCTCTAATCCGGGTTCAAATCCCGGCAGGCCCG
>JAVRLO010000105.1:0-2803 GCA_031961395.1 Thermoplasmatales archaeon I-plasma | reverse complement strand
CTGAAGAAATGATTTGGATTACCATAAAGAAGAATGCTTATAAGAGGATCATAACCTCCACTTGCCGGTATACCTTCGGTTGCATAGAATATGTTCCTCTGGTATTCATAAAGAAGCCTACCCTGGAAATCACCTGCAACAGGCTGCAGTATTGATCCTATGGCTGCTATTGCAAACGATACCTTCAAAGCCTTCCAGTTGTAGTCTTTATTGCCATAATGCTTTATTATTTTATATGAGGAATATGACGCTGCTAAAAATGACGTAATTATCAATGCAGCTAGGAAGTTATGTATGTAAGTTGCGTACTGTTCAGGGTTGAATATTGAAATCCACGGATTGCTGGTGAACCCGGAAAGTAACTGAAATGCAGTCGGCGATGATAACAGTATAGAACCGGTCTGGGGAAGAACAGTTGCTAGTATTTTCAATTTCGCAGGACTAACAACCTGTGGCCCTAGAGTTGGGACCCATGGGAGAACATTTTGTCCTATAAAATTGCCGGTACCCCAAGGGACCTGCATCCAAGCATTAACTGCCAAGATCATATAGGCGGATAGGTTTGATCCAAATAGTATGCCAGCACCGATTAAAACGTGGAGTCCTTTCCATTTTTTTATTCTATTGAATGTTGTTAAATATGCTCCTATAAGTACTATTTCAATCATGAAAGCATAAAGCTCTATAATAAGAGGAGCTGCCGCCATACTTGCAATTAAAGATATAGATCCTGACCATATAACTACTAGACCGAATTCTACTAGAGTGCCGGTAACTGCACCGACAGCGAATGTAATTCCCCACAGTTTAGATGCATTCTTAGCCAGCTTGATATAATCGTCGTCTTTTCTTAGAATACCTATAGATTCAAGAGTCAGAACAACCACTGGAAATCCAACGGCAAATATTAAGAAGAAGGCGTGGACATAGATACCAATGATAGTCATATATTCGGCCATGTTTGCAGAAGACCAAAATCCGGAAGTTTGTAAATTCATTAGATTCATTATATTGTATATTGATATCATCCAGATCATATAATCAATTTTTTTCTGGATTTTAATATTTCTTAGTTTTAGCCAAGATTAAAAAAATTAGTATATTTTTGTTTAATTATATTTAAATGCTTAAATGCAAATTAAGCTTTTAATCTATCTAAATAATCTTTTATTGCACCACTCGCTCCCCTTCCCTGATCGACTTTAAAATAAAAATAACCAAGCCTTCTTTTAATAACATCTTCCTCCTTCAGAGAGCATTCATTTTTGATTGCAATTTCAATTTCATTTCCAGCTTCCCTTTTATAGAGTATTTGTGGTAGTCCTTTTACATATATGTTTTTACCAAGCAATTTACCAACTATTTTAGCAACTTTCCTGGACGCATTCCTGTAGTTTGTTATTTTAACCCCCATTACTGATATCATATTACCAGAAATCTCTATGTGAAAATCTCTAGTGACACGCCCTGGATCATCCCCCTTACCATAAAGAGGACGTATTCCTGAATAACTGCCAATAATGTCACTTCTATCCACATTTTTAAAGATCCTCTTTACGGACTCCCATATATATTCAATTTCATTTTCCTTTACTTTTAGATCTTCAGGTGATGTTACGAAATCATCAGTTGTTCCTGCTATTACTGTTTCACCCCTTGGTATAATGAACATCTGTCTTCCATCTATGTCAGATTTAAAGGCGATTGCATTACGATACTGAAATTTATCAGATTTGAATATTAGATGAACCCCCTTGCTCAATTTGAAATTTTCAAGTTTCTTACCATTGAATTTCGTGAAAATTTCACCTATCCAGGGGCCAGTTGCATTTACAACTATTTTAGAACGCGCTGAAAACTCTTTCCCTTGGATGTTGTCCTTCATTTTTATATTTATCTTACCGTTTTCCTCCTCCAAGCCGATAGCTTCCAGATAATTAATTGCGACTGCACCGAGCATTTTAGCTGTAATAACGTTGTAAATTACGAGCAGGGCATCGTCAGTAACTGCATCTGTATAAGTAAAATAACCTTTGAATCCTTTGTAGTTGTATTTTCCCTTCTTGAATTTCGGAATATGATAATCGTGACCTAGTAAATTATAAAGGAACAGACCAAAATATATGGATGATTTTTTCCATGATTTTTCATCAATAAGTATGTCAAAGTTTGTCTGCTTAACTATGTCAGTGTTCTTTATTAAATAATTTCTTTCCCTTAACAGTTCTCTCGTAAGTAAAAGATGCCCTTGACCAAGATACCTTAATCCACCATGGATTAGCTTAGAAGAGTTGCTGCTTGTTCCTGAAGCAAAATCTCCTTTATCTATCAATAGAACACTTAGCCCATTTGCGCTCAGTAAGCTTGCAATGCCTGCTCCAGCAATTCCCCCACCTACAATTGTAATATCAAAATATCTCCCATTTAGCGTTTCTAAATCTCTCTTTCTTGTAACGTAGGAGAATTCCATCCTTTGTTTATGTTGAACTTATATAAGTGACTTGCTCCCTCTGCATTGTAAATGAGTTAAATCTAATGGATATTATGAGATTTATTGAAAGATTACGTCATTACAATAATATTAAACCCGAGCAATATTAAAAAAGGGGACTAGTTAGGTATTTTTCTCATTCTTAACATTATCTATTTTTTAATAAAATAAATGCCTTTAATACCTTTCATTTATCATTTTTTAGTTAAAAAAACTCACTCTTTCACACGTATGTAAATGTTCAGGCCGGTTCTTTTTCGCTACATACTAATATCATCCCCATATTTGAAATGTACTGTGGACCAGGATAAT
>JAVRLO010000104.1:0-2916 GCA_031961395.1 Thermoplasmatales archaeon I-plasma | reverse complement strand
TGTTTTCATAAATTTAAGATGCGAAAGTCAAGTTAGATACTTGAGAATAAGGGGATACATAATAAATAATAAAATGATAAAGGAGAAACAGATTGAATAACTGCGAATGGTGCCCCACACTCACATCATTCAAAAAAAAATAAATAATTAATTTCATTCTTTAATGATGTTTTTGGCAACAAATGGTATGTTTTTGTTAGCTACCCCTACTCTTAACCTGAAGTCAACAACTTTTGCGCCTTTTCCCTTTTCCATTATAAGTACAGGATTTAGATCAAGTTCCATTATCTCTGGATTATCATACACGAGTGCTGATACTTTAGATATTATATCCTTGTATGCGTCAACATCTCCAACAATCCCGCCCCTGTAACCATAGAGAATCTGCGATGTCTTAAGTTCTGAAATCATCTCTTCGACGTCCTTCTCAGTAACCGGTGCCAGTCTAATCGATACATCTTTTAATAGCTCTACTAGCTTCCCACCCATACCTGTTACAACAACAGGACCAAAGCTAGGATCAACAGAGGATCCAACAATCATCTCTATTCCTTCAGGGATCATTTCTTGTACTACGAAATAATCTACATCCACATTCATTTTTTTCAAGGAGTTAAGCATATTTTCTGCCACGTCACCAGCCTGGAGAGGAAGTACATTTAGCTTTACTGCACCCATATCGCTTTTATGAATAAGTTTGGGACCGTAGGCTTTTACAACAACATTTCCCTCAAAGTTATTCATTTTACTTCTTATTTCCTCAGGATTTTTTGCTATAATTGTTTTGACAACAGGAATACCATAGTTCTCAAGTATTTCAGATGCTTCATTATATGATAGCCAGCTTTCTTTGTTGCTTAGAGCTTTTGAGATTATTGCCTTTACTTTTTCACGGTCCTTGACCGCAACTTCCTTTGGTTTTGAGATTGGAGCATATTTCCATTTGCCGTATTCTGTTGCTTTTGCAAGTGCTGATGCAGCATCTTCAGGGAATGGGAATGAGGGTATTTTAACTCCATCACCAATTAGTACATCTGGTACACCCCTGTATGCCATAAATACTGATGCTATGGTCTTCTTCCCGTCGATCCTTTTTGCTGCACTCAGTATCTTTGAACTTACAACACTCTGGTCCATAACTACCGGTGGAATAAATATAACTATTATGGAATCAATATAATCAACATCCTTCAAAACATCCAAAACTTTCTCGTATCCCTCTGGACCAGCACCAGCACTCATGTCAACTGGATTTCTTACACTTGCTATGGGCGGAAGGAATGCTCTCAGCTTTTCCTGCGTTTCTTGTGTTAGCTCCGGAACTTTCAGACCCATTGCTTCGCAGGCATCAGCTGCGAGTATACCTGCTCCGCCTGCATTTGTCACTATTGCTACCCTGTTTCCTTTAGGAACTGGTTGCGATGATAAAAGGGCAGCCAGATCAAACATTTCATCGAGAGTTTGAGCTCTAATTACACCACTCTGCTTGAGAAGAGCATCTACTGTAACATCAGATGCTGAAAGAAGAGCACCTGTATGAGACTGTGTTGCTCTAAATCCAGCTCCAAACCTTCCACTTTTCACTACTACAATAGGCTTGGTCTTGGTTACCCTTTTAGCTATCCTTGAGAATTTTATAGGATTACCAAAGGATTCAAGATACATTAGAATAACATCCGTGTTTGGATCCTGCTCCCAATATTGGATGAGATCGTTTCCAGATATGTCTGCCTTGTTACCAACTGAGACAAAACTTGACATACCTAGCCCTAATTTATTTGTAATGTCTATAACTGCTATTCCGAGAGCCCCTGATTGAGACAGGAAAGATATCCTTCCATTCCTGGGCTTGAACGGTGAAAACTGTCCATTCATTTTTATTTTTATATCAGTATTTGCAACTCCCATGCAATTCGGTCCTATGACCCTCATACCGTAATCTGAACAGATTTTCATTAACTCCTGCTGCCTTTGCACTCCGTCTCCCCCTACTTCTGAAAATCCTGATGAGATTATAACTAATCCCTTAACTCCTTTCTGCCCGCATTCCTTTGCCACACTATTAACATACTGATACGGGACTACAATGAAAGCAACATCTATCGGATAGGGTATATCCAGTATTGATTTGTACGTTTTTATTCCTTGGACGAATTCCCTTGATGGATTAACAGGGAAAATAGGGCCTTGATAATCGCTCTCTATTAGATTGAAAAACAGTTGACCTCCTATCGCATTCCTGTCACCCGATGCTCCTATGACAGCAATACCCTTCGGCTCTAAGAAGAACTTTACTGCATTTACTGCAGAGATTGCATCTCTGTGCTCAAATTTTTCAATGGCTTCTGGAAGTGAGGATGGTGGGAACCTGACCTCTAATGCCCCTGGTTTTGCTTCGGATTCAACTGGAAATCCAAGATTTTTTAAAACACCTATCATTTTATAATTTTCTGGTGATACGTAAGACTTAACTTCGTAAACACCAGATCTAATTGCATATTCCGTGAGAAGACCTAGCATTGCTGTCCCAAGTCCTTTTGACTGGAACTGTTCAGAAACAAGAATTGCAATTTCTGCAGAAACAGGTCCCTTACCGTAAATAGCTGCGTGCCCTATTATCTTATCATTTCTAATAGCAACTATTGAGAGTGTTTTATCTTTTTTCAAAAGTTCAACGGCCAAATCTCTTGGTATATTTTGCATGAATCTTCCTTCAATTGATGAATCTGAAAGGGATTCAACAAACTCCTTCAGTTTCTTTGAATCGTCATCTGTACATTCTCTTATGAGAACACTTGTTCCATCTTTTAGTACAATATTTGAATTTATAGTCATATTAGATAATTACTTCATTATTATTAAAAATAGAGCCACTTTTTTGTGATTTAAATATTTAAATAAATAACCTGAACTCCC
>JAVRLO010000103.1:0-3066 GCA_031961395.1 Thermoplasmatales archaeon I-plasma | reverse complement strand
GATGCTCCTCCATCCCTTACTCCCCTTGACTTTCTCTACAATCTGTGCATAGTTTCTGATATTTTTTCAGATTTCACTGGATTGACTCAGATGATTATACTACATAATCTAACAATATATGATACTAAGAATACAATTGGTATCAACAACAAAAATGAGAAAAATGAGAAAATATTTAGAACTAAATTAAGAGAAAATTGTGTTAAAAAGTCAAGTTAGAAAAAATTTCATTCCTTTGTTATCTCCCTGTAAAGATGATTCATCATCCCTTCAATTAATTTGTAAGCTACTTCCACTGCATCTGGTGATCCTGGGATGCAGTATATTTGCTTATTGTCCCTCAGAAAAAGACCCGCATTAGAAATATATGGCAGTATTCCCCCGGATGATTGCCTAAAAAGTTCGCCGAATCCTTTGATGTCCTTATCTGAAATCCTAGAAACTGCCTGCACTGTTACATCCAGTCGGCTTGCGCCTGTCCCTCCATCCAGAACGAACACATTATTCTCATAATTGCAAAATATATTCTTTAATATTTCTGATTCATTGTCCCTGCAAACTGTCCTTTTAGTTCTATAACCATTCATCTTAAACAAATTTTCAAGTTTTTTTCCTGTTTCATCATTGTCAGTGTTTCTTGTCGAGGATACTGTTATTATCAATATTGAAAGATCAAACTTTTCATTATTTGGATGAACCATCTTTCCCCTTCCTTTTTTCGATTACTTTTATGTTAGTAATTCTAGTATCTCTATAGATTCCGTTAACATCCTTTTCCAGATATTTAACCATGTCCCATATCGTTAATAGCATGGAAGAAACACATGATAAGGCCTCCATTTCTACCCCTGTCTTGTAATTTGCCTTTACTGTGCATCTCACGGATACCCTATCTTTTCCTATTTCCACAACTGGATCAACAAATGATATAGGAATGGGATGACAGTGCGGAATATTCATAAATGTCATCTTTGCTGCATTTATACCACTTATCTTTGAAACTTCCATTACATCCCCTTTTTTGACCGTTTTCTCTTCTATAGCTATCAGGGTTTCCTTCTTGAGAACTATTTCACCATAAGCGGTAGCAATTCTATCAACATTTTCTTTTTCGCTTATGTCTATCATGTTTGACTCTAGGCGATCATAATTTAAATCTGTTTCCTTTCTATTTCCCTCTCATATTTTTCATATGCTTGATAAAGGTCATTTCTGGTGATTATCCCAATAAGCTCATTATTTTCATTGATGACCGGTAATCTCCCTACTTCATTTAAAGACATTTTCTTTAGCACTTCGTGTAAGCTGTCTGTAGGCTTTACAGTAACAACATTTCTGGTCATAACTTTTGATACATTAGTTATATCTTGATCATTCCTTGAAATGTTCATAAGATCAGTCTTTGTTACTATTCCTACAACTTTTCCGTCATTGACAACAGGTAATGCCTTAAATCCTTTCTCGTTTAATATATTAATTGCCTGAGAGATTGATGTTGATGTACCGATAGTTATAGGGTTAGGAGTCATAGCCTCATTAACTCTAATCATATCTAGCAAAGGAGCACTATATTCTCCGCGATGTGCTGGAGAATCTGCTCTAGTCCTGACTTGACTTTTATAAATAGTGTCTTTTGGCCCTACTATATAATAAGAAACCACTACCGCCACCATAGCCGGTATTATAGCTGAGATAGAACCTGTCATCTCGCTAACCATTAATATCACTGCAATTGGTACTCTTCCAACTCCTGCAAAGAATGCCATCATTCCTATGATAACCATTGGTGCGAGCTGAAGATATAGATTAGGTATCATAATATGAAATGTTAGCCACATTAGAACACCTATAAATCCTCCAATCACTAATGAGGGGGCAAATACGCCTCCACTCCCTCCAGAACCTATAGTGAAGGATGTAGCAACTATTTTTGCAATTATTATGGCTATAAAAAGGGCCAGCAATGGTAATATTATGTATTCACTCTTGATGTTACCAATGTTGCCATTTATAAGATATTGCAAATAACCGTAGCCCATTCCTGTCACTTCTGGAAAGAAAATTGCAATAATTCCGGTAAACAACCCACCAAGTGCAGGTTTAAAATATTTAGGCATTTTCATTTTTGAAAATCTGTCTTTTGTCCAATAGAAAAAACGTGTATAGAATTTTCCTACAAGACCAGTTATCAGCCCCAAAATAGCAAATAAAATTAGATTTAGAGGATGGTTAAAGGAATAGGAAAATGATGTACCAAATATTGGTTCATAGTTTGTGAATGATGCAAATATTACATACCCAAGTGGCGAAGCTATAAAAGAGGGGATCAAAGCCTCAACTTCCATGTCACCGGCGCTATAGAGAATTTCAGCGCTAAGAATTGCACCACCAAATGGAGATTTAAATATTGTTCCTATACCAGCACCTATACCTGCAGCTACTGCTATTCTTCTGTCCTTATTTGAAAGGCCAAAGAGAGAGCCAAGAATTGAACCAAAACCAGCTGATATCTGGGCAGTTGGACCTTCTCTTCCTGCGCTTCCTCCAGAACCAATAGTAATTGCCGATGCTATTAATTTTACAATCGGTATTCTCTTTCTGATATATCCATTTTTATTGTGAACTGCATCTATAGCAGCATCTGTACCATGCCCTTCAGCTTCAGGTGCTAAATAAAATATTAGGAAACCAACTATAAGACCTCCAAGTGTTGTTGAAACTGGAATAAGAAAGTACTTGGGATTTATAGCGAGCCGAACCGATAAATCCCCTGCAGGATTAGGAGGAATAAAACCAGTAATGCCTCCAAGCATATAATTTGTAACAAACTGTATAGAAAAATAAAATATAATAGAACCAAATCCTGCTACTATTCCTATGAGTATCCCTATAATTGCCCACTTTCCCATGTAGCTCGTGTTTATGAATCTCTTTACTCTTGTTTCTAAAGTAGAAAATCTACTGTCGGGCATTCAAAATTCGAATATGATCATGGTATTTAATGTCTTTTAAATTAAACCTTAACTTTTCGTTTTTTACGGTATAGATCATTGCATCATTTTATTG
>JAVRLO010000102.1:0-3082 GCA_031961395.1 Thermoplasmatales archaeon I-plasma | reverse complement strand
AGTCCAGAGTTTTTAATTTTATCATTAAGACTTAAGTCATTATTATCACTCATTTAATCTGACCTCAAATTTATCGGTTTACTATTTGGTTGATTATCGAAATATTGCATAAATAGATTTCATTAATTATTTGCCTAGCATTTTAGTTCCTCGTTATATTATAAGATTTTCTTGAGCAACTTTTCTATTTTTTACACTGAGATCGGATACACTTATTTCCACTCCACCGTATAATTTAGCTTTTTCCTTCCCGGTCATCATGGCAGCAGCAACTCTACCAGCAGCGTCCCCTTTCATTATGCCGCTCCCACTGCTCCCTGTTATTATGCCTAGATTCATTTCCCTGAATATGTAATATGTACCATCGATTGTATTCATAGAATAATAACCTGCCCAGCTCGACTTAACCCTGGACTCTCTGAACGCTGGATGATATTCTCTTAAAACCATTAGGAGATTCTTTTCGTAGAATTCATTTTCTGGTTGTGGGTCATTTTCCAATGAAAAATCTCTTCCAACCTCCTCGTTGTATGAAATCCAAAATGAATCTGATCTGGGATCAGGTCTCATATCTATCATTGGTCCAGGTAATATAGTAAATGGGAATATTCCCGGTTCTCCTTTATAATCTTTTGAAACTAGCTTCTTTATCTCTTCTCCTGTAACCTGAAAAACCTGAATTTTTTTCGGTCTTATATGACTGTCTATACCTATTGGGTCAAGAAGTTCATTTGTCCATACATCTGTAGCAAGAAGATACTGATCAGCCTTCATATCCCCCTTATCTGTTTCTAAATGCCCTATCGTCTTATCTTGCCATATAAATGGCTCCCCTGGAAAATCGAGTTTTTTTACAGGCTCAAGAGATAATTTTTTTACTGTTGTATTATAGTTGAATTCTGCACCCATTTTCCTAAGCTCTGATTCATAAAATGATGAAATCAGATCCGGCTCAAGAATGCCACAATTTTTACCGAGTAACCCTCCTGAAATGTTCTTAAGATTCATTACATCCAAAACTTCAGGCGAAAGATCTGTATTAAATCCCAATTCAGAAATCTCGTCTTTTGATATTAAGAGTGAATCCCTTTTTCTTGTTATATCTTGAATTGTATCTGAGTTAAAGTTTTTATCATCCAAAAGAAAAAGATATCCGTTAAATTTCATACCAATATTAAAACCTAGATCATTTTGAATATGTTTATAAAAATTAATTGATGATGAGCTCAATTTATAATTGATATCAGATGTGAAAATATCTCTAAAGGCTGCATCGCTCTTTGCAGTGTTTCCCTGTGCATATGTTGGAGCTTTTTCTATTATTTTTATTCTCATATCTCTGTTCTCATTAAGTGTATGATAAGCAGTAGAGAGACCAGATATTCCAGCACCTACGATTATTAGGTCGTATTTTTCCATATACCCTTAAATTTTTTCGAATATTTAAGGAATAATTAATTATTTCATATCTAGGATTATTGTCACAAGCCAAAATTAACAAAAAAGATATTATTGACTGTTTGATAATAAAATGATACCATGCCTGAAATTTCTATAATTATGGGTAGCAAAAGCGACTGGGAATACATGAAAGATTGTACCTCCATTCTGGAAGAATTCAATATAGATTATGAAAAGAAAATTGTTTCAGCACATAGGACACCAGAATTTATGATGGAATACGCAAAATCTGCTAAGGATAGAGGAATAAAAATTATAATAGCTGGAGCTGGTGGAGCTGCTCATCTTCCTGGGATGACAGCTTCATTGACCACATTACCAGTAATCGGTGTTCCAATACCTTCCAAGAATTTGAACGGAATTGACTCACTTATGTCTATAGTTCAAATGCCATTTGGTGTTCCTGTTGCAACTGTTGCAATAGGCGGATCAAAAAATGCTGCTTTGCTTGCGATAAGAATACTTTCTATTTCTAATGAGGAATTACGCAATAAACTTGAAAAATTTGCAGTGGATATGAAATCAGATGTTCTCTCAACTCCCATCTAATTCTAAAATTGGAATAATAGGAAGCGGACAATTAGGACTGATGATGGTACTTGAAGGTATAAAGTTAGGGTTTAATTTCAATATGCTTGGGAAGACAAATGATTACGTGTGTAGATTCGCTAGATGTTATGGGGACAATGAGATAAAACAATTCCTGGACGATTCTGAAATAGTCACATTTGAATTTGAGCAGGGAAATGAAAATGCAATGATAGAAGCTTCCGATATGAATAAACTTTATCCTAATTATAAGTCTGTATGGCTCAAGATAGAAAGGGACAGAGAAAAAAAATTTTACTCCTCTTACGGATTTCCTGTTCCTTCATATAAAATTGCAGAATCCGGTACTGACGCTCTCAAAATTGCAAAGGACGAGTTTAATGGAAATGCTGTAATAAAAAGAACATCTGGAGGTTATGATGGAAAGGGACAATTCTACGTAAGGAATAATAAAATTACAGACAATATAGAGAATTTAAGGGAAAGAATGGTAGTTGAGGAATTGGTTGAATTCGATTATGAGAGCTCCGTAATAATCACGAGAGATAAAAGTGAAATTGTAAGCTATCCTGTTTCTTTTAATTATAATAGAGAGGGCATACTTATTTACAATTACGGTTCAATAAAAGATAACGGAGAGACAGAAATTGCAAGGAACATTGCGGAGAAATTAGATTACATAGGAACAATGGGAGTAGAGTTTTTTATTAAGAATGGAAAGCCTCTCGTCAATGAATTCTCCCCAAGAGTTCACAATTCTGGACATTATACTCTAAATTCATCATTTACTTCTCAGTTTGAGAATCACATAAGGGCAATCTCTGGAATCGGACTTGGCCAAACTAGAACTATCGATTTTTTCGGAATGGTAAATATTCTTGGAAAGTCTGGGATTAAACCAAATATACTGAATTTAGGTAATGTATATTGGTACGGGAAAGATAATACTAGTCCCAGAAGAAAAGTGGGACATATTAACGTAACAGGATCGACGCAAGAAGATATAAAGAAAAAAATTGACCTGTTATTGAATGAACTATATGATAATGATTTCAATTTTCTTAAGTATCGT
>JAVRLO010000101.1:0-3090 GCA_031961395.1 Thermoplasmatales archaeon I-plasma | reverse complement strand
GAACATTGGAGTGGATATAGGGAAAGAATACACTTATATTTACACGAAGACAGAGGAAGGTCCTGGAGGGATCCCAGTGAGAACGCAGGGGCGAGGTGTAGTCCTTATCTCTGGGGGAATAGATTCACCGGTCGCTGCTTATATGATGCTTAAGAGAGGTATGGAAATTAGTTTAATACATTATTTTCAAAGTTCCAGACTTCTAGAAAAGGTATTCAGAAATAAGGAACTCCTTGAACAATACAGTCCATATCCTATAGAGATTAAAATAATGGATCACCGCAAACTACTTGGCCCTACAGTATTAAAACTTAAACAGAGGGGAGAAGAGAAATGGACCTGCATATTTTGCAAGAGAATAATGTATGAAGAGGCTGAAAAATATGCGAAAGAAATAAATGCCAAGGCCATAATAACCGGAGAAAATTTAGGGCAGGTTGCTTCACAAACTCTTGATAATCTTAATACAATAGAAGAAAAAATTCAAATGCCTATATTTAGGCCGCTAATAGGATTCGACAAAATTGAAATTGAAAGAATATCAGAAAAAATAGGGGCATTTGATATATTCTTGTCAGTTCCATCATCTTGTGACTGCTATTTTTTGCCACCAAGGCCTAGGACAAGAAGCAACATTGAAGATTTAAAAATGATAGAAAATGAAATGTGGAGTGAACATTAATGATAAGTTCAATAACACTGTATTTTTTTGGAACTGGCGGTTCCTGGCCTACCCAGTACAGGAATACAGCCTCAATAGGTGTTAGAATAGGTGAAGAGGCATTACTTTTTGATTGTGGTGAAGGAACACAGACAAGAATTATGAAAAGCTCATTATCAATAATGAAAATTAAGAGGATATTTATATCACATTTTCACGGGGATCATTTTCTAGGTCTTCCAGGTATTGTACAAACAATGAGTTTGTACGGGAGAGATCAACCACTTGAAATTTATGGCCCTGCAGGAGCTGTCGTCATTTTATCTGAACTTCTATCCTTGGGATACTACTCTCTAAGCTTTGACATCTCCATAAGGGAAATGTATGATGGAACTTTATTGGATTTTGGAGATTATACTGTACAATCATTTAAAGCGAACCATCCTGTTCCAGCTCTCTCTTTTGCTCTCAAGGAAAAAGATAAATTTAGATTTGATGAAGAAAAAATAATAGAGAAAAAAGTTCCAAGGAAACTACTTGAAAAGATAAGAAAAGAAGGAGAAATTGAATTTGATGGAAAAAGAATCAGGATTGAAGACTTATCCTCAGAGGTACGCATAGGAAGAAAGATATCATATTCAGGGGATACCAGAATAGATAAACATCTCTTAGATTTATTCAAAGGATCAACAGTGCTAATACACGAAGCTACCGGAGACAATAGTCTCTCCGATAAGGTAAGAAGTTACGGGCATTCCACCGGGGCAGATGCTGCAACGCAAGCCTTAGAATCAGGCTCTAAAAAGCTTATACTAGTTCACTTCAGCCCAAGATACAATGACATAGCTCCTATTTTAGAAGAGGCTCGTAAAATATTTAAAAATACAATGGCTGCAAATGACATGATGGAGCTTGAAGTGAAGCTAGATGAAGTTTGAAATAAATATCTATGATGAATTCTATAAACTCATGGAACAGATTCCTGAGGGGAGAGTAACAACCTACGGGGATATAGCAATTGCACTAGGTGATATTAGTGCTGCCAGGGCTGTAGGCCAGATGCTTTCAAATAATAAGGATCCATCAAAATATCCCTGTCATCGAGTTATAAGTTCAGATGGTTCAATGGGTGGTTTTACCCACCCAGATGGAATAAAAGAAAAAATTAGGAGATTAGCTAAAGAAGGAATAAAAATTTCTAATGGGAAAGTGGAAAACTTTGAATCCATAAGATTTAAAGAATTCAAAAGTGATTATCCTTTGAAAAGATTCACAGAATGGGCTTTATCTTTGAATATAGATGAAAATAATGATAGACCTCAATGTATCAATGCAATGGATATTTCATATAGTGGAAATATTGGAATTGGAGTTTCTGTTTCATTTGACCCTGACCTTTCGTTTAGAGTATTAATGAAAAAAGTAAAATCTCCTTATATCCCCAATTATCTGTACTTAAGAGAAGGAGAGATCTATGAGGCTCTTGTTGACAGAGATTGCCTAAATGTTATTGATGGCAATGGAATTCTTCATAAATTTGGTCGTGGAGTAGCAACTATAGTTGGTATTGTAACGGGGTCTTCAACATTAGGTATAGCAAAATCGCTTCTCACGGGTAATGTTATATCAGACAAGGTATACATAGACGGTCAGGAAGCAGGCAGGATATTCAAAAAATACATATTATCAAAGGGCAACAAAATTGATTTTGATTTTGTGTACAATATAATTACTCACGACAAATTTTTCCCTCAGACTAAAATTGCCGATAAACTTAGCAGGAGGTACAGAGATGAAATATTGCCTGCTGAATATAGCTTATGACAGCTCTTTTCACGGTTTCCAGGTACAACCTGAATTGAGGACAGTCCAGGGTGAGATATTAAAAGCTCTTAAGCCAATAGGAATAGAAAAAGTAATTGCATCTTCTAGAACCGATTCTAACGTTAGAGCATGCTCCAACATAATTGAAGTTAAAGCGGATGACTGTTTGAAAGTTTGTAGAATTGTTGATTCTATTAACGGGATTATTGTAAGAGGTTATTTTTCCAGCGATGAATATATAAAGATCAGAGGAAAAATCCGGAAGGAATACATATACGTTCATCCCTCAAAGCTTGATTATGATATTACTGAAAGAGCTGTTAACGATTACTTGAAATCCAATTATTCTATATTCTCTAAAGATCCTGGTAGAAAGGTAATTCTTGAAAGTCTAACATTCAAGATATTTCCGTCGAGTACCATCTTTATATTTAAGGGTAAATCTTTTTCTTGGAATTTTGTAAGAATATCCTCTGAAAACATAGTAAAGAGAAGCGAAGGTAAAATAAGTGATACTGAATGGTTAAACCTTTTGAATGGAACTAAAAGATACAGGTACAAGGGAAAAGGTAGTAACCTCATTTTATACAATAGTGAAATAGAAC
>JAVRLO010000100.1:0-3210 GCA_031961395.1 Thermoplasmatales archaeon I-plasma | reverse complement strand
TTTAAATTAATGTACCAATAACTTCGAGCTCTGAAAAAAATTTTCATATTTTAATATATAGTTTAAATTAATTTTAAAAAATTATAGTTATTTTCATTTATAAGAAGGGATCTAATTTAAGATTAATTTCTAAGAATGATAAAAACTAGTCATATTTTTATCAATGTATCAAACTATTGCTCTCATCCACATTATTTAACTTAGGGTAAAAGGATGTGGAATCAAAATTTATAGTTCTTTAAAACATGTAATGATATCTTCACTCAAAATTAAATACAAGGTTTTTATCTGGTTCCATGGACAGTCACTCTCGGCCCCTTACAGTTCTCGGAAACAGTTTAAGCAGGAACGTACTAGTAAAGGTAAAATGGAATAGAGAATATAGGGGCACTTTGGACGGTTACGATCAACATATGAACCTAGTAATAAAGAATGCAGAAGAAGTAATAGGAGACAAAAGTAATGGAGTATTGCCTTTAGTGGTAGTTAGAGGCGATGTAGTAGTTTATATTTCCCCTTCAGAGGTGATATAGGATGAGAGGAACTCCATCAATGGGTAAGAGAAATAGAATAAAAGTACACATAAAATGTAGAAGATGCGGTCACCATTCGTACAACGTGACCGATAAGAGGTGTTCCCACTGTGGATATCCCGATTCAAGGATCAGGAAATACAGCTGGGCGAAGCCTAAATGAGGCGTGTGGAGTTGTAGCCCTTTCGGAACAAATACCCGTTAGTTACAGGTTAGTTCAATCATTAAGGATAATCCAGCACAGAGGTCAGGAGTCAGCTGGAATAGGAATAATTACAGAAAAGGGACTTAAAGTGATTAAGGGTATGGGACTTGCTAATGAGGTATTTTCCGGCATGAAGATAGATGAAAAAAGTTATGCAGGGATAGGTCACATAAGATATAGCACTGCTGGATCTTCAATCATTGATAATGCTCAACCACTTTACGCCAAAATTAAGAACATTGAAATTGCAATGGGTCACAATGGGGAAATAGCCAATGCAGAAGAAATTAAAGATAAATTGGAGAGCAATGGTTATTCATTTATAACTAACTCTGACACAGAAGTGATAATGAAATTGCTTTCAATTGAATTATCTAAAAATCCAGATCCGGTCGAAGCCATGAAAAAGACATTTAAGGATTTGATAGGCGCCTATTCCCTTGTACTTATAATTGATAAAAGGGTTTTTGCTGTTAGAGATCCAAATGCTATAAGGCCCCTGAGTTTAGGGAAAACTGAATTTGGTTATGGCGTATCATCAGAGGATGTGGTTTTTTACCAATTAGGTGGAAAACCAATAAGGGATATCAATCCTGGAGAAATAGTAGAAATAAAACAAGATGGATTCGTTTCTTATTCAATCAGTGACGGTCGGAAGCCGGCGCATTGCATGTTCGAATACGTATACTTTGCGAGGCCGGATAGTACACTCGATGGAAAAAACGTATTTCTCGTGAGGAAGAATATAGGAAGGATTCTAGCTAGGGAAAGTCCCGTTGAGGCTGACTTGGTAATACCGGTACCAGATTCCGGAAGGTCTCACGCACTTGGCTACTCTGAAGAATCAGGGATACCATTTGTAGAGGGTCTGATAAAAAACAGGTATGTTGACAGAACATTTATCATGCCCGAACAGAAGGGGAGAGAAAATGAACTGGACATTAAACTCAATCCTATAAAGGAGATAGTAGAGGGAAAGCGACTGATTCTGGTAGACGATAGCATTGTAAGGGGCAACACAATGAAAAAAATTGTGAAACTGCTGAAGGATAGAGGTGCATTAGAAGTACATGTTAGAATAGGATCCCCCCCAATAGTAGCTCCATGCTATTTGGGAATAGATATGAAAACAAGAAGCCAGTTCATAGCCTCAGGAAAATCGCCAGATGAAATTTCAAGAGATATAAATGCAGATTCATTAGCGTATTTATCTTTAAAAGGACTTATAGAGTCAATAGGTCTTCCTGAGGACAGCCTGTGTTTAGGATGTCTAACCGGTATATATCCTGTCAAAATAAAGAATGAAAAATATAGAGGTTATTGACTTTTTCTTATTTCCTCAAGTCTCTTTTTAAGTTTAATATCTACGTCAGAATGTATGTGCGCTAAGTCCGCTCTTGCTGCCTTTACAATGGAATTAGAATATGCACGTGCAATTTTACCAGCTTTTTTCCTTGGTGCCCTGTATATATCTGGTATTTCGTATATTATACCATGTTTTGGGGGATTACCATTCCCCTTCTTAAATCTGAAAAATGCCTTTTCTGCACCAATTATTTGGATTGAACTCGCAGAACTCAAGGCCATTCTTTTAACCCCACCTGTTGATTTGATAAGACGAGCAGCTACCTTGTAGCCTACAAGCCTGCCAAGGTTACCAGCATTGCTATCTACGTACTCCTTGAGAGTATTTTCCATCTTTTCCTTCATCTCTTTAATACTTCTATTAAATTCGTCCATAATTTTCAAAAAATCTTTGTTAACAGTAGGTGCATACTTCATAAATAATAGTGTTTCCTGATATTTCAGGTTCATAAAGTTCTCAAATTTCTCTATCTCGTCAAGTGACGTTATCATTTTCTCTATTAAATGATCTTCAGTCAAATTTTCCGCAAGTATCTTCTCATTTACTGCTACAAGGACATCCTTCTCCTTCATCAGATCAATATTTTTTGGTGAATATTTTGGATCAAGAATAACTCTATTGCCATCATACTCCGAATAACCATTCTTTAATATGTCTATATATAATGAAATGAATACAGAATCTTCTATGGAGATATCATTGTGTCCATCTGTCAGTTTGTTCATACCCTTTAAATACAACATTCTAAGTACGTATTTTAGGTTACGTTAAAAGGTTTATCATCAGTGTTTCTTTTCATCAACCAAAAGGTAAATAATAAATTAATAAAGCATTTGTAATATGATTCTAAATTGCATAAGAAAATTTTGAGAGCGTGGGTATCTTAGCTATAAATCACAGATGATTTGTGCACTAAAAACAATGAGCTTGCTATATGCATGAAGTTACATAAATGTATTTCAAGTATTTATCATCGTGTTCAAGTACCTACAGGCATGTAGTATTATAAATATATAATGCTCGAAAGCTAAGAGGGATGATGACGTAAAACATATTTATCTAATGAGGGAGATAGAGTTTGTAAGCCAGAAACCTATATTCTCCAG
>JAVRLO010000099.1:0-3275 GCA_031961395.1 Thermoplasmatales archaeon I-plasma | reverse complement strand
ATACTAAAGACTTTGAAATATTAGGAAAAAATGGAAAAGAGATGCTGGAAAAAGTTTACTATGATATATCTGTCCCCATATCATCCATAGCAATAGGTATAGGGGAAGGAAGTCTTGCAAAGGCAATAGAATATGGTAAAGTAAGGATGGCATTTGATCATTATCTAAAGGATTTCCAGCCGATAGCTTTCAATCTGGCAGCAAATACAGCTGAATTATCAATACTCAAGGAATATTTAAGGGATATAGTCTCCAAGAATCAACCGGTGAAAGAATCTCTCTATCTTAAAATAAGAGCCATCGAAATAGCCAAAGAAGTTAGCAAAAATTCTTTACAGACACACGGCGGATATGGTTATCTAGAGGATTTCGGGGTAGAGAAATTCTACAGGGATTCCATGGCACTCTCCGTTTTATTCTACAACGAAGAAAGAGAAATGGAAAAATTGTCAGAAATGGTATTTGAGTCAAAAGCTGGATTTGTTTAATTTTTATTACTTTCTTCTCTTAATTCTCTTCTTAATACTTTACCTACTAATGTTTTAGGTAATTCTTTTCTGAACTCTATAACCCTCGGTATCTTAAACTTCGCAATTTTCCCCTGAAAGAAATCTTTAATTTCCTGTTCTGTGGCAGTTTCACCATCCTTCAGCACAATGAAAGCTTTGACTACTTCTCCATGAACATCTTCCTTAACCCCAACAACTGCAGCCTCCTTCACCTTTGGATGCTGGTAGAGAATCTCTTCCACCTCTCTAGGATAAACGTTGAATCCTCCGACAATAATCACATCCTTCTTTCTATCAACTATGTAAAAATATCCTTCTTCATCCATTTTAGCTATATCTCCTGTATAAAGCCAGCCATCTCTTAGAGTATTCGCAGTTTCCTCTGGATTATTCCAGTAACCCTTCATAACCTGTGGCCCCTTTATTATCAGTTCACCTTCTTTTCCTATTTCCATTTCCTTTGAGCCAGTTTCAGCATCCACAATTTTCGCATATGTAGATGGCATCGGAAGTCCTATTGATCCTTCCTTAATTTTTCCGAATAGAGGATTTAGATGCGTTACTGGCGAAGCTTCGGAGAGTCCATACCCTTCCACTAAATGACCACCAGTAATTTTTTGCCATTTCTCAATTACCTCTACGGGTAGAGGAGCCGAGCCAGATATGCAGTATTTTACTGGCTTCATATCAACTTTTTTAATGTCCTTATGATTCAGGATGTTGACATATATCGTAGGTACTCCTGGGAAAAATGTAGGCTTATACTTTTGAATTAATTTCATGATGCCATCTATATCAGGTTTTGGTTGAATTATAAGCGTTGCAGCTATTTTAATTGGAAAATTCATTGCAACGGTCATACCAAATACGTGGAAAAAGGGTATAACAGAAAGTATAGCGTCCTTTCCGCTTTCAAGATCGGGAATGACTGAGAGCGATTGATATGTATTGCAAACTAGATTTTTATTCGTTAGCATTGCACCCTTCGGTATCCCGGTTGTACCACCAGTATATTGTAAGACAGCAATGCTTTCAGGATCTTCATTTTCGGTTACGCTTCCATTCTCCTTCAGTCCATCTATGAAATTCTTTGCGTAATTTGGTATGGGAACGAATTTCTTCTGGGTTCTCCTCTGTAAATTATATAAGAAACTTAGAGGAAATTTTAAAAAATCCTCTATCCTAGTGCCTATGATTATAAAATTTTCTTTCTTTCTAACATTTTCCAGTCTTGGAATTAGGTCATCAAGTATTATTATAGCTTTAGGTTTAGAATCACCTATTATGTGTTCCAGTTCCACATCAAAATATGTTGGTGATATTTGAACTACAATTGCGCCTATCTTATTGATCGCGTAATAAGATATTAGGTACTGAGGGCAATTCGGAAGATCAAGGGCCACCCTATCCCCTTTCTTTATCCCCAGTTTATTCAAATAAAAGGCAAAAGAATCCACTAAATCTTTAAGTTTATTATATTTCAGTTTATAGTTGAAAAAAATTACAGCATCCTTACTAGGAAAATTTTCTGCACTTTTTTTAATTAAATCATAGGGTTTTATGTCAGAACAATTTACATCACTGGGAACACCTTTATCATAAAATTTTAGCCATATTCTATCGTTCACAATGATAAAAATTTACCCGTAAATAAACTTAGTCAAAAAAACCTAAATATTAGGAAAAAAGTAAATTATTTTTTTTAAAGCAAAGAAAAAATTCAAAAGGAAAGAGATTAATTGTATGTTTGATTATACCATTATGGAAGAAGGAAAAAAAGTTGAGGACAGCATTGCCGTTATTTCAAGGGTGATGATGCCACCGGACGCGAATCTAGCAGGGAACGTCTTTGGAGGAACTATTCTAAAGATGATTGACGAAATATCAGGTATAGTTGCTACAAAACACTCAAGGAGGAATGTGGTTACAGCCAGCATAGAGCACATGGATTTTTTGTATCCTGTTCACATAGGGAATCTAGTTACACTTAAGGCAAGACTCAATTTTGTTGGAAAATCCTCAATGGAAGTAGGAGTGGAAGTGTACGCAGAAAATTTAAGTAACGGAGATGTAAATTTTACAGGGATAGCAATTGTAAACCTTGTAGCGATAGATGAGAATGATAGACCTGTAGAAGTTCCTAAACTTATAGTGGAGACCGAGGAAGATAAAAAGCTGTTCCAGGAAGGCTATCAACGTTGGCTACAGAGGAAAAACAGGATCAGCGCAATGAAAGGAACTAATAACAATGGAAGCAGATAAAACTAAATTTTTTTTAAATATTATTAAATATTAAAAGAGGTTAACGAAATATGAACAATATAGAAAAGGCCCCTGATTTTGAATTAGTGGATACTGACCTGAAAAAAGTAAAACTATCAGACTTTAAGGGATCTCCAGTGATACTTGCATTTTTCCCGGGAGCATTTACGTCAGTTTGCTCAAAGGAAATGTGTACCTTCAGGGATTCCATGGCTAAGTTTAACAAATTTAATGCAAAAGTATTGGGAATAAGCGTAGACCATCCTTTTTCCCTGAGTGCATTCAAAGAACAGAACAAACTTAATTTTCCACTATTAAGTGATTTTAATAAGGAAGTAAGCGCTAAGTACGGAGGACTTCACGAAAATTTCGTTGGAGTTAAAGGTCTTAGAGTTTCAAAAAGGGCCGTGTTTGTAATTGATAAAGATGGTAACATTCAATATAAATGGGTAAGCGATAATCCTGGAGTGGAACCAAATTACAAGGAAATAGAAGAAGCAGTGT
>JAVRLO010000098.1:0-3432 GCA_031961395.1 Thermoplasmatales archaeon I-plasma | reverse complement strand
AATCCATAGGGACCATTTCCATATGGTCCTGTTCCATCTCCAAATGGCATTTTTCATCACCTCTTTAATTATGAATATATATTCATAACAAATACTTTAATCTTTCTACATTATTTTAAATCATTACGAGATGGCTCCATCATTGCTATTTTTAGTATTATATTTATTTTCTATTTCCATTATCTTAACGCTAAAATGAATATAAATTCATTACATAATCCAAACCCTTAAAATAGAGGATGCTAAACAAAAACTTAATTAAATTATCAAAATATACACCGTCAATGGATGACTTATCTGGGAATCAGAAGAAATTTCTTAGAAAGGTGGTAGCACTTTCATCAGCTGGTGTTTTTCTTGATGGATATGATCTATTTATTATCTCAGTTGCCCTAATTTTCATAGAGGCACAAGGCTGGCTATCAACAAATCCCTCCGTGAAGAGCCTTCAGATGGGTCTTCTAAATTCGTCTGCACTTGTAGGGATGTTCATTGGTGCTTTAATTGTCGGTAATTATGCAGATAAAATTGGAAGGAGGGCACTTTACGTTATTGATCTAACTTTTTTCGTATTCTTTGGCTTATTAACATCATTTTCCACAAATATGACTGAGCTTATTATATTCAGATTTTTCTTAGGTATAGGAATAGGAGCGGATTATCCAGTTTCTTCGACCTATGTAGCAGAATTTTCTCCAAAGAAGAATAGAGGAAAACTTGTTACAACAACTTTTATGTTCTGGGGAATAGGTTCTATATTAGCCGCTACAGTAGGATTTACTTTTGGTAGATTTGAATATTTGGATTTATTTGGTTATCACGTAGAATCCTGGAGAATTATGTTGGCATCCGGGATAATACCTGCATTTCTAGTCCTCATTTTAAGACACACTATGCCTGAATCTCCGAGATGGCTTCTGAGTAATAATAGAAAAGAAGAAGCAAATAAAATAATTGAAGATATAAAAAATAAGTACGGCATAGACTATTCCCAGGATCTCTCATTGGTTGAACCGGAAAGAAAGGGGAGAATATCTGAACTTTTGGGCCCCAAATACAGGAAAAGAACTCTATTCTCATGGATACCGTGGTTCTTTATGGATATAGGCGTCTATGGAGTTGGCATCTCAATACCGTATATATTAGAAAATATAGGATTCAGAGGAACAACACTTTTAGATAAAGTCAACTCTATATTTGGCACTGTGATATTGGATATATTCATTTTGGTCGGATTTATTTTGGCCATTTATATTATTGAAAAAATTGGAAGATTAAAGCTTCAGGAAATAGGTTTTATTGGAATGGCCTTATCACTTATACTCCTAGGATTATACTATTACAATGGTCTTGCAATTGTGATGGCTTCTCTAGCTTTATTCTTATTGTATGAAAATGCAGGTCCAAATGTGACAACGTGGGTTATACCAACAGAGATATTTCCTACTAGACTAAGAGCAACTGCTCAGGGAACTTCATCTGCTTTCAGCAGGATAGGAGCAATAATAGGTACTTTCTTTTTCCCTGTCCTTGTTTTTTCATATGGTTGGAGTTTCACATTTTTCTTTATCGCTATAGTAATGTTCTTAGGTTTTATTTTCAGCATAACGCTTGGCATTGAAGCCAAGGGTTTGACTTTAGAAGAATCTTCTAAACTTTTCCTTGAATTTTCTAGGTTCCTGGATGAACTAAGTTCAAAAGTGATGGCGGGAGCAATTGAACTAAAGAAAATGATTGATAATTATGATAATCTCGAATGTAGAGCCCAGGAGATAAAGAAAATTGAGCACGAGGCAGATACTGTTGTTCATGATATTTATACCCGAGTAAATTATATGAATAAACCGCTGGAATCTGTAGATGTCGGGATGTTGGCAACTAAATATGACGATATTCTTGACTTCATAAATGCCGTGGCAAAAAGGTTAGCTTTATTTAAGATAAATAAGACGGAAAAAATGGTGCAATTCGCAGATGTAATCTTAGCATCGGTTGAAGAAGTAAACAAGGCACTGAAATACTTTGGAGATTTTGATGAGGGTGACTTTGACGCAATAATTAAACAATGTATAAAAATTAATGAGCTAGAGAACGAGGCTGATGATCTTCTAGCAAATTCCCTGGAGCAGGTTTTCCACTATAAAGATCCGGTTGAGCTGATTAAGTACAAAGAACTATACGAATATATGGAAATAGTTACGGATAAGTGTGAAGATGTATCAGATATATTCAGAGATATGGTTGTGAAATACAGCTGAACTTATTTTATTTTAAATTATTTTATATTTCTATAATTGTGCTTGATTATTTGGCTATTTGCTTTCTATTATAAGAAAAAATGAAGTTCTTTTTTATATTTTAGAGTTAAAAAAGAGAATGTTTAGGTCAATATAGATTCAAAAGATTATTTACTTTCTTCAGATTATCCATTATGCCAATTCTAAAAATTACAGTCACGCTAAAAAAAAGTGTTGAGGATGCTGAAGGACAGTCAGTAACTAAAGCCCTTAAGCTCTTAGGATATGATGAAATAAAAAATGTTAGAACAGGTAAGGTTTATTATGTGGAAACTGAAAAGGCAAAAATGGAACTTGGAGAGGAATTATGCTCTAAACTTTTAGCAAATCCAGTTATAAATGATTGCAAGGTGGAAATAGATGAGTCAAGAAGTTGAAATAGTGGACTTATTAACAGCAAGTCCAAGGAGACTTAGCTCAATTTCTAAAATTTATAATTTGGGTCTATCAACAGAAGAGATGATGAGAATCAAAACATATTTCTCTTATCTACAGAGAAATCCAACAGATGTTGAACTTCAGGCATTAGGACAGGCCTGGAGTGAACACTGTGGCTATAAAAGCTCCAAAATATTCCTAAAGAAAATGATATTTGGAATTGCCCCTCATAAAATATTATTTCAAGGTGATGCGGGTCTTATTGATTTCAATAATGAACTTGCAGTAGTATTTAAAATGGAAAGTCATAATCATCCATCTGCAATAGAACCTTACGGAGGTGCGGCAACTGGAGTAGGTGGTATCCTCAGAGATATTCTAAGTATGGGAGGGCAGCCTATAGCGGTAACAGATGTTCTCTATTTTGGAGATAAGGAAAAGAGAGGATTTCCTTCCCCAAAATTCATCGAAAGCGGAGTTATAGCGGGGATACGTGATTACGGAAATAGAGTAGGTATTCCAACTGTCTCTGGAGGTATATTTTACTCGGATGATTTTACTCCAAATGTTCTGGTAAATGTGGGTTGCGTTGGCGTAGTTAAAAAGGATCATATAAGAAACTCACAAGTAGATAAGCCTGGATTAAATTTTATTATCGCTGGAGGAAAGACTGGAAAAGATGGAATTCATGGAGTGAATATGGCCTCAAAAACTCTCAATAAAAAAGAGGATACAAGTTCAGTTCAACTCGGAAATC
>JAVRLO010000097.1:0-3438 GCA_031961395.1 Thermoplasmatales archaeon I-plasma | reverse complement strand
GGGTGAGCACGTCATATCTGTCCCAATCAAAAGTAAAGATTGCTCCCTGCATTACAGCATCATCAAATACCCTTGTACCTGGTAAAGGAGTGTATATTGAAAATTAAATTGCGTCTGCTCCTCCCCTAGCAAATAATTTTGAAAACTTGATTGATGTCACTACATCTCTTAAACTTTCGTAAGGGGCTCCTATCATCATTCCTGCAAGAATTATTACACCATCGTCTGAAAGAATTTTCACAGCATCAACCGGTTGATCAGTAAATTCACCCCTATGAATCCTCTTAAGTATCCCTTTACTTCCTAATTCTAAGCCTAGGATTGCAATTCTCATTCCTGCTTTCTGATGCCATTTTAATAAGTTCAGGATTTCTGCTTGTTACATCCGCTCTCGTCTGTTTAATCCGTTTCATTTTTGGTACTTTTTCTATTAGGTGCCTAAATAATGACTCTCTCTGTTTTACATTGGGAATAACTATAAAAATATCGTCTATAAAGAATATCGAATCATAAAAAATTTTTTTTGCAATTTCCATTTCCTGAATTATTCTTTCATTGGATTTATTCCTCCACATATTCCTCCAAGTGGGAGTTACGAAGTTGAAATCGCAGGCATATGAACACCCTCTTGACATTTCAATGCACGTGACTGTATCATTTGAACAGAAGACTTTGAATGTATATTTAGATTTATCAAGAAGCTTCGTCCGAGGTAGTGTGAGAGAGTCCAGGTCAGATATGAGAGTACGCGGATGTGTCCGGATAAACTTCTTATCCATCCTTTTAAATTAAACCCTTTATATCACTGAACCCTTTGCCTTGATCAATCGCTTGTCCGATTTCAAAGACTGTTTCGTTTCATTCACCAAGTACGCTAATGTCGAAGCCAAACCTTAGAATCTCACCAGGGAGGAATGTAGCGTGATTCCCTCCTGCGACTAATATGGTGTTTAGCTTAATTTCTTTAACTTTTCTGGTAATTTAACTTGCATTATTATGTGCAGCAGTTGCATGAAGTGTATTTCCCACTAAATCTGGATTATATGATACAATCTGTTCAACTGTTTAATAGAGTGATAAGTTGTAAGCCTCCATATCTATAATCTTAACTTTGCTTCTTTTGATTCTCAGGAGCTCACCTGTAATTGCTAGGAGGCCCAGAAGAGCAGGCAGAAAACCCCATTTAGTAAGATATCCACTGGCCTGTCTTGTTACTGGGCCTTAAAGGTACGGCCCTTAGGGCCTAATGTAACTATTAATTAACTAATTAACAATTATAAATTATTATGTGATTTCAAGAGCTACATTTATAAAATCTATCTTATAGATTGTCAAAATAAAGGATAGTTTAATTACTATACAGGAGTTATTTACAGTAAGAAAATGTTAAATAATGTATTCATATATCATTTACCTATGAACAATAATGAAAATCTCAAAGATAAATATATGACTGCTTCAAAAATCAGAACTAGTTTAGCTTTCACATCATTAGGTCATTTTCTAAATGATGGAGGCTTCTTTCTTTTCCCAGTTGTTGCAACAATATTTTCTGTTGATAAAAAATTCGATCCGCTACTAATCAGCCTGATGTATGCGATTTACTACGGGTCATCATCTCTCTTTACAACATTCATTAGTCATAGAGTGGACAAGAATAGGAGATTTGCGGAAAATATAGCAGCAGGAATAATATTAATTTCATTGGGTTTGTTAGGATTAGCCTATTCACTAACATTACCTATCGGTTCCTATCTAATTTTTGTAGTGCTGATATCAACACTAATAGTAGGATTAGGTACAGGATATTATCATCCTCTTGGCGCAGCTGTAATCCAGGAAAATACGCCACAGAAATTCCTTGGAAAAGCACTCGGGATAAATGGTGGCATGGGGAGTGTTGGAAGGGCAATATATCCATTTCTTTTCTTTGAAATTGCAGTAGTTTACCATTATAGTGTTGCATTAGCAATTATTTCAGCTATAGGTATTTTAGGAGGTGCGATCATCTATATAGGACTTAGAGAATCATTGAAGGGATCTAAAATTAAAGAAAAGAATGAAAAATTATCCTCTGTTAAGCTTTCAATTACAAGAGGCATTGCTATTCTGGCAATTCTGACATTTTTCAGATCATTGGCAACTCAGGGTATTGTTAGTTGGATGTCGTTCTATCTTTCCTATACTGAAGGTTTAGGCATTGGGTTATCTCTTGGAGTTATGATGACTACAATGTATGCTATAGCTATTGTAGGTCAACCGTTCTTTGGGGTTCTGGTAGATAGATTTGATAAAAGATATCTTCTCATAATAACAACAATAGGCACCGGATTATTTACGCTGGGTTTCCTCTTCACAAAGGGATACATTAGCATAATAATGATCATAATATTCGCATTCTTCAACTTCTCAGGATTCCCATTGCTAATGTCGCTCACTAGAGATTATGTACCGAATACATCGTCCCTTAGCAATTCATTAGTATGGGGCATAGCAAGCACCGGAGGAATGGTTCTAGGACCTGTAATTGTGGGAGCTTACCTTTTCAACAGTTATTCCAAACTCAGCGTGACTTATGAGATTCTGGGAGTTATTATAATAATAATTGGACTATTTACATTCCTTCTACCAAAAGCTGGAGCTAAATCGAAGATGCCATTGTTCATGTAACTCTTTTTTTAATTATTTCAATCACTCTTATTATAATTTTTTATGCTATACAAATCTTAAATGAGAGCGGATTATAATTTAAAATATTATCTTTTCATATGAATATTAGGGAAAATATTGAACGAAAAAGAAAAATACACGGAAATAAGTTATTAACCGTATTCGTAATTCATTCAACATAGCTAAACTATCATTGAATTTATTTTTTCAATAATGCCCTTTTCCACATGCTCAGTCCATATCATTTCCGGGATATCAACCACGAGGAACAACGATGATAATAATATTGCTTCCGCGGCCATTACTGCAAGATTTTGTATGAATTTTCCAATTCCTACTTTTATTGTAAAATCATTTGGGTCTCCTTCAATTAGAATGGTCAAAGCTCTTTCTGCGTCAATTAAGTCGCTGAGAAAACCGCCCTTTTGGGCTTGTATTATAAATCCTTTAGGTGTTGAGCCGGACTGCACCCTGAATTTTTCTGATTGCAAAAGCTGTGAAATATTCTGTGCGAGTTCATTCAAGTTTTGGTTCTTGCTCTGATATCTTAACACTTTGGTCGAAACCATTTAATCACGAGCCAACACTTTAAATTCGCTCTTAAAGTTTATTACTATTTTTCATTGCTTTTTATTCTATGGAATATATAACTATCCATCTAGTTGCTTCCTCTATTTTTATTAACATATCTGGACCGAATAAGCGGGTTTATCATCATGCTAATAATAAATACTATGATAATGCCGAAGAGATAATCAGAGGTGGTAA
>JAVRLO010000096.1:0-3458 GCA_031961395.1 Thermoplasmatales archaeon I-plasma | reverse complement strand
CTTGAAGCTGTCCCCGTACCATCTATACTATTAGATTTCAGTATATCAAAATGCTTGGAAAATAGTTCAGAGGAAACAAAAAAATTTTGGAAAGAAAGAGGTAAACAGTTAGGAGAAATAATAAAGAATGGAGCGCCTACGATATCTGATGTAAAAAATATTGCTCAAGATTATAAATCCATTCTTCCCATAAATGGCCTAGAGATCATAAATAATGGAAATGAAATAACTTTTATATTAACGGGTACTGGATACACCAAAAGCTCCTCAGTGGCTACGGCGTGTGCTATTGAGGGATTCCTTGAATCTTATAATTTCAAGGATTTTAAAATAGAGACCATGGAAGGTTTTGTTAAAGTTTTAGGTGTGTCAAGGCTTTAATATATATAAGAACTCATTTTAGATAGCGTTAAATTCCAAATTAAAAATTAAATTTTCTGCATTGAAAATTCTAACCCTTTTATAATAATTAATTTCTAGATTTGTTATTTTTACCTTGTAATACCATCAACCTTAATTCTTTAATTATATCACTTTTCCTATATAAATAAGATTAGCATTGATTCATCTTAAGATTCCTTTTTGTATTTTGGTGGAATCTTTTAGTGAATCTCTGGAATTAGAGATCGTAATTAATATTGAAACTCTATTTTTAATCAAGCTATTTATATCAAGCACTTTTAACCGAAAACGACTTGACCCTCCTTGCCATTTTAGAATGTGAAATTGCTTCCCGGTATAACAGAGAGAGTAGGATTATTTGGCTCGTTTATCCAGTCATTATCATCAATAGGGCCTATGCTTAATATAATAGGCCTGTTCGCAATAATAGCTTCAATAGACGCGAATCAACTATTATACATAGTTTTACTATCATTTATATTTGCATCATTCAATGTTTATATGCCTTACAGAGCTTCAAAATTATTTAGGTCAAACGGCGGATATTATACTGTTTCAGGCATTAAGTTAGGAAAGAAATCGGGCCTATTGACATCTTACCTTTACATTATATATGGATTCTCAACTTTCCCTTCTGTTACTCTTTTTGTAATTTCATTTCTTGGTTTTCTATCATTGAACCCCGTTATAATCTCGTTATTTGCGATTATTTATTCTTTGGTTGCTGTGCTTGTTATATCTAGGGGATTCGGAAGAACTATGTATGTTATGAAAGCACTGGGTATGTTTGAGGTTGTATTCATTATTTTTGCAGATATTTTAATGATATTGCACCCTCATTCAACAATATCCCCAATGAATTTAGCAGATCTTTCTTCTTTAAAGATCTGGGAAGGCATTCTTTTTGGATTGTTAATGTTTGCAGGCTCGGGATCGGCTTTTTTCATTTCAGAAAATACCGAAAATAGTAAAAGATCAGTCCCGCGTGGAATAATTTTGGCTTTCGTAGTTTCTGGCTTTCTTATGGTCTTATCAGCTTACTCTGTACAGGTTTTCGTCGGAAACAAGATGGGTTTGTACTTGCTGAATCCCTATGTCATTCTATATTTTATAAAAAGCGAGTTTGGGTTGATACCTTACTATTTATTTCTAGTGCTCTCAATCTCCAGTTCTTTTAATCTCACTGTCAGTTACTTAAACTCATTTAGGAATGCCTTTGATAAAATGAGGGAAGATAATATAGTTCACTTTAAAAAAGTAACCCTGTATTTTGTTATACTTGCAGTAAATGTTATTATTTCGCTTTTATCTTATTTTACTATTGGCGCATTTCTGGGATTTGTTATAGTTAGTGGTATAGTGTCAATGACATTCCTTATAGTGCATATTATACCTTCTTTTGGACTTGAGCTGGATACAATAAAGTCAAGAAAGGCTTTTCCTTTTACAATAATGCTTATTTCTCTATCAATGCTCACTCTTACATTAATCTACTCCTTTGTTGGGAATCTAAAATCTAATTCATATATAGATGCCTCCTTTATTTTTATAATTGCTGCGAGCGTTTTAATTATATTTTCAAAAAGGAATATTTTAAATGATATAACTTTTGATGCAGGTGATATAAAGGAATGATAGGATTATTGTAGCAGTTACATTCTTATTATTTCAATTTAAATATTAAATTTTAACGTTTTATTAACTCAAAAACCTCTCCTTTTTTTCAAAAGACCTTGTCATTGACCTTTTACTTATGCACTGCTTTTCAATGAAAATGATAGTTATTAATAAGCATGAATAAGGTTTAATTATGAATTTAATTTAGCGGATCATTGAAAACAAATGCATATACAATAAGATCCTTTTTAGATTATCTCGAAAAAGTGCACTATAAACATCTGATAGAGATTGAGGAAGAAGTTAGTGTTGATTATGAAACTACAGCATATTTTCTTGCTCTCAGGAAGAGAAACCCAGTTTTGCTATTTAAAGTCCTAAATGGTTTTAAAGACTTTTCTCTTGTCACGAATATTTTTGGGGATGAGGAAAGACTCGCAATGTTGACCGGATTTAATTCGATTGAAGAATTCATTTATAAGTGGTCGGATATAGCAAATGGTAATTCCTATGATCTTTTGATCGATGATCAGAACAGTCATTTTCACACTAAAAAAACTGGTGACGATATAGATATTTTTAAACTTCCAATTCCTACCCATTTTGAACTTGATGGTTCTAAGACAGGTTTTAGTAAATACATAACTTCCGGTCTTACTACTACAAAGGATCCTGATAATGAAGAAGTGATCAACCTGAGCTTCGCGAGGATTCAACCCTTTAACCGTAATAGATTCGCCTTTGATACTGGAAGTCGTGGACATCTCTGGAAATACCTTAATATATCTAAGGAAAGAGGTGAAAAACTTGAGATGACTATACTTATCGGACCAAACCCTGTATTCTATCTTCTAGCAGCCTCTTTTATAGATAATGAATTTAAAAAAGCGAGCAAATTGTATAACATCGAATTTACCCGTGGATATATGAATGATATTCCTATTCCCATAGACACTGAGATAGCAATAGAAGCGGAGTTCAGCCCTGACGAAGAATTTGACGAAGGACCTTTTGCCGAGTACGTTGGTTATATGGGCTACGATTCAACTAGATTTGTTGGTAAAGTAAGGTCAATACTGATGAAGAAATATCCTATTTACTATGATATTCAACCGTCTAATTCTAGTGAACACGTTAACCTGTTTTCTATACCAAGATCATCGATTGTGTTGAGGTCTATTGAAGAAACACTGCCAAAGGGCCCTCGTTATAAGGTTGTATGGCCACATTACGGGGGTAGATTCATTTCTTTCGGATATGTAAATATGCCTGATATAATATTGGCAAAACAACTTGGAATATCATTACTAGGTCTAGATCCTCTCTGGAACAAGATTGTATTTGTTAATGCTGGAACATCCGAGCTCACTTTACTAAAAGCTCTCGTAAATCTTGCACAAATTGATGAATTCTCGGATAATGATATAATTAGATTTCAC
>JAVRLO010000095.1:0-3487 GCA_031961395.1 Thermoplasmatales archaeon I-plasma | reverse complement strand
TTCTTATTTGGTAATTATGTTCAAATGGATAATATAATACATATTATATATTATAAAGCACATTATTATTAAGCCCACTTCCTTATCTTATAATATCTGTTTAAAGCATCTTTAATTTCATTGTCTCCTGTAGCGCTTTCTTCCGGTTCTCCCTCTATTCCTTTCCTCACTAGTAATGGAAGATAATCATCTTTGTAATCCATTCCCATTTTAATATTGATATCCCTCTTAAGGTCGATTATGCTTGAACCAATCTTCTTTAATTTTTCATAATCATACTCAAACCCCGTTGAGAGTTTTAAAGCATTAATTAAGGATATTGGATCAACTTTGGCGTAACTGCAAATAATTACTGAATTCTGCACTTGACGATAGTTTTGTGTATTAACTAGAGTTGAAACCCTTTCATCTTCGTCTATCTTCCACCTGTCACCTGCTTTAATGCCTAGATTTTCATTATCCATTCCCATATCTACCTCATACATTTCAGCCTGTAGATGATCTGCGCCTCTGGAGGATGTAGCATACCCTAATCCTTGTAATTTGAATGCTCTGGGGTCGTGCATCGGTACTTCCATCTTTTTAACTGTTGCTATCATATCCCTTGGTATATTTTTTGACAATGCGAATCTCTCTAGGCCCTGCTTTAATTCATTCCCAAGCCCTCTCGAAAATGCTATATCTTCTATCATTCTTGAGATTCCTGAAAAATCATTGATGAAATATTCATCTAGCTTTTCATCACTTATAATCCCTTTTTTTAAGTAATAATTGACCCCAGAAATGAGGACACCCATGCTTATTGTGTCCATCCCTGCATCATTTATAAGATGATTCCATTCTATGATTTTGTTGAAATTCTTGTTGCCAAGGAGCGGGCCAAATGCTGCTACAGTTTCATATTCCGGACCATCTACGTTAATATTTCCGTACTCTACAGTCCTTCCACACCCTATTACGCAATTGGCGCAATGATAACTCGTAACTTTATACATACCTTTGAACCTAGATCCCGACAGCTCATCATAATCAAAATTATGATCTTGAAAATAATTAGCTGGAACATCCCCAAGCCCTGGTCCTGCATCCATCCATATCATGCTTCCATATTCCATTAGGCCTTGTGTAAGCGGAGAATTGAGAAGATATCGGGATGTTTCTCCTGCAAGTTTAAGAAATTCTTCTCTTTTATATAAAGGAATCTGCTTGTTTCCTATAACAGCAATAGCCTTCAGATTCTTAGAGCCCATAACCGCACCTAGCCCTGTTCTGCCAGCAGCCCTACCTTCATCATTCATTATTGCGGAGAATAACACTCCATTCTCACCAGCAACGCCTATAGCCATAACTCTGAATTTCTTATCTTTCCTTATCTTCTCCTGTGTTTCATAGAAATTTTTACCCCATAAATCACTTCTCCTTTCAATTTTTACATTATCTTCTATTTTGATTATCGATGGTTCTTCAGCTTTACCTGTTATTACGATACCATCGTAACCGGCCCTTTTCAGTTCATTTCCAAAAAAGCCTCCCGAGTTAGATTCGCCAAGAAGACCTGTTAGTGGTGACCTGGAAACAATCTCATGTCTGCCCGTGTTTGGATATGGTGTTCCTGTGAGTGGACCTGCCATAATGATTAAAGGATTGTCTGGCGAAAATGGTTCAACAATTTTACCCAATTTTTTAAATAAATAGCTGGAGACACCAATGCCACCTATGTATTCTTCCCATATTTCTTGCGGTAATTCTTCGTTCCATATTTCATTGCTGGAAAGATTGATCCTTATAATCTTGTTCCAAGTTCCACCCATGTATACAGTAATTGAAAATGCAATATAAATTAGTTCTTACTGAAATCAATATTTTTGACTCTTTCAATTGAAAAAATGAAAAATTTCCAAAATATTAATATAGAGTTATTCACATAAACAATCTATGACTGAAAAAAATAATTTTAATCTAAATTTAAGAAATCTTTTTGTAAATACGGCCAAAAACTTCTCAGACACTGAAATAGTTTACAGGGATAAGAGGAAATATACTTATTCAAAATTTTTTCAAAGAGTTAACGGCCTAGCATCAGGACTGAGAGAGATTGGTGTAAAAGAAGGAGACACAGTAGCAGTTATTGACTGGGACACTGATAAATATTTAGAAGCATATTACGCAGTACCAATGATGGGGGCAGTACTTCATACCGTAAACATAAGATACCCTCCTGAACTGATTTATTATACAATGAATCACGCTGAAGACAAGTACGTAATAGTCAGGGATGAGTTCATTCCCATTCTTGAGAAAAATAAGCAGATGTTTGATTTCATCAAAGGGTGGGTAGTTTATAATGATGATAACGGAACGGTCTCTACCTCTCTATCCCCCAATTATCATTATGAAGACATAGTCAAAGGGGACAAATACGAATTTCCTGATCTTGATGAGAACACAACTGCCACCATATTCTATACTTCAGGAACCACTGGTTTTCCCAAAGGAGTTACCTTTACACAAAGAAATCTGTTTATGCATACTTTAGCACTGGCAAATGGTGTTCAATTTGCTCCTATGAGCGTCGGAAGATCAGATAATTTTATGATTCTCGTACCGATGTTTCACGTCCATTCATGGGGCATACCTTACATGGGACTCCTCAATGGCAATAAATATGTGCTCCCTGGAAGGTATGAAGTCGGAATGATTCTTGAACTTCTTAAAAAGGAAAATGTAAAATTTTCCGCTATGGTTCCATCTATTCTATATATGGTACTTTCAGCACCAAATATTGAAGAGTATAGAGATTATCTTAAGGGATGGAGGATCATTATAGGGGGAGCTGCTCTTCCAAAAGGACTTGCAATGAAAGCTAAATCTCTAGGAATTACAGCTATTGGAGCCTACGGATTATCGGAAACTGCACCCTTGCTAACAATTGGTATGTACAATGATTCAGTAAGCAAGGCAGATGAAGAGACAAAGTTCAATTTTTCGATTACAACTGGAATACCTGTGCCAATGGTGACACTCAGAGTTGTTGACCAGAATATGAACGATGTACCTGCTGATTCTAAGACTGTTGGAGAAATAATTGTCCAGACACCGTGGTTGACTAAGGGTTATTTTAAAGATCCACAGAAAACAGAAGAACTCTGGAAAGGTGGATGGTTGCACACAGGAGACCTTGCAGTCAAACATCCGAATGGATACATATCTATAGTTGACAGAGAAAAGGATGCTGTGAAGAGCGGAGGGGAGTTTATACCATCACTGGTTCTCGAGAATGCAATCAGCGAAATGAAGGGTGTAGGGGAAGTAGCTGTTGTGGGTAAACCTCACGAGAAATGGGGCGAGAGGCCAGTAGCATTCATAGTAAAAAATGAAAACATTAAGAAAGAAGATGTCTACGCCCACCTTAACAAGTTCGTAGAGGTCGGAAGGATCCAGAAATGGTGGATACCTGATGATATTATATTCGTTGACTCTATTCCAA
>JAVRLO010000094.1:0-3549 GCA_031961395.1 Thermoplasmatales archaeon I-plasma | reverse complement strand
TTCCCTCATTATTCTTCAAGACACCTTTTGTTTTTTATTTTGGGGGAGGATAACAGGAAGCAGGAGAGAGCCATAAGATTTTCAGAAGAAGAAACACAGATAGGAGGAATAATTAAAGAATCGCAACTACTCCGAAATGGAGATGTAAAGATTTACGAGGATATAAGGAACATAACATCATTTTCCATTTCTTCCCTTTCCAGGGAACCATTCGCTGCGTTTCCTATTTCTATTTATCAATTTTTTGACGGGGAGAAAATATTTCTCAATTGGTGGATAGATGAAGATGATTTGAATTTTCTATTAAAGAGAATAAAGAAATTCAATGAATCAAATAAGGACCAAGTTGAATTAATATTAAATAAAATTGAATATTTATACTGATTATTGAAGGCCACCGTCAATTGGAATCATTGCACCAGTAGTTGCTCCAAATATGTTATCCTTGATCAATTCTAAGACCACATTAGCAACGTGTTCAGGTAGTACTTCTATATGGAGGAGATTTCCTTTCTTGTACTCTTCAACAGATATCCCCTTTGCCTTTGCCCTATTTTCGAGAACCCCGTTATCCCATATTGCAGAATCTTTGAATATCTTATCAGGGTTAACAATATTGCTTCTAATTCCGTACTTTCCTCCTTCTATAGTTACGTATTTGGAAAGTTGTGCGGCAAATGCTTTTGTAGATCCATATGAAGCCATTCCCTTCCCTGGATTAGTCAAATTTTTTGTTATGTTGAAAACAAAATTTCCCCCAATATTCTGTATTTTCATTATCCGGAATGTCTCTCTCGTCACAAGAAAAGTTCCAAGGGCGTTAATATTTATGTGTTTCATCATATCCTCTGTTTCAATATCTTCTATATCAGCAGGATGCAAATATCCGGCGTTGTTAAAAACAACATCAATGCCGCCGAAATTGAGTATAATATTTCTTATTCCATCTTTAACAGACTTCTCATCAGATATATCCATGATTAAACCTAAAGAATTACTTCCGAATTTCTGATTCATCTCCTTAATTTTCGGGCTGATATCAGCGCCAACAGTTGTTATCCCCTCTTCTATAAAACGGGCAAATGTTGCCTTTCCTATTCCACTGGCAGCCCCCGTAACTAATCCGATATATCCCTGAAGAGGTAGTTCTTTTTTCTTTTTCAGTTTAGCCTCCTCAAGAGACCAATATTCCATAAGAAATGCTTCTCTTCTACTGATGAACTTATTCTTAGATATTGAAGCAGCTGAATGTGTAACCCGGAATGTATGCAAAGCCAGGTCCCTGATAATAAGAGCTTCCTTTTTAGAGGTACCTGCAGTAATTAGACCTATGCTCTTTATAAGGATGACTGAAGGGTAAGGATCATGCATTGGATAATTTGACCCGATATACTGTTCGAATTCACTTCTGTACTTTTCTGCATATGAATTTATCAAATACTCAATGTTATTTATATCTTCTACGTAGAGGTAATCCATCTTTGTTCTGATCAACATATCCGGTGTTGCAGGGCCGAGAGAGGACATATTTTTTGCAAGATTCAATTCAGAATATCCTATAATTTCTGGAGATTTATCCCAATTTAAAATTTTTCTTTTATTTTTACTTAACAGTCCTCTAATTTTAGGAAGAAGTGATAACATTAGCTCATCAGAATCCTCCCTTGCATTGCCCTGAGGTATTCCTGCCCACTTTGATCTGACAAATTTTTCCGCTAATGATGTAATAAATATATGTCTGTTATAACTTTCTTCAGATGTATCTCCCCACGTTAATAAACCGTGATTCCTCAGAATAGCACCGTCGAATTTACTTAGGTCATATTTTTTTAATATATTTGCGAATGACTTAGCCAGATCAAATCCCGGTGGTGTATATTGCAGAATTATTACTCTTCCATTGAAGATGTCAGAAATCTCCTGATCTGTCAGCTCAGTATTAGTTATTGAAAGTATGAAATCCGCGTGGCTATGATCCACAAATCTGTAGGGGATGAAAGCATGTAAAAATGTCTCGACAGAAGGAGAGGCCTGATCAGGGTCTAGCATGCACTTTCTCAAATATGAAACCATTTCAAGGTCAGTCATTTCCACTATGTTTTTTGCTTCTAACAGATCGCTCATCCTTAATGCAGTGAATCCATCCTGGTCTATATTTGATAAATCCGAACCCGATCCCTTCACAAATAGCGCATATATCTCTTTTCCAGTGTGATCCCTAATATTAAGCTTTACGCTAGTATTGCCGCCTCCATGCAATACCAGTTTATTATCAGATCCTATTCTCCTAGATGTCTCCACTCTTTCATTCAGCAGTTTAAGTTGATCTTCCGAAATATTAAAACGCATAATGGTCTAATACATAAATGCTAAAATGTTTTATGAAAAAATTAACACGAGATAGAGGGTAATGTCACTGGAGGTTCTACCTTAAGTAACAAGGTCAGATATTCATAATGGAGAAATCCTTTATTCGGAAGTACAGTTGCATTCAAAATGAACAATCTTGTTTACATCGGTTGAATCAATAATAATTGATCATATTAAGAGAATCTAAATAAAAAAAGCTGGTTAGGATATGCATAGAGTCTTTTCAAAATTATGTGAATTTGCTTAAATTGTAAAATGAACTGATAGTTAAGAATATCCTGAATCTAATTATCATAGCATATATAATGCTTCATGTATTGAATAATCCCGTAATATCCTCAGATATCTTTTTTAAAATTTGCAACTTCATCTCAATGTAATAAATGACCATCACTAAGCTAAAGATTCCAAGTAAGTAAAATACCCATCTTGTTTCATAATCAAAAGATGGTGAGAACAAATAAATCCCCCTGTACCCGAGAAGAGCCAGGAAAAGAAATCTAATGGAAAATCCTGCAAAATTAGATAACAAAAAGATTAAAACATTCATCCTCAACGTACCTGCAGCTACAGAAACAACGTGCTTGAAGAATGGTATAAATGTGGATATGAATATAGAAGCAAAACCATGTCTTCCTATCCATTCTTCTGCATTTGTCAAGTTTTCAGTTTTAACTTTGAAAATACCAAGAAATTTCACAACTATCGCCCTACCTGCAAATCTCCCACCCAAATAGTCCACGAACATTAAAATAACATCAGCAATACTGCTTATCAGGACAACAAGCCAGATATTTAAAAGACCAAGGTAGGCCATATATCCAAGAATCGGGACTATGAAATAATCAGGTAATGGTGAAAATGCCGTAATCAGTAAAACACCGGCATATCCTACTGCCAAAAAATCTCCATTGATTATATTTTCATGTTGATTATAAATTGGAGGATTGAATAGGCGTAGGTATCCATTCAGAAGTAAAATTGTTGATGTTATCAGCAAAATCAATGATGATATGAAGAAATAATAGCCATATTTACCAAATACCTTGGAATTTCTGGGATTGATAATAAATAATATTTCACGGATTTTTATTTTTTCCTTCAGAAAGGGTATTTGTTTTCCATTATTCATTGCAATCTGATAGATCTCAAGACATTACTAGAACTTTTCCTAAAGAT
>JAVRLO010000093.1:0-3559 GCA_031961395.1 Thermoplasmatales archaeon I-plasma | reverse complement strand
GGAGCCAGATCATCTTTATTAATGTCAAATTTTATACTGTCAACATTGAATCTTTCTTTCATTGAATTGAGAGCTCCCTGATTAACATCAGCAACTGTCACATTGAATTCATTTTTTAGCGCGTAAGCTATACCCTGTCCAACAAAACCACCACCAAGAACCAGTACCTTCAATCTTTCACCCTTTTAGCATTAAAAATTCATAATAATTACTTTTTCCTTTTTTTGGAATTATTATATAATTAAAACAATGAGAGGTTATATCTGTTCATGAAGAATATTAAATCTTTTTATATTTGTTAGTATTACCCTAACAATGACAGATGACGTAACAATAACGAAGAAGGAAAGGGATTGCATCGTCGCAATCGGGAAGAGGAGAAACGATCCTTTTCCTGTGAGAGTATCAACAATAGCTAAGGCTCTTAAACTGAAACTCCCTACTGTCGAAGAGATAATACAGAGACTTGTTTCCAAGGATATAGTAAAGAAGAATGGTGGCATGGTTATTCTGACTGATTCAGGAAACAGGTGCTATGAAGACATAATAATGAAGCACAGAGTTCTGGAAACATTTCTTTCGGATTGTGGTGTAGATCCTGATGAAGCGTGCAAGGAGATAAGCAATTTTGATTATCTCATAGATAAAGAAAGTGCGGAGAAGATAAATGAGAAAATAGGAAAGCCAGAAAACTGCCCTCATGGTTTGAAGATAATAGAGACAAAGGAGGCATAATCTTGGTTGTTATAAATCTCTGGAATCCTCAGAATGTTGATTTTGTAAGTGCTCTAGTAATTTCATATTTACTGGGAATAGTACATGGTATAACGCCTGATGAGCATACCTGGCCTATAACTTTCTCTTATTCAGTAGGAACATTCAGCACTAAAGGTGGCGCAAAAACAGGACTTGTTTTCAGTTCAGGATTTACTATGCAAAGGGCTATTCTCTCTGAAATAAGCTATTTCGCACTAGCAGGTATATTCATGACTGCTGCCGCATTCGGAATAACTTATATTTTTGTAGGTCTTGCAATGGCTCTTGCTGGAATTTACATCGCTAAAAAGGGAAAATATCTCCACTGGCACTATCTGGAGAAAAAACTTGGAGTTCTATTCAAAATACATGAAAAGAACAGTGAGATACAGAAAGAAGAGATGGAGCACAAGATAAATCCTGCAACAGTTGATCATGATACTATAGACACAAAGCCCGTTCCTGTTAAACTAGCTCTTATCCATGGATTTGTAGCAGGTTTCGGATTTGGTGCCTTTGCTTTGATTATTTATACGGTTCTAGCACCTTCTATGCCTTCACCTTACTTTGGATTCCTTCCTGGGCTCTTGTTTGGATTGGGAACAATGACCATGCAGATAATGTTCGGAACAATATTTGGAACCTGGCTCAGCAAAATTAAAAATTTAACAAAGGAAGGCATTGCATTCGTTGGAAAAACAATAAGCACCTATGTACTGCAGTATGGAGGTATAGCATTCATAGTGGCAGGTGGTGCCATACTGGCATTCCCACAGATGCTGAATTTCGGTATAATAACTCCCATAAAAGTGCATAATCTTCATAATCTTGGAATAGGATTCTTCCTTGTGATAATAGTGGTAGTTGTAATAGGGATACTGGGATATAAAGTGGCAATGAAAAGAGCGCTTTCAAATCCTATACTTGTGAATAATTGATTTTAATCATTTTTTATAACAATTTTCTTTTATTCTTGTATTGTATTATGAAGAAATGAAATACGATCTTATTCTGATGCATCCTCCTTCCATATACGATTTCAGGAACAGAGATATCGTAGCAGGTCCAATTTCCGAGCTTGTCCCAAGTACTGGCGTTTTTGAAATGTACCCTATAGGATTTCTCGCAATTCTTTCTTATTTGAGTGAAAGGGGATACAAAGCCAGAATAGATAACGTTGCCCTGAAGATGCTCAATTCAAGGAGATACAAATTCGAGGAGGAGCTATTGAAATTTGATACTGAATACATAGGATTGGATTTACACTGGCTTCCACATGTTCACGGCGCCCTAAATTTAGCGAGAATAATAAAAGAGATCAGACCTGACATTAAAGTCATGATGGGGGGACTTTCTGCTACTTATTATGCAGAAGAAATAATGAGGGATGTTAAGGATGTGGATATTGTTGTCAGGGGAGATACGTCTGAGATAACAATGGAAATGATCCTCTCAGGTAAAAAGATTTCAGAGATACCCAATATCATCTACAGAGAAGGGATGCAGATAAAAGACAATGGTTTTACTTTCCTTCCTGAGAATCTGGATTATCAGAGGTATGATTACACTCAGATAATAAAAAGCTCCATCAGGAGCTTTGATGTTCTAGGTCACCTCCCATACTGTGACTGGACGAAGGAGCCAGTAGCAATGGTTCTCAGTACCCATGGGTGCTCTTATAGCTGTGGAATATGCGGAGGGTCTCACTTTGCTTATAAGAATTTCTATATGAGGCCCGGTCCAATATTCAGGTCATCAGAGAAACTTGTAGAAGATATCATGAACATAAACAATGATCTAAAAATACCAGTATTCGTGGTTGGGGATATTCTTTTGAGACCAAAAAAAGATAAGGATTATATTTTTTCAAGCCTCAAAAAGGAAGGAATAGATATCCCCCTGCTCTTCGAGGTTTTTGTCCCTCACAGCAGGGAGGATTTATCAAAGATGGTAAATGTAACCTATGACGTTTCTATGGAAATATCACCAGATTCGTCAAGTGACTCAATAAGATTTAAAAATGGAAGACCGTACAACAATTCTTCTCTGGAGAAATTTGTTTCAGATTTTCTTTCTCTAGGCGGAAAGAAAATTGATGTCTATTTCCTGATAGGACTCACAGGGCAGAAGAGACAGGATGCTCTGGACGATGTGAAATATGCTAAACATCTAATGGAGATTAACAACAGGAATGAGAGGCTTTTCATATTCACATCTCCTGTATCACCTTTTTTGGATCCTGGTTCCAGAGGTTTTGAACTACCTGAACTGGGCTACAAACTCAGGTACAAAAGCCTCATGGATCATTACAATGCACTGGAAAATGGGAAAACATGGGCAGATTTTCTGAACTATGAAACAGTGTGGATGGATGTTGATACAATAGTAAACACAGCTTACGATGCAATAGATGAGCTATTGAAAGTAAAGGGGGAATTAGGATATCTGAGCAGTGAGGAGGTTGAGAGATCTCACGAGATTCTTGAAACAAGCAGACTTGCAATTAATCTAAGTGGGAAGGGAGATTACGGTCTCCTGAAGAAAGGGGAAGCTCTCATTAAAAGTTGCGGAACTAAGTACACAATATTGAAAAAAGAAATCATGTGGGGATCTGGAGGAAGCAGAACGAAGAAAATGATATTTATGTTATACAGATATCTTCACGCCTCAAGGGAATAATATATTCAATCCAATTGAATAGTTATGGAAGATCAGGAAAGAAAGCACGAATGTGATTCCATAGTATATGGTAAAGGAAGCGGTCATTTGATCAAGCATTCCTCTTTTGATACTCTTTTCATTC
>JAVRLO010000092.1:0-3570 GCA_031961395.1 Thermoplasmatales archaeon I-plasma | reverse complement strand
AGGTAAAAATATAGCAAAACATACAGAAAACTGGTTCAGAAACCTGGATTGATAGAGACAAAGCATTCGTCCATTCATTCAACAAAGCAGGGTTATGATAATATCTAAAGAAAATGAAGAAATACAAAAATTCTTTCATATTTTAAAAAAGGAATCAAAGCAAAAATTAGATATTCCATTAGTTACTGTAACATATGAAATATTTAAAGGAATGGTTAATAGTCAATAAAAATGGGTTTTATTCATCTTCTACAGTATCACAAGCTCATACACGCTCTTATCATGGCCTATATGTTACACTGGAAAATGATTTTTCAAGAAATGTTCTTCTCTCCAAAATGTGGGAAAAAGTGATATTCAATGGAGAAGAATTCTACCTTGACACGAATTATTTTGGTGACATAATACATCCGACAGGTTACAGATATTTATACAATTACGAAGACTTTCCAATCCCAATGTTCACATTCAGGATAAACGAGCTTGTCATCGAAAAAAATATATTATGGGATCCGAATGTTAACACTCTTTACATAAACTATTCTTTCCCTGAAGCGGTTCCAGATGAATTCGAACTTAATCCTCTCCTGGCATTCAGGAAGGCAGGATATGTTAATAAGGATATTGAAGGAATAGATGTTAATACTGAGGGAAACGAAGTTATATTCAGAGGAAGAAGCATGAAACTTATTTCTAACAATGGAGAGTATTTCAGAATAAATAAGGATGTTTACAGGAATTTCACATATAATGAAGAAAAACAAAGAGGCTATGACTTCTATGAAAATCTTTTCAGACCCGGAACCTATAATTTTGAAAAAGAAAAAGAAATAATAATGAAATTCTATATGGAATATAAAGAGACAGATATTGCAAAAAGCAAAAATGCATTTATAAAATTTCTATCACCAGCTTTTAATAACTCAGAGATACCCAACAGGACTCAAGGCATATTGAATTATTTCCTGTTACAGGACAATATAATAGCAGGATATCCATGGTTTGGTGCATGGTCAAGGGATACTCTGATAGCTATCCCAGGTCTATTGCTAACAAGAGGGCGTTTCGATCAGGCTAAGCGGGTACTCAAGAGAATTATGGAGAAATACAATGATGGTATATTCAAGAACTGTGAGAAAGGAGATATAGTAAATGCTGACTCTCCGCTTCTATTCATATACGCTATGAAGAAATATCTGGATTATAGCAATGATATCTCATTTTTAAGATCTAGCATCAATTTCATTGATAAAATAATGAACAATTATTCCAATGGTTTTGAGGGCATAAAGATGGAGGATGCACTAATTTCGGTCCCAGAGGGGAGAACGTGGATGGATGCCAAATGTGAAGGGAGATTCATAACACCAAGGAATGGAAAACCGGTTGAGATAAATGCACTCTGGTATAACGCCCTTTCATCAATAAAGGAATTCTACTATAAATTGAACATTAAACCACCTGAAAATTATGATGAGGTTATAGCAAAGGTCAGGACTAAATTCTTAGAGAAGTTTGTAGATGGTAACAGGATAAAAGATGTCGCTGATCCAGATGATATATCTATAAGACCCAATATGATATTTGCGTTCTCATTACCTTATCCTGTACTTACTAACTTAAGACCTTTTATGGACTCCATTAAGGAACTGGTCACTCCCTTCGGGCTGAGAACATTATCACCGCGTGATAAAAAATATGTGGCTGTTTATGAAGGTGACCAGTGTTCAAGAGACAATGCATATCATAATGGAACCATCTGGCCATGGTTAGCAGGGCCTTACATTACTGCTTCTGTGAGGTCTGGAATAAGGAAAGACCATCTAGCAAATTATTTTAGAGTTCTTATGAGTCTTGATTATATTCCGGAAATATTTGATGGTTCTATTCCAGATATTCCACGAGGGAGTGTGATACAGGCGTGGAGCTATGCAGAAATTGTAAGAGCCTTTGTAGAAGATCTTAGGTAAAATAATGAAAATTAGTGTTCTCGGATGGGAATTACCTCCTGCATTTGCCGGAGGTCTTGGAATTCATACAATAAATCTGTTCTCCATTATTTCGAAAGTGTTCGACATAAGTATCTACGTCCCTGATTCCCCAAACCTTCTGAGTAGCTATCCTTTCTGTGTAAAAAGAATCAAGATAAATGCTGGGAATAGCGGATATGGCAATAACAAAGATTTCTTCGAAACTGTTAAGGACTACAATATGAAGTTAGTATCAGAATTTAATGGCGATGCTTCGATAATTCATGCTCATGACTGGATAACCTATAAAGCAGGGGTAGAACTGAAAAAGGAGTACGGTATTCCTCTCGTAGTAACTGTTCACAGTACTGAATATGATAGATCAGGAAATTTCAATCCCCAGAAGAGAATAATGGATATAGAAAGGGAAGGACTTATTGAAGCTGATAGAATTATTGCGGTATCAAATTACACTAAAAACATTATAGTCAATGATTATGGAATAGATAAATCAAAGATAGATGTAATTTACAACGGAGTCAGCTCAACTATTTATTCAAACACTGACAAAAATTACAATTCAACAAAGACTGTTTTATATTTTGGAAGGGTCACCTCGCAAAAGGGGCCTAAATTTTTTGTTGAGGCAGCAAGTAAAGTTATTACGAGAAGAAAGGATGTCATATTTATGGTAGCCGGAACCGGTGACCAGTTAGATGAAATAAAGAACAGCGTAAAGAATCTCGATATGGAAAATTATTTCGAGTTTACTGGATTTGTGAGCGAAGAATACTCCCTTAAGATTTATAGAGACGCCGATATTTTTGTTTTACCGGCGGTTTCTGAACCATTTGGAATGACTGTTCTAGAATCCATGTCAACTGGCACTCCAGCCCTCATAAGCAAAACAACAGGTGTAGGAGAAGCACTGTTTAATGTACTTAAATGCGACTTTTGGGATACCGACAAAATGGCTGATTACATATTAGCTATTCTAAACTTCAGACCTCTGAGAGAAACGATGGGGAAAAGAGGGAAAATAGAAGCAATGAGCTTTACCTGGGAAAAGGCAGCTCTGAGAACCATGGAGGTGTATAGAAAAATATGAAATCAGTTGTTTTCTTTTTTGAAGCACATCAGCCAAAGAGACTCAGAGAGTTTAGAAGCTTAGACATAGGGAAAAATAAAAGTTATTTTTGGGATGAAAAGAATGAGGAGATTATTAACAGGGTATCAGATAGATGTTACATACCAGCAACTCAAACCTTAATTGATAAGAAAATCAAGGCAACTATATCTATATCAGGTATACTTTTAGAACATTTAATAAACAAAAGAGAAGATGTTGTTGATGTTTTCAAAGAATATTTCAGAAAAGGGGGAGAACTTGCTGGTGAAACTTTCTACCACAGCCTGAGTTCTATATGGTCTCCAGAAGAATTCTCCGACCAGGTAAACGAAGACAAAACTATGAAGAAGGAAATATTTGGTATAGTTCCAAGAACTTTCAGGAATACAGAAATGATCTACAATGATGATATAGCTTTTTTATCCGCAAAAGAAGGATTTAAAAATATATTAACTGAGGGGCCAGATAGAA
>JAVRLO010000091.1:0-3604 GCA_031961395.1 Thermoplasmatales archaeon I-plasma | reverse complement strand
AAGTTCTCAGTGAATGAGATCCTCTTTGAACTATCAAAGATGGAGAGGATAGTTGAGAAAAACGGTACAGAATACTTTGCAGCAGTTCCAAAGAAGGTTGAGAGTATTGTTGACCTATTCAAGGAAATGACATCTATGGGTTAAATTAGGGGGAGTTCAGGTAAATAAATTCTCTGGCTTAAAGGTGGAATCCGTATATTTTAATAGGAAAATTTTGCAATAAATAATTTACATAATCCTTTCTTTCTATGTGAATATAATACATAACACTAGGATCAAGAACACAAACCCTTATTTTTCTAAACCCTTCAAGCACTTTTGGAGAAGTGTTTATAGAAATACCGTGGAAAGCAATACCATCTTTAATCGCCATTCCTATTGCCCACACTTTTTTTCCGTTTATCTATATACCTGGTTCTTCCCCTACTTTTGCTTCATATCCACACATATTTAGAGAATTGATTACAATATCTTCTATCAGCTCTACATATTTTTTTGGACCGTTTATATTATTTTTGATAAGATCAATGATGGGATATGTCACGATCTGGCCAGGGCCGTGTAAGGTGACGCCCCTCCTCTTTCTGTCTCTACCACATCTATTCCAGAGTAGTTTTTTCATTCTTTCCACGTCCTACAGTATAAACGGGGGGATGATCTAATATTAAAATTATATCACCAATTCCCCCTTCCCTGACCTTTCTTACTAGCTTTCTCTGTAGTTCCAGTGCCTGAAGGTAATCAACAGTATCGAGATCAACGGTTGGATTTGTAATGGAGTGATTTTCCATATGTTGCTTCAGAAGACTCCTGCACGCCTTCGGAAAGAGTTGGATGGGGATGTATTGTAAGCCCTATATCTTTGCTTGTAAGGCCTGATTCAACAGCAAGGGATATCTCACTTATTAACTCAGAAGCTCTTGGAAGGACGAAAGCACCTCCTTTCACAAGTAATTTGTCTCCAACATAAATCCTATATATACCATTTGATGCATTCATTCCTAGAGCTCTTCCGTTAGTTGCGAGAGGGACATTCACAAAATTGTCTGTTCTTTCGCCAGTTATTGCTATTTCTGGATCTGAATATATTACAAATGGCATTGCCTTATAATCAATTTCATTGTTAAATCCTGATATGTTGTCAGCAGCTATCATCGCATCATAGAATGCCTTGTGCGCAAGAAGTGGTTGTCCACTAATGTCACCTACAGCATATATTCCCTTAACGCTTGTCTCTTTCTTACTATTAGTTTTTATGAATTTTCCGTCCATTTCGAGGTTAAGGTTTTCAAGCCCAAATCCTTTGGTATTTGGCTCTCTACCCACAGAAAGAACGACCATTTCAGATTGAATTTTTGAACCGTCAGATAGAGTTACTGTATAATTACCATTCTTTGTAACCTCTTGCACCTTAGTTGAGGTCATTGTCTTTATTCCAAGTGAGGATATCCTCCTCTCTACATATCTTGTAAGATCCTGGTCTATACCTGGGAGAATGTTCGGCATCATCTCTACAATAGTAACTTCTGAGCCTAGCTTTCTAAAAGCGGTTCCTAACTCAACACCTATGTATCCTCCACCTATTATTACAAGTGATTGCGGGATATGGTCTACATCAAGTATTTCCCTGTTGAACATGGAGGATTCAAGACCTTTAATTCTAATCGGTACTGACCCTGTTGCTATTACTATATTTTTAGAGGTGTAAACCTGATTATCGATTGTGACTGTATTCCTGTCCACAATATACCCTTTACCCTTTACTACCTCCCCTCCATAACTCTTTACTAGCCTCTCTACACCTGACGTAAGCTTGTTTATCATGCCCCACTTCCATTCCTGCCATTTCTTCATATCTATTTTGAATGATATTTCAACGCCAGGCATTTCCTGGAGATAGTTTAAAGAATCTGCGAGTTCAATTAAGGCCTTGCTAGGAATGCAGCCATAGTTTAAGCATTCTCCTCCTATTTTGTTTTCTTCTATTAACAGTGCCTTTTTTCCGTATTGACCTAGCCTAATTGCTGTTGCGTATCCACCTGGTCCTCCGCCTATGACAATAGCATCATATTCCATATTTTCACACCATTAGTGTAACAGGAACTTCAAGATATCTTTTAACCCTTACAATGAACCTGGCTACCATGGCTCCATCTATCAGTCTGTGATCTGCAGATAATGTTATATACATAAATTTCCCGTTAGGCATCTCCCTGATCCTTTGAACGCCTAAAATTGCTACCTCTGGATAGTTTATAATTGGGGTGGAAAATATACCACCGATTAAACCAACATTGGTAATCTTGAACGTGGAATCTTTGACCTCTTCCAATTTAAGTTTCCCTTCCCTTTCTCTAGAGGCGAGATCCTAAATTTACCTTGATATTTCCAATATAGATTTTCTATCCGCTTTTTTTATAACAACAACGGTAAGACCATCCTCAGTATCAACTGCTATTCCAATATTATAATACTTTAGCAATTCATATTTTCCATTTTCGAGAGACCTAGCATTGAGGTATGGAAACTCTTTTAGCGCAAGGACCGTCGCTTTTACAAAGAAAGGCGTAAAGGAAACCGTTATACCATTATTCTTCAGTTTTTCCCTTATTTCAATTAGAGACGTTAAATCCGGTTCCTCCGCTACTGAGTAGTGGGGAATAGTAGCTTTTGATTTAGTCATTTTTTCAGAAATTATTCTCCTCAGTCCTTTCATCTCAATTATTTCTGATTGAAATGTTTCTACCTGACTATATTCCTCTTTTACAATTATGTGTTCTTTTTCTGGAATATGTTCAATATCTGAAATAGTTATTCTGCCGTTTGGTCCTGATCCTTTTATTCTGCCTAGATCAATTCCTCTTTCCTCTACCATTCTTCTTATTCCGGGAGGAGCTAGGACTCTGACTTCTTCCTTCTTTTCATAATCGCTCCCTTGGGTCATAATCTTTTTTTCTTCTATTTCAGATATTTTAGCCTCTCCATTCTTAGGTTCATCTCCTCCTATATCAATAAAGGGTTCCCAAACCTTAGTAATCTCACCTTCTCTGTGGAATATTTCTAATACCTGCCTATTTATTGGTGATGGGATTTGAACTGTTACCTTATAAGTCATAATTTCAACTATTATGTCATCCTTTTTGACAAAGTCTCCCTCTTTTACGTTCCATTTAACTATTTCTCCCTCTTGAACCCCTTCACCTATATCCGGTAACCTAAAAATTGACATTTTTCACCTCAATAATTAAGCACTTTGCTTATAGCTGACATAATTATCCTTTCATCCGGTATGTATAATTCCTCATTATATAAGACAAAGGCAAGTCAGGCCCGGTGACTCTCATTATTGGGGCATAAAGATATTCAATGGCCCTTTCACTTATTAATACAGATATTTCAGCACCTAAACCTAGAGTTCTTGGGGCTTCGTGTATTATGACAACCCTCCCATTTTTCTTTACTGATTCTATTATTGTATTGATATCCAGTGGAAGAAGAGTCCTGAGATCTATAACGTCTGCATCCACATTATTCTTTGAAACTACACTTTGAACTGTCGGAACCATGCTACCATATGTTATTATCGACAATTTTTTCCTTTTGT
>JAVRLO010000090.1:0-3642 GCA_031961395.1 Thermoplasmatales archaeon I-plasma | reverse complement strand
TAATTCTCCATCATTAAGAAGATAACTCTGATGTAAAGTCACGTTACACAACTTTATAACTAAAATATTTATACAAAAATTACCTTACGTGATAATGCAATACAAAAACACTGTACTTACTAATACTATGCTAGGGTCATTGATGGCATCAATAAATATGAACATAGTAATGATAACTCTGCCGAGTATTTTCAGAGGGCTTAATATTAATCCCTTTGCTTCAGGTGAATTCATATACTTGCTGTGGATACTTATGGGTTACAGCATTGTTTTAGCTTCAATACTTGTAACCTTTGGTAGAATTTCTGATCTTCATGGAAGAGCCAGGATGTACACCTGGGGGTTTATAATTTTCACTATTGCATCAGTGCTTTTGTCTATAGTACCAGGAGATTCAGGAAACAAAGGTGCATTGCTACTTATTATTTTTAGGATGATTCAGGCAGTCGGCGCAGGATTTTTGATGGTTAACAGTACCGCTCTCCTCACGGATGCATTTCCATTTAACGAAAGAGGAAAAGCTATGGGTATAAATCAGATTTCATTTATAGTCGGATCATTATTGGGATTAATTCTCGGTGGATTTTTGTCAGGATACGACTGGCATCTTGTTTTCATAGTAAATATTCCTTTTGCTATTGCTGGAACAATTTGGTCTATATTTAAGCTTAAAGAAACAGCTGAAAAGCAGAAGGTTCATATGGATTTATGGGGCAACATTACTTTAGCCCTCTCTCTTATACTCATATCCCTAGGATTTACATACACATTAGAGCCATATGGAAAATCCCAGATGGGTTGGGGCTCTCCTTTTGTAATTTTATCATTTATTTTCGGAGTATTATTCCTTATATTATTTGTAATAATTGAAAGAAGAGTAAAGGGGCCTCTATTCAATTTATCTTTATTTAAAATAAGGCCATTTGCTTATGGAAATCTGAGTTTACTTCTGTCATCATTAGGGAGAGGGGCTGTAATGTTCCTCGTTATAATATGGTTACAGGGTATCTATCTTCCACTCCACGGCTTTTCTTATACTCAGACACCATTTTGGGCTGGTATATACATGCTGCCATTTCTTCTAGGAATGGTTATATTTGGGCCAATCGGAGGCGCATTAACTGATAAATACGGAGCTAGAATATTTGCAACAAGTGGTATGATTGTAACATCTATTGGTCTATTCCTGCTAACACTGCTCCCTTACAACTTTAATGTAGTTCCATTTGAGCTGATAATGTTTCTAATAGGAGTCGGAGGAGGATTGTTCGCTGCACCGAATACTACTGCAATAATGAATGCAGTTGCCTCTAAAGACAGAGCTTCAGCTAATGGAATGAGGATGACCATAAATAACGTTTCAGCGACTATTTCGATGGCTATATTTTTTTCTATAACTATCACAGTGTTCTCACAAAAACTCCCTTCAGCGATGATCTCGAGCTCATTAGCCATAGGAGTACCTTATCAGCTAGCTAAAATCCTATCTGCTATACCCCCATCAGGAGCACTTTTCGGTGCCTTCCTTGGTGTTAACCCAATGTCAGTAATACCTGCTCAACTTCTTTCCACACTATCTCCTTCAACCCTGGCTGCTCTTGAATCAAACACATTTTTCCCTAAGGTTATAGGACCATCATTTATGGTAGGTCTTTCCTATTCGATCTACATTGCATTAGCACTATCTATATTAGGTGCCATATTTTCAGCTCTAATGGGTGAACGTTATGTACATGAAGAACATGGTACACCTGAGAAAAAATTAGAGGTAGCGGAGGTTCACGATGAAAGTAAATGAATTAATTGATAAATATTTCAAAGTAAAGAAAATGATGGCGCTAATACATAAATATGCTGCTATGGATGACAGAGAGATGAGCCTAACTGATGCAGTCGTGTTTCTCAAAATTAATAGTGAGAAAGAAATGACTCTAGGAAAACTTTCCGAATTAACTGGATTTTCTAATACTCTGATTACGTTCACGGTTGATTCACTGGAATCAAAAGGATTGGTCACAAGGACAAGAGGGAAAGACAGAAGGACAATATTGGTATCAACTACAGATAAGGGAAAGGAAAAATATAATACTATGCGTGATTCGTTCAATAAAAATTTCAGTAAACTTTTTGAAAAATTAAGTGAACAAGAGATCAATAGACTAAGTGAAGATTTTGATGATATAATAAGGATAATGAATAAGGTTACGGGTGGAAATCAATAATTTCATTAAAATTTTAGTACCTTTTTATTCATATTTAATTGTTTTCTAAAAAAAATCTCGTGATTAATTCCCTTTTTCTCTGCAATAAACATCTTCTTTTCTTATAAAATGTATTAAGAGGTCTATACTGAAGCTTAACTATTAAAATGATTTCCCTTTCCTTGTAGCTAAAACTATTTCTTTGTTATTATTATGTCGTGATAATGGATCTAGCTTTTGGCCCAGTTCCTTCTAGAAGGCTCGGGAGAAGTCTGGGGATAAATAACATACCCAACAAAATATGTTCTTACGGATGTGTATATTGTCAACTAGGATCAACTGAAAACTACAGTATGAAAAGGAAGGCATATTATTCTCCCGACGAAATTTTTTCAAGTGTCAAATCTAAAGTTGATGAGGTAGGACTTGATAGAATAGACTACATTACATTTGTTCCGGATGGTGAACCCACCCTAGATTTAAATCTCGGAAAAGAAGCGATTATGATAAAGAGTATTGGAATACCTGTCGCAATAATAACTAATTCTTCATTAGTTTACAAAGAGGATGTAAGAGAAGAACTCATGAATTTTGATTTAATATCCTTAAAGATAGATGCTTTTTCCAACGATGTGTGGTATAAAATTAACAGACCTCATAGGGAGCTAAATTATGAAGATATTAAGCAGGGTATACTATCCTTAATTCAAGAATTCAAAGGCAAGATAATTACTGAGACTATGATGGTTGATGGTATTGACTACAAAGAAGAGATACCTAAAATAGCATCTTTCTTAAATATGGTTAAGCCTAACGAATCATATATTTCTGTTCCTATAAGACCGACGCCTGAAAAATGGGCAGTACCGGCCAGAGCAGAAGTTCTTAATCTAGCTTACCAGGAATTCTCAAAATATGTTGATAAAGTTGAGTTCTTAACCGAGGCTGAGTCAGGGGTATTTTATTCAACGGGGGATTTTGTAAAGGATCTTCTTTCCATAACATCAGTTCATCCTATAAGAGACGATCTTATGGATGATTTTCTATCTCGTTACTCAAAGGGGGAAGAAATTATAAATCAACTTATCCAGGAAGAGAAAATAGTGCGCGCAGAATACAATGGACATTACTTCTATCTGAGAAATTTTAGAGAGAGGAGGTCTCTATTCCACTCGTAGAACTCCTAAATTTGATAAGTGATGAAGTGACAATAGAGATCAATATTGTTGCCAGGATGATAATAGAATAGGTGGATGGAGTTATAAAAGACCTTGATAGAGAATAAGTTGCAATAATTATACCAACTGCCCCTCTTCCTTCCAATATGCTTGTAGTTTTCCAAACGTTATCAGGCTTTATTATTTTTCTTAATATCATATAATCAGCTGATAATGAAATTACTATATCAATTACTATAACTGATATTACTGTAATAATACCA
>JAVRLO010000089.1:0-3649 GCA_031961395.1 Thermoplasmatales archaeon I-plasma | reverse complement strand
AACAGATATTATAAGATAAGGAAGTGGGCTTAATAATAATGTGCTTTATAATATATAATATGTATTATATTATCCATTTGAACATAATTACCAAATAAGAACCAAGGCTTTTTAATTAGCTAATTATGGTATTAGAAGCTATTTATTTGATTCTGATCTCATTTTGAAAGTTGCGAGTTTTATAACGGGCAATACTTAAAATAAAATTTATTTGCCGCCTATCTATAATTACAATAAAGCAAAATAATATATAATTTTAAAAATTTACCGGAAGGAAATTATTGTTTTAATGATACATTATCATGTAATTTTGTATCATTCTCATACAGCCAACATTTCACTATCCTACCATTGATGTCAAAGCTTGGGGGAACTACATTGCACTTTTCGAATTTCCTAGAACAGGAATTTAAATAGATACATCCCGACCTTGAGGGTTCACCAACCTCATACTGAGAATCAAATTTGTCAACGGTATCCAGAGTAATGTTAGCGTTCATTAGGTCAGAAGAATAAGGGTGTAATGGATTTTCGTATATATCGTGAACTGAGCTAATTTCTAGGATTTGACCATAATATAGTACCCCTATCCTATCGCACATATATCTGATAACATTAAAATCATGGGTAATAAAAATGTAAGTTATAGAGAGTTCATCTCTAAGTTTCCTTAAAAGATTAAGTATCTGTGCTTGTATAGAAACATCGAGAGAACTTGTCGGTTCATCAAGAATAAGAATTTTTTTATTGTTAACCAATGCTCTAGCAAGACTAACTCTCTGCTTTTCACCGCCACTTATTTCATTTGGATAAGCATCCAGCTTACTGCGAGCAAGTCCTACTAAATCAGATACTTCTTCTATTCTGGAATTTTGTTCTGTTTTCGAAAGTTTAACATCAGTGAATAAACCCTCCCTGATTATCTCTCTTATTCTCAACCTAGGATTTAGGCTCCCTACTGGATCCTGGAATACTATCCCTATGTTCTTTCGCAGAAATATCAGATCATCTTTTTTCTTGAAATTGATTTCCTTACCCATAAAAGTTACCCTGCCTTCCACAGGTTTATAGATCCCCATAAGTGTCCTGGCTAAAGTTGATTTACCGGAACCTGTCTCCCCAACTATTCCAAACGTCTCATTCTCATTTATGGAGAAACTGATGCTATCCAAGACTATTTTCCATTTTCCAGATTTCCTGGCCGAGAATTTTAGTTTCTCTCTATTTAAAAATTGAACTTTTAAATTTTCAACTGTGAGTATTTTATTATTCTTCATATAGCCAGCAAGCCACCTCCCTGATATCTCCGATATTTTTTAAAGGTGGGACTTTAGAGCGACAGATATCCATGGCCTTAGGGCACCTGGGGTTGAAAGCACATCCTGGTGGAAGAGATGACATATCTGGTGGTGATCCCTCAGTTACCTTTAATGGCCCTGATTCTTTATATCCTGTGGGAACTGAATCCCTAAGCATCAGTGAATATGGATGAAGAGGATCTTTTATAATATCCCCTTTCGTTCCTGACTCGACAATTCTACCCGCGTACATAACGTATATTCTATCTGCCATATTAGCTGCTACGGCCAGATCATGAGTTATTATAAGAAGGCTAGAATTTATCTCCCTCCTGAGATTTAGTAAAAGGTTCATTATTTTCCTTTGTACTATAAGATCAAGGCCTGTAGTAGGCTCGTCTAAAATGATAAGTTTTGGTCTCTGAATTATAGCCATTGCAATGGCCGCTCGCTGTCTCATTCCTCCCGAAAGCTGATGTGGGTAACTGTTCAATACCCTATCTACATCTCTTATCATAAGTTCGTTCAGAGTATTCCTGATTATTTTCTCCCTTTGGCCATCTTTTTCAGGAATTCCTCCAATTTGAGCTGATTCCAACAGCTGTTTTCTTATGGTATAAACTGGATTAAGAGAAACCAATGGTTCCTGAAAAACCATATTAATTCCTTTTCCTCTGAAGTTAAATTTTTTATCACTTCTAGGGTATATTCTGTTTCCCTCAAGATATATTTCTCCGCTCTTAATGAATGCGGGTGGGGAATCCAAAACGCCTAAAATTGCCTGAGCAAGAGTTGATTTTCCAGACCCACTCTCACCAACTATAGTTACAATCTCCCCCTTTTCTACTTTTAAACTTACATTTTTCAGTACCTCTATTCTTTTATCGAATGTTTCGAAATCAACTGACAGATTCCTTACAACCAAAAGCTCTGATTTCAAATTTGTCTCGTTCAGAATCGCACTAGGAATATTAATCATACGCCTCAGTTGATATCATATCTCTCTTCTGCTTTGATTTTTATATCCCTCTTTGCAAGTTCGCTGAAGAATTGCTTGCTTGGCACTATCTGTTCTGCTGGCTTTACTCCCTTACCCTTTATAGTGCCATTCATTATCATCTGTGCAACTATAGAAGCTGGAACCCCTACTTCTTTTTGGGAAGCAGAAACTTTCCACTTTTCATCATATTTAAAATAAGCAGAAACTTTGACAAATTTGTCTTTTCCATCATCTGTCCCATAAGCTTCCACAACAGTAACTTCATAATCCTTGATCTGTATATTTTCAGGTGGTAGCAGCATTCCCTGAGATTTAAGTAAATTAAACAGGAACTCTCTTGGCACTATTTCTGTTCCGTTTACATTCAATTTCTCCGTTTTACCAAACCCAATATCACTAAGGAACTTTAATTTTTCAATATCGGCGCTGCCCTCTCTCCATTCTACGTATTTTACCCCCTTTTCAGCTAGACTTGTTGGAATTGTCGCAAGTTCTGAATGAACTGTCCTGAATATTTTTGCCTTTCCAACCTCCCATCCAAAATCATACTCTTCACTGGCTGAGAATGGCTCGCTCTGAATATATCCATTATCATAATGTATTGCTGTTAAAGTAAACTCATCAAATAGAGTACTGGGCGACCAGGTAAAAAAAAGTTTTGAATAGTTCGTCTTATCTGCCCAGCCATCCTTTATCAGCACTTTATCAATTTTATCTAATTTGCTTGATGCATAACTTACCATCAGGTTGGATATACCAGGTTGTGCTCCCATTCCCGCAATTGCTAGTAGGCCCTTGTCCTTGAATTCCTGATCCAGTTTTAACTGTTCAAGAGTCACATAATATAATCCCCCTAGGTCAAGATAATGAACTCCAGCTTCCAGGGATGCTTTCATTATAGCTACGTTATGATAATATTGTACCGCATTTATTACAACATCATTCCCTTTAAGGACCTTTACAAGATTTTCGTGGTCAGACACATCTAATTTGATATATTTTACCCTTTTATCGGGGAAATCGACACTCTTATTAATATCTGCCACTGTTATTTCATCAATTTTTTCGTTTCCCATTAGGTCATAAACCGCACACCTACCAGTAAGTCCCATACCACCCAAAACTATAACCCTCATAATACCATATTGTAAAAGATTAATATAAATATTTTCATTCTTGTTTTATTTTTCTTAAAAATATCCCAATTATATTCTATAAATGTGAAAAAATTCCATTTTATCTATTTAACATTAGAAAAAGTAATATACCCATTCCGAATAACTTACTGTCTATATGTAAAGGATGTGTTATTATGGAATCAGATGATGATACCGACCATAAAGAGGTTGGG
>JAVRLO010000088.1:0-3707 GCA_031961395.1 Thermoplasmatales archaeon I-plasma | reverse complement strand
GATTAAATGAATATTAGAAAATTAGTATATGGAATATATCCGAGAAGTGAGAGACTTAGAATATCAATAGGCAGATGGGAAAGGAGACTTTTTAATACTAATGATCTGTCGAAGTTGATACAGGAAGAAAAAAATGAATTTTATAACTTGGTAAAGGGCAATAAAATTGACTATTTTACAGATCCATTATTTAATTGGCACGACATTTTCAGACCCTTGGCATCTAGTATTAAAGGCATTGAGGTGGGACCACTAACAAGATTTTACGAAACTAACACGTTTTACAGAATGCCTTTAGTTAATGAAATTAAAGGGATAGATGATTTGTATGAAAATAAAGAGCCTCAAGAATACGATCTTCCTTATCCTGCATACTATGTTCCAGATAACTCAGGCTACGTAACATTTCTTCCTGGTATTGGAACATTTTTTAAGCTTTCAGAATCTAAACTAAATTGGAAAGATTTTTCTGAAAAAATTCTTGACATTTACTCAGAGATAATTAAGAAGGGAAAGAGTAATTATGTATTTTTTTACGAAGAAGGCCCGGTTGAACTTGAAATATATAATTCATTTAAAGAAAAAGTTTTCTTGAGGTTACCTGAAAAATATAATTTAGAAAGTCCAGGAGATCTTTCCCTGTTTTCAATAATAACTAATGATGTTTACAAATCAGCAAAATATTGTAATCTCCCCGGTTTTCCTGTAATTGATTCCAGCACGACGCGTGTTGATGATGAAATTCATAAAAAACTAAACTCTCTTGTTATGGATTTTCCTGACGTTTTAATTACCCATAATAATTATTTTGATTTCCTTCCAAGAAAGACAGCGGATATGAAATTAAATTTGATGGGAGGTGTTGTAGCATGAGTAAAAAGATATTATTAACTCAGGAGATAGGTTCGTTTAGAAAACCGGAATACCTTTCAAGAAGGTTCAGATCGCTTGATGAAAATGAATTGAATAAACTTGCTACCCAAGCGACAAAGGAGACCATTGAAATATTTGAAAAAGCAGGGCTGGACAACATAGGCGTTGGTGGCGAAATGTTCAGATGGGAAATGTATGAACATCCCGTTTCCAGAATGAATGGTATAACAGTTTATGGCCCTGTAAGATCATTTGACAATAAGTATTATAACAAGGGAAGTGTAGTTGGAAAATTGGGCCGGAAGAGAAGTTTTCATGCAGAGGAGATAAGATTACTAAAGGAACTTAAAAAGAGCAATGTGAAGATTCCTATTACAGGCCCTTATACTCTAATGGACTGGTCATTCAATGAATATTATGGGAATAGATATGAGCTTTCTATGGAATTCGGTAAAATAATCAACGAGGAGATAAGAGAAATCAAAAGTATATGGGGTGATTCAAAATTACAGATTCAAATAGATGAACCTGCCACAACCACGCATCCGTCTGAGATGGATATAGTAAAAGATTCAATAAATGAATCGTTGAAGAACATAAGTGGAGTTGAAGCACACCTGCACGTATGCTATAGTAAAGATTATGGTCTCCTGTTCAACATTATCCCTGAAATGAACATTGATTTTTATAACCTGGAGTTTGCAAACAGGGATTCAATGAGTATTGAAGGCGAGAGAATAGGATTTTATGATGTCAAAAAATTTAAGGAAGTTACTGAGACAACATCAAGAAAAATAGGTCTGGGACTGGGTGTAACAGATGTTCACATAAATGAAGTTGAAACAACAGAATTAATTGCCAGTCGTATAAAATATGCCCTAAAATTTTTGGAGCCTGAACAACTTAGGATTAATCCTGACTGTGGATTGAGAACTAGATCCAGAGAAATAGGTTACCAAAAGTTGAGGAATATGACGGAAGCCAGAGATATAGTTGTCAGCACTATGTAAAGATAAAAAGATATTTTAGCAAATGGAACCTGAATCATTTTGCTTCTTGATTTTACACATTTATCTTAATAATTTAAAATCATAGTTTATATCTCTTTTTCATGCTTTCTTCTCAATTTTCTAACAATTACTTTCGCTTGAATTTTATCCGTTAAATAAAGAAGTCAAATAACCAACACTTTCAAGCTTTTAAAAATAACTGAAAGGGGAGAGATAACAACAATTACAGCACCCAAAAGAATAAAACTGTAACTGTAACCTACCAGCTGCACTATCATACCTCCGATCATTCCGGAAAATGCAACAACTCCCACGCTAAACGTGCTGAATGCTCCTTCGACCCTAGCCATCAGGTCCTGTGGAATAATCTTCAGTAATGCTGAACCTGCGGCAACGTTCACAATCCCAATAGCAACACCAATTATGAAAGCTGGGACAAGTATGAGCATTATTATATTTATAAAGTAAACTGAAACTAAAGAAAATCCTATGACCAGAAATGTGAAGAGAAATATTGTACCTAACCTGCCCGAAATGCTGCGGGCAAGCATAGATCCAAAAACTATTCCAAGGAGTAAAGAACCAAAAATTAAGGAAACATAGAATGAGGGCATATGAAAGTGCATCTGAACAAGCACTACTAATATTACTCCGGCCATACCGAAGACGAAATTTCCTATAAAAGATATCAGCATTATCTGTGAAAGCGCAGTATTTGATTTGATAAATTGCATCCCTTCTTTTACTTTTAAAAGTATCTTTTCATCTTCAATATCTACTTTCTTTAGATTTGTAATCATTATTAACGGAATAATTGAGATACTAAATACCAAGAAAAGCGCTAAGAAGGAACCAGCTAATCCAAAGTTTATTAATATTCCAGCAGAAATGTATCCTGCCCCCTCTGCTGCAGAGTATACAGAACTTTGTGCTGAAGTACCAGCTTTATAAAGTCTCTGGTCCAGAAATTCCTTCGTCCATGAGGCTCTAATAGAATTTAGCATATCAGAAGTGAATCCTATTAGAAACGCTGAAAAAAATATGAATAATATAATTAAAAATTCGTTTCGAAGAATTATCCCAATGAAAATCATCAACATAGAAATAGCTCTTGCAAATGCAGATAGTATAGCTAATTGCTTCTTTTTTGATGTTCTATCAATATAGGCTCCCACAAAAAAGCTTAAAAACAGAGGAAAAGACAACATTCCATCAGCAAGTCCTGAAAGAAATGGGGAGTGTGTCAAAAATAGTACTACCCATATGATCACCAGATCAAAAGAAGAAAATCCATACCTTCCTATTCCTGCATGAATGATCAGCATTTTGAAATTTTTTATTGACCAAAGTGTATGGTTTTCTTGAGTCATATAAGTTATCCTTATAGGTAGATTTATATCTTATATATAAATCATCAGTTAATGCAAGATCCCAGCAATTGCAAGGGAAAAACGATAAAATTGCTTCTAGATGCGTACAGGAATGAGACGAAAATATTAATCATCACATTACTTTTGAAAAACAAATCAATGACTGTTACGCAATTATCAAAATACATTAAAACTTCACGATCTAATTTATATCAAACGGTGAAGGATATGGTAAAATCTGGCTTGCTAGTACCTTCTGAATCAAAAATAATCAAAAATTACGTAGAAAAATATTATAAATTGAATATATCATTACTTGATACTATAAGCTATGAAGATTTATTTTCAGAGGTAGAAAAGTTGGATGAAGAAAGCTTTAGGCAGCTATTCGTTTCATCGCTTAAGGCCAGCTCAGTTCTTTTAAACATCATATCTGAAGGCATTAAAATTGCAG
>JAVRLO010000087.1:0-3793 GCA_031961395.1 Thermoplasmatales archaeon I-plasma | reverse complement strand
ATAAAAGGCGAGTGGATAAGAAAGATGAATAAGAGAGCAATAGTATTTGCATTAGCAAACCCTGTTCCTGAGATCTGGCCTAAGGAAGCCAAAGAAAATGGAGCGGAGATCGTAGCGACTGGAAGATCTGATTTCCCGAATCAGGTTAATAATAGTCTTGTATTCCCCGGAGTTTTTAGGGGAAGTCTAGATTCAAGAACAAGAAAAATTAACGAGAATATGATTGTGAAGGCATCCCAGGAACTAGCAGATTTTGCTGCAGAAAGGGGGCTATCCCCCGATTACATAATCCCGACAATGGAAGATTGGGAAGTTTTTCCAAGGGTTGCAGCAACGATAGCTGACAGCGCTGTCAAAGAGAATTTTGCCAGAATTAAAATGTCAAAGAATGATTTCCTTGAAAGAGCAAGGGAGATTATATCTAAAAATAGAAAGATGATAGAAAAACTCATGAAAGACGAATTGATAGAGGTGATGGTGAAATGACGATGGAAGTTAAGATAAGAGAAATTAAAGAAGAAGATGTTAAAGATGCAGCTGACTTAGTTGTGAGGTTGAAGAAATTCAATTCAGAACACGATCCACTTTTTTCCCTGAATGAAAAACTCGAAGAGTCTGTGGTTTCATATCTTAGAAGTGCAATAAAGCTAGAGACCAGAGACGCAATGATTGCAGAAAGTGGAAATAAAATTGTAGGAATAATTATGGCTGATGTGAACGATAGGATTTTTTATGAGCCTTTAAAGGAAGTTAGAATTACAGAACTATATGTTCTCCCAGAATTTAGGAAAGGAGGTCTTGGAAGGAAATTAATAGATGCTATAGTTGAAAAAGAGAAGAAGAAGGGATGCTCTGTCCTTACAGTTGAGTTCCCTACTGAAAATCTGGTTGCTCACAAATTCTATACAGGTCTTGGGATGAGAAGCATAATATCTGTATATGGGAAAAAAATCAATTGATCATGAAAGCTGTTGTCATTAGAGAGCCTGGAGGATTGGATAACACCAGGATTGAAGATGTCGATGAGCCAAAAGACGGAATAATAATTAAAGTAGAATATGCTGGTCTTAACCCTGTGGACATTAATACTATAAAGGGTAAAACGAACTACAAACTTAACCCTTATCCGCATATACCAGGCGCGGAATTTGTAGGCACAGTAAAAAATCCTGGAAAATCCAATAAATTCTCAGAAGGGGATAGAGTCATTATATATCCCCGTGTGTTTGACGGAGTTTGTGATAGATGCAGGGAGGGAAGAGAGGAAATCTGTAGGAATGGAGGTATTATAGGGGTCACTACAAATGGAGGATTTTCTGAATATTTTTCAACGGATGAAGAGCATCTTATCAGAATTCCGGATAGTATGAGTTTTGAAGATGCAGTTTCTCTTCCTGTAGGAGGACTTACATCCTATCATGCTCTTAAACTTGCAAATCTTAAGAAAGATGAACGTATTCTAGTCGTAGGGGCATCTGGGAATACGGGAATTTTTGCTCTAATGATTGCAAGATATTTAGGAGCCCAAGTTTTTTACGTATCAAGAAAAGAATGGCTTAAAGAACTTGGCGGAAAAGCCTGGTCAGGAGAAAAAGTTGATGTTATACTAAATTCTCTAGGGTCTGACTTTTGGAATAAATACATAGAATATTTAGATACAGGGGGGAGACTAGTTACATTCGGTACTTTTACAGGAATTCATGGAGATTTAAACATTGCTTACCTTTATACAGGGGAAAGATCGATCATTGGAGCTACTGGTGGTACAAGGATGGAACTCAAGGAACTTGTCGAAATAGCTAATAAAAATAAAATGAATAGCAAGATCTGGAGAGAATACAGTCTAGAAAATTATGCAAAGGCAATTGAAGACTACGACAAAAAGGACGGAAGAATAATTTTGAAGATTAAATGAACCCAAGTCAATTAAAATCATAGTTTCAGATGATGAACAAATAACTTATGAAATAGTACTATACATGATGCAGTGCTTAAAGTCAAAATCAAATCATTCCCTGAAAAAGATAAAAAAAATATAATTTCAGCTAAAGAAAGGGATTATTTGATGAACCTTATCATATAGAGGGATATCATAAGTATTATGAAGACTGTTGTGGCTATTGCAACAAATGCTCTATCCCTTTCCATAGCAAAGATGAAAATTTGAAGGAATATTCTTGCAAAAGGTGTTAATAGCAGGATTAAGACCCCTAGTTGAATAATTGCAAATGATTTAAATTCAGTTACACCAGTTATTATGTTATTTAAATAATAAGGAAATGCATTGACGCTATTTCCATGGGCGGTAATCAACTGAGATAGAGGGTGTTGACCGTAACCAGTGTTACCTGTTATCAAATACTCCAGGACGCCAATAATTATTATGGAGATAGATATAATAACACTCCAGATTAGATATGCGACCAATATTTTTGATGCAAGTGCTTCTTCCTCCTTTTTATTCTTTTGATCATTATTGCTCAAACTGCCACCCCCATACCTCTCAGAAGCATTTCAAGACCAACAATCAATATTATAATAGCAAATATTTTTCTAACAGAGGAGCTTCTTATTTTGACAAGTATTTTTGTTCCCATTATAGCCCCTAGGAGGACTCCTATTGCAACAGGGGCTGCAATAAAAGGATTAACATCTCCGGTGAAGAAGTATATTCCTGCACTCGCTGCAGCAGTGACCCCAATCATAAAATTAGAAGTAGTTGTAGATACCTTTATTGGAAGTTTCATTGCAAGGTCCATTGCCAGTACTTTAAATGCTCCGGAGCCGATACCTAACAGACCGGATATTACCCCGGCCATAAACATCATTGCTGATCCAGATTTAACTCCGGTCACGTTATATTTTATATCTTTTTTAAGAACAGCATCGTGGTATTCAGAATTCAGTGATAATTTTTTCGCGATAGGTGCATTATTAACGTGGGAAGGGACTTCCTCTCCTATTTTTCTTATGAGCGGTATTATAGATATTATTAATACTAATCCGAATATAATAAATAAGACTTGCTCGGGGATCACATGTTCCAGAAAAGCCCCAACTATAGCGCCCGTAGTAGTAAAAAGAACAAGAAACGTACCTATTCTTATATTAGAGATTCTATCTCTAACATATGCTGCAGCAGACCCGCTGGACGTTGCAATAACAGAAACTATTGAAGCTCCTATAGCAAGGGATATTGGAACCTTGAAATAAAGAGAAAGAAAAGGAACAATGAGAACTCCACCACCTAACCCACCTAAAGCGCCTATAATTCCTGCGACTATGGATGCAACCAATATAAGCATTAGGTACAATATTATTGGGTCATACACTAACCTTAATTACTCTTAATTAAAATAATATTTCGGAAGAATTAATTGAATTTTAATTCATCTATAAATTTAGATCTTTCGAGGACCATCATCTTCGGAATCGATTTCGGGACTTCAAGATGCTTAACGCTAACTATTGACGCTACGTATTTATCGAAATCTTCCTTATTAATATCCTTTATTATCAGACTATTTATATTTCTAAATATCACATTCTTTCCGTTGCTCTTTATATCTTCCCCCGTAATTTCAACTGTTGAAATATTCTCTATAATTGTCATCTGTGTTTCCTTTATACCTTTAATAAATTCCTGCCCAGCTGCTTTGGTTTCGTTTGCAGCTGAAATGAATATCTTGTAAGATTCATTAGTTATTTCTCCTATAGTCTTTCCTGTCTCTCTCGCCATCTCCTTTACTCTTTTGTAAATGTTGGACTGTATACCTTTTATTGAAATATTCTC
>JAVRLO010000086.1:0-3840 GCA_031961395.1 Thermoplasmatales archaeon I-plasma | reverse complement strand
TGAAACATCACTAGATCAGAAACCTGCATTTGTCTTTGGCGTGAAGTATCACATGATCTGGTGTGATTCCATTATTGAGTAGATCTTCCTGTTTGCATAGAATGCATCTTTCAACATCTCCCCCAAGCCAGGGCACATCCTTGCAGTATCTTCCATTATACCAGGAAAGTATGAAAGTTAACCCATGGTATGTTCATCGGATGATTGGAATCCTGCGATGATCTTTGTGTGCACACCTGTGGCGAACACTGAATACTGGAAGTCATGTTTTTCCATGAATGTGGAAAGGTATCAGATTCCTTTTTTCTCTTATCATGGTTCTTGGATCTCTCCAGTCTTTGCTGGCTCCTCTTAGACTCGTAGTTGATCTTCATGGTTGCAGGATCTCCTGTACCATCTGTGGAGAATATATTCTCAGATGCAATGCCGAATTCATTCATTATGAAAAGAACCTGATCCAGGAGCTTCTTTGATCTTTCAGGATCGTATCTTCTCTCAATGGTCTTGTAGGAAAAGGAAGAGGATATGCCAAGCTTCTCGCCGAACAATCTAAGGAATCCCTCTGCTATTCGGTTTGACATTTCAAAATATGCTAGCATGAGCATGACCTTTACTATGTCGCTGCTGGATACCGGAGGCCTTCCCGGACCCCTCTTTTTTCTTTTATCCTGGAAGATGCCATATTCACCATATCACGCATGCTTTCCAGCACATCTGCTATCTCATTAACCTGTGCCCTATCGTAGTCTGACCAGTTCCTTTTCATTGAATCCCTGCTGCTGTATTGGAAGGATCGATCCCTGACAGATTTCACAAGATCCTTCAGATCATTCGCGGTTCTTTTCAGCACAGGTATGTATTGCAATCATGTTTATACAATTATACGGAATATTACACATAATGAATGGAATTATGATACTATTCCAGTTTCTCGAAAAAACAGATCACAACGAGGTATACAAGTTCATGCAGGAGTTCTATGGACAGGATTCTTTTTCGTGGAATGGAAAGTACAGGCATCACAGGCATGGCTTACTGGAGGACATACCACACAGGAAACTCCTGAGAGGTGTGATAATACTACGCATGGAGGATAAGGATAAGGTATTAAAATTCCTCAGTGGGTATCCCCTCACACTTCACGTGAGGGAGATAAGGCTAACCCCGGAAGATGAAATGAAACTAAAGGGACTCCATGAATAATTTTGTCCCAAATATGATTTGTATTTCTTTTCGCGCTGAGTTATTCAGTACAATTACAATTGCTTGGTGAAATCATTATTCTTCAAACGTTACCTTCATTATTCCTGGGATTAATAAAAGACAAGCTTAATAAATATGCACTGATAATGGGTTTGCTTACAGGGCTTGCATCAGGACTATTTTGGATGGAAATAGCTAACAAATTCGGCGTATGGACAACGACGCCTCTACCAATTAATAATGTCTTTGGATCAATATTCATTGGATTCTTAGCTCTGATGGTAAATTTAGCAATCGTATTAGTGGGTTCACTCATAGCACTCCAATTTTCTAAAAAATAATTTTTTTTATTTTTATTTTAAATTAAAAAAGTTCTCCTTTTAAACATGTAAGAAATTAGAAAATTAAGGCTATGAAAAAATTAAATAATATTATGCATATAAATTTAATTATAAAATAGAAAATAAAATTACAATCAAAAATATATATAGGAAATTATTGCATAGGAATATGGATCAATTAACGACATTTTTACACATTTTTATTCCACTGTTCGTAGTTGTGGACCCATTTGCAGCCATGATTATGTTCATTGGTTATGCTAGAAATGCATCCAATGTCGAAAGGAGAAGGATTGTTAATGATGCATCCTTGACAAGTTTACTTATCTTAGTATTTTTTGCATTTTTAGGTTATTATATACTTCTTTACTTTGGAATATCAATTGCAGCATTAGAAATAGCAGGTGGAATTTTAATTTTGCTGAGCAGCGTTGAGATGGTAACGGAAGGAGATAAACCAGCTGGCAGCAAGAAAAAAAGCTCCCAGAATGAACAGGGGAAGGATATGGGTATTGTTCCACTGGGGACTCCATTGCTCGCTGGTCCGGGAGCTATTTCTTTAGTAATTATATTGATGCATGATTATAATTGGGTATATGTCATAATAAGCATCATTCTTGTATCGGTAGTAACCTACATCTTATTTGCATCGAGTTCCATAATCTACGACATAATAAAGGAAAAAGGGGCTAGAGCTCTTACAAGAGTTTTTGGTGTATTGGTTGCGGGCTTCGCTATACAATATATACTAAATGGATTAGTCCTATTCTTTCATATATGATTTTTAAAAAAGGTATTCAATTATTTTTTATAATTATAGAGAATACATAAGAGTGCATATTATAAAGGCCGAAATGAAAAACATTCCAAAAATTACTGAGCACATAATTAACGGCCCGGTTGTTTTACCAACGGAAACACTTTATGCAATAGCAGCTCCAATATCCAATAAGAATCTATTCGATGAAGTATACGCTCTGAAAAACATGAAAATGAATACAGCCAGTCCCATAGGCTTTTACGGGTTAAGAGATCTCCAGCGGTACTGTATTCTAGATGATGCATCTAAAAACATTGTGAAAAAATTGATGCCAGGTCCTCTGACATTGATTTTGCAGGCTAAGACGGAAGGGCACTGGGTCGTAAATAAAAAAATTGCAGCCAGGATATCTTCTAACAACCTTGTGAGAGAAGTTGCCAGACAGGTAGGTCCAATAACTCTCATAGGGGCAAACATAAGAGGATTTAAGCTATCCTCAGAACTAAAGGAAATAATCGCACAGTTCGGGAATAGAATATCATTATACGTTGATGGAGGTAAGCTAAACGGCCTTCCCACAACAATTTACGATTATACAACCAAGACATTGATAAGGGAAGGATCAATTACCCTTAGAGAAATTAGGGGTGCTGAAAATGGATTTTGATGACTATCTTGCTGCTGGGAAAATAGCTTCTGCTGCCAGAAAAGAAGGATATAAGATGATAGAAGAGAATGTGAAATTGCTTGATGTGGCAGATTATGTTGAAGATATGATAAGAAAGTCCGGCGCTCAAATAGCATTCCCCGTTAATCTTTCTTTGAACAACGAAGCTGCTCACTTTACTCCTTCACCTGGCTACGACGCCGTATTCCACCAGGGAGATCTGGTAAAATTTGACCTTGGCGCCGAGATAAATGGTTATATTGCTGATACTGCAGTCACAAAGGAAGTTAGTACAAATAACTGGAATAATCTGATAAAAGCATCGGAAGATGCTTTATATGCAGCTATAAAGAAGGTAAGTATAGGGGTAACAACGGGTGAAATTGGAAGAGAGATAGAGACGACTATTAAAAAATATGGATTTAATCCAGTTTATAATCTAACCGGTCATGCCCTCGAAAAGTATATTTTGCACGCGGGTACATCATTTCCCAATTATGATGACGGTTCTAGAGTTCGTCTTTATCCCGGTATGGCTTTCGCAATTGAGCCATTTGCTACAACCGGAAGGGGGAGGGTCAGGGGTCTAGAGTTTGGTAACATTATGCTGTCTCTGAAAAATGAAGCTCCTGAATACCTAAAGGAGATCCATAAATTTTCGAGGGGGTTACCTTTTTCAACTAGGGACTTGTCAAGGCATTTCAGCAATTATGAAGAAATACTTAAAGAATCAGAAAAGAAAAAATATCTGTACTTTTATCAGGTACTTAAAGAAAATAAAGGTGAAATGGTATCACAGACAGAGCATACTATTTATCTTAGAGAGGACGGTCCTGTGATAACAACTCTGTGACTATTTTATCAACATT
>JAVRLO010000085.1:0-4121 GCA_031961395.1 Thermoplasmatales archaeon I-plasma | reverse complement strand
TCGGATGGAATTAAGCTGTTCCACTAGAATTCTTAAGTTATCCATTTCTCATTAACATATAAAATGATAATATGTATTTTACGTGTATGTTGCCTTAAAACGTCACTTATCATCCTGTAATTTTATTAATATCATTTCAGAGAGCTAGATGTTTCGTATTCAAACGGATGTGTAACCTCCATCGATTACTATCTCGCTGCCAGTAATGAATGAAGAATTTTCAGAAAGCAAAAATAAGATTATTTCGGCTATCTCATTTGGATCTGCCAAACGGCCGACTGGATGAAGTGATTTTAATGTTGAATAGTAATTTTCCGCATTTCCTGACCTATCCGCATTATTTTTTATTAGCGGGGTCATCACATAACCTGGGAGCACTGCATTGAATCTTATATTTCTGGAAGCATAGGTTATGGCATCTGATTTAGTCATTCCAATCAAGGCAGCCTTGCTAGATGCGTATATAGAGGTATTTTTTGATCCTACTTTTCCGATTACTGATGATATATTAACTACGGAACCTCTACCGAGATTAAGCATTTGCCTGACTGCATACTTTGTGCAGTAAAATGCGCCAAATACATTAACAGCGAAAGTATTCAGAAGCACCTCCCTTGAAATATTATCGGCTGGTTCGGGTGAAGGCGACATTGCTGCATTATTGACCAATCCATAAACTAGCCCATACTTCTCTTCAACAAGCCTGAAAGCGTCTTCGACTTCTTTTTCCTTTGAGACATCAACCTTAATTGCTGTAATTCCGTTCTCTTTCATTATCCCGGCAGGATTAACATCAAAAACTATAGGTAGACCACCATTTTTCTTAACGGCTAATGCTGTAGATAGACCGATTCCACTTGCCCCGCCAGTTATGACAATTATTGATTTGTTTAGCATATTTTCCATATTTTAATATCGAAAATATGTTCAAAACATTTTTCATGTTTTAATGGTAAATCATGAATTTGCTAACCAGGAATTTGCTAAAAAAACTTCTCTCTTATTCAAGAAATAAATTCTTCGTAATTTATATCATTAAATTTTTAATTATTTCGTGAATCTATTAATACTTATTTGGAATTAACCAATGATATATATGACCTCTAAAAACATAGTTATTGTAGGAGGGAACGCTGGAGGGGGCCTGTTGGCAGGTCGTCTTTCCAAAATGCTGCCTAAGGATCAGGTAAATATTACTGTATTGGACAAACTTGGTAGAGTGGAATTTCAGCCTTCTTTCACCTATGTTGCTATTGGGAATAGGACTGAAGAACAGGTGTCAAAGGACTTCACATATATGGAAAGGGAAAATGTAAAACCTGTGAAAGCTGAAGTAACCAAAGTAGACGCAGCAAACAGAACGGTTTACACAAACAACGGACAGTTCAAGTATGATATACTTGTACTGTCGCCTGGGGTTCAATTAAATGACTCAAAACTGAAGGGGTACGAAGACACTTATCATTTTTGGAACATGCCCTCAGCCCTGAAGCTGAGAAATGCAATATCTAAATTCAAGAAAGGAAAAATTGTAATATCAGTTGCAAGTCCAATATATAAATGCCCTCCTGTTCCGTGGGAGTTTTCAATGATGCTGCACGAATACTTTAAGAACAAGGGACTCAGGGACAATGTAGAAATAACAGTGGCCCATCCAGTGGGAAGACAGTTCGAAATGTTCGGGGCTAACATAGCTGATCCTCTAGGTGACTGGATGAATGAAATGAAAATTAATGGGCATTATAAGTTCTTGCCAGTTTATGCAGATCCAGTGAAGCACGAATTGGTTGGACAAAATAACGAATCAATAAAATATGATCTTGCAATCGTTTCACCTATACAGACGGCACCTGATTTCGTTACAAGCAACGATGATCTGAAATCAAAGGTAGGATGGGCTGATTCAAACTATAACAATTTTAGGAATTCAAAGTATGATGATATATACGCCATAGGAGATGTCGTTTCTCCAACATTGGGAATGGGAATGGCAGGTGCGTTTACGCATTTCGAAGCAGATAGTGCTGCTACCTTCATTGCAAATGATATTATAGGTAGTTATCTAACGCTTCCTTTTAACCCGGTTGCAATGTGTGTAATGGAAGGTGGATCTTACGGCTGGGATGCATATTGCGATTTTGGGAAGAAACTGAAGGATCCAGCTTATGTATTCAATGATTGTACTATGATGGGAAGAGGGAGAATTTACAAGGTGCTCCATTCAATATATGAGAAGTATTATTATGCCACAATATTAAGAGGGAGGGTTTAAACTATGGTCACGATTGAAGACGTTTATGAAAAACTTAATAAAATCGAGAGCAGACTTGACAGTCTCCAGCCCACAATCGACGCTATAGAGAAACTACAGGAAAGCGGCATCATCGGAATGGTTGACGGATTTGCAGAAGAGTTTGATAATATATTCAATTACGCAACAAAAATGGAAATATTTGATTTGATCACAATGGCTGTGAAAGTTTTGGAACCATTGACCAAGATGATGAAAAAGGGTGATATAGAAAAACTCTTGACTCTCCTAGATAAGGTAGAGATAGAGAAGTTAATTCCACTGTTAGAGGCTTTAGCTTCTTGTGCTCCAAAAGCAGAAGAAGTAATGAGCGTATCATCCAGGAGGAAGACAAAGCTTGGGCTAATGGAACTTTTGAATACAGTAAGAACCCCTGAAATGGGTGCAATGCTATCATTGGTACAGGAACTTTCAACCTGTATGATGGAAAATAATAAGAAAATCCAAAAGTAAATCTGATTTTTAAAATTTTTTTTATTAAAACTTTTATAGGAATAATTATTATTTATATTATGACAACAGTCGTGGTAATTCACACTTGGAAGGACGAGCAAGCCAACCAGGTAATGGATTTTGCGAAAAAAGTTACAGATATGGCAAAGGCAAAGAAACTTCCTCAGGGTCTAGAACTTCAATCAGTTGACCTCGCTAAAGGGAAGAACCACGCATTATGCGTATGGAACGTCGATTCTCTGGAGCATCTTATGCAGGTTGCAGGTTCTCTTGGGCCTACGTGGGAAATAAACGCATTTGAAGCAAATAATTTCTACACAAAGAAAAAGGGATTCTTTTAAAAAGTCAAATTAATTCATTTAATTTTTTTATATATTCTATTGAATTATGATGGTTCAGTCTTACTGATTCCTTCCAGTGTGATAATAATCCAGAAAGAAAATAGTTTTTCATCTCTCCATTTATTATAAAATAGTTTTCAAGGTAACCGTTACCTTGACTGTACGACCAATAATAAAATGAACCCATATACCTCTTAATAACGTTTCTGAAAAAATCACCGAACCAGTAGGATAAGACTTCAAACTCCACTATCCTTTCGTCATTGAAATTTCCAAAATCTATGTAATTAGATGAACCTTTTATTTTATCCCCATATATATTTGCTATTAAATTTGCAGAAGTACTGTCAAAATATTTTGGTCTGAAAAAACCTTTATTTTGAAAAATTCCAGCAACATTATTTACAAGTTCTCTTCTTCTCATTTTCCAGACCGTTTTTATTAGTTCCATTTCATTAAATAGTTTACTCTCTTTTAGGTGTTTTATACATATTGGAATATCTGATTTTCCCTGTTTTATCTCTTGAATGCTGTATGTTATGTTTAAAATATCTTTCATTTGAATAATCAATTCTTCAACATTGGGCCGCGAAGCCTCTATTGTTTCAATAAATAAAGTAAAACCTTGCGGTTTTAATATAGACTCGTGCTGTAAAATAGTACCTTTAAAATTGGCAAACTGTGTTAAATATTTGTCCAGTTGAGTTGGAGTAAATTGCTCGACCATAGAATTATTTGCTATTCCATTTCTATTATTTTCTTGATAAAGACTATGGTCGCTAATCCCTACCATTCTTTTGTCCCCGTAAGGGTTATTTGAAAAAAGGAACCATTTGTCATTGTCCCTACCAATCAGGGCTAAGTCCATTTCACCAGAATCATTTGGATCAGAAACGAACATCGGATAATTAAGTTTAATGTCCAAGGAAAATATATAAGGAAGAGACCTATAGAAATGAATGTCTTCTTTCAATTGATTTCACTAATATCCTGATTAAATTCCAGGTTTTTAATTT
>JAVRLO010000084.1:0-4218 GCA_031961395.1 Thermoplasmatales archaeon I-plasma | reverse complement strand
ACTCCAATATACCATGACTCAATCGGATAATAAATGAGCCTTGTATCACATCTCCAGCAGAAAGGATATGAATGTTTTGCCTTCTCTCTCTTAAATATCTTGTTTCTTTCTTTGAGATATTTTAATATTTCTTCACTGGCCGTAGAAGTATCCATACCTTTCCAGGGTGATTCCAGGTCAATCTTACCTTCTTCGTTGACTGTAACATATAGTTCACCATTCTCCTCTTTCATGACTTTATAGTCGTCCGCTCCGAAGGCCGGTGCTATATGCACAATCCCGGAACCATCTTCATTTGTCACAAATTTTTCAGCAACCACGTACAATCCTTTTTTAATTTTAAGAAAAGGAATTAGCTGCTCATATTCAATTCCTGCTAATTCAGTTCCCTTTTTCTTATCAAGAATCTTGTAATCCTTGACTATGTGAGGGACTCTTTCCTCAACTACCCACATCTTTTCCTCTTTATACTCTATTAACAAATAAGTAAAATCAGGATTGACTGCCAGAAATGTATTTGCAGGGAGAGTCCAGGGTGTTGTAGTCCAAACTAAGAAATATTCATCTTTATTTTTTATCTTGAACTTTACATATATAGAATAATCTTCGATTTCCTTATACCCTTGAGCAACTTCGTGAGAGCTTAAAGTAGTCCCGCATCTCGGACAATAAGGCGATATTCTAAAATCTTTAAAAAGGAGACCTTTGTTATATAGTTCCTTCAAGGCCCACCATTCACTTTCTATGTATTTATCATCCATAGTAATATAAGCATCCTGATAGTTAACCCAGTAACCTAGCCTTCTAGATACTTCTTCCCATTCCTTGACATATTTAAATACGCTTTCCTTGCACAGCTTATTGAATTGTTCTATTCCCATTTCCTCTATTTCTTTTTTATTTTTTAATTTCAGTGACTTCTCTACTTCTATTTCTACAGGAAGACCATGACAATCCCAACCAGCAATTCTAGGGTTAATGTAAAAACCTTTCATAGTTTTATAGCGTAAGAATAAATCTTTCATCGTCCTGGTCTCAGCATGACCGATGTGAGGAGGCCCATTTGCTGTTGGTGGTCCTTCCAGAAATGAAAATGCAGGGCCCCCTTTATTTTTTTCAAAAGATTTGTCAATGATGTTTTTGTCATTCCATTTCTTTGAGATTTCCTTTTCTATCTCTAATAAATCAAGTTTTTGAGGTACCTCATCTAACACAAACCTCTGTATATTATACATGTTCATAATTTTTATCAGTCCTCTTTCATTGTTATAAATGCTTAAATATGCATTTAAAATGCCCTATGAATCTTCGGTGATATAATTGAAACTTCCGAGAAAAGTAATGAGATATTGCCCGTACTGTAAAAGGCATACGTTACAAGAAATTGAAAGGGTAAAAAAGAAGAAAGCCAGTGAAATGAGGAAAGGACAGAGAAGATTTAGAAGGACGACATCAGGTTATGGTGGTTTCCCGAGGCCAGTTTACGAAGGGAGAGAGAAGCCTACCAAGAGAATAAACATAAGGTACAGATGCACTGAATGCAAGAAATCCTATCATTCTCCGACCTGGAGAGCTAAGAAATTCGAGCTTACGGAGGCTGAACAATGACATTTAAGGAAGTCAAAGGTCTTGAAAAGTCATTTGTAAAGATTAAATGTCCTGACTGTGGGTCTGAGACAATCACATACATAAGGGCATCCACAGAAGTAAAATGCCTCGTCTGCAACACCACAATAGCAAAGCCAACAGGTGGAAAGATAGTAGTTAATGGGGAAATTACTGGAGAATTTAAATGAAAAAGAAAGATCCAGAGGTTGGAGATTTAGTAGTATGCACCGTAAAGAATGTAAGGGACTTTGGTGTAGTGTGTACTCTGGATGAATACGAAAATAAAGAAGGATTTATTCATATTTCAGAAATCTCATCCGGCTGGATAAAATATATTAGGGATTATGTGAGAGAAGGCCAGAGAATTGTATGCAAGGTAGTGGAAGCTAACCCGAACAGAAACAAATTCGATCTTTCCTTAAGGAAAGTTAATGACCATCAAAAGAGGGAAAAGCTAAAGGAATGGAAAAACGAGCAAAGAGCCAAGAAAATTCTAGAAAATCTCGCATCGCAACAGAAAGGTTTTCCTCAGGTTGATAAAGTTGCTGATATCCTTGATGAAAAATTTGGATCTCTGGCATATGCTCTGGATATTGCAACTTCTTATCCCGAACAATTTCTTAAGCAACTGCCCGATTACCCGTGGGCGAAAATTATAGCTGATTATGCCCGTGAGAACTTGAAACCGCCAGAGGTGAAGGTCTCTGGAATAATACAAATCCAGACTAACGCTGGCGATGGTATTGAAATAATAAAGAAGGCACTATCGGCCGGTAAGCAAGATGGCATTGAAATTTCCTACGCAGGTGCCCCTAAATACAGGATAGTATCATATGCAGAAGATATGAAATCTGCTGAAGAAAAGATGAGAAAGTCTGCCGAGAGTATTATAAATACTGTAAAAAAGCTTGGTGGATATGGGGAAGGGCCGGTGAAGGAATAGATGAAAAGTTTGATAAAGAAATGCTTTAAATGTGGGTTGTACACACTGGAAGATATTTGCCCTAAGTGTGGCGGGCAGACATTTTCAAGTTTACCACCAAGATTTTCTCCTGAAGACAAATATGGTAAATACAGAATAAAATTATTATATGGAAAAAAGTGATGGAAATGGAAAGCGTAATAGTAAAATTATTAGATGAAGTAAAACCTAAAAATGCTACCCTCATAGTAGGATTACCTGGTATTGGTAATGTTGGAAAAATTACTGCTGATTATCTCATAGATAAAATGAAGGCAAAGAAATTTATAGACGTATTCTCCTATCATCTGCCTCCACAGGTTCTTATTGGCAATGATGCAAGGGCGAAGCTGGTCAGGAATGAAGTATACTATAAGAAAAGAAAGGGTGGAGACATTCTAATATTTACAGGAGATTTTCAAGGGTTAACTTCTCAGGGGCAATATGAAATTACTTACAGAGTTCTCGAAATATGCGGGGATCTTGATGTTAAAGAAATTATCACTCTTGGTGGTTACCAGATCGGAAAACTTGTAGAATTACCAAGGGTACTTGGTTCATATACAGATGAAAGATTAAAGGATAAAGTGGAAAAGCTCGGGGTAATCTTTTCTAAGAGTGAACCAGGGGGCGGAATAGTTGGTGGAGCCGGTTTATTTCTGGGCCTAGGTTATGAACTATTTAATATACCCGGTCTATGCCTTATGGGCGAAACTTCAGGATATTTTTCTGATCCAAAGTCTGCCAAACAAGTTACTAAAATTCTACTTGAATATCTTGATATAAAGATTGATACAAAAGAGCTTGACGAGAAAGTGAAAGAAATTGAAGAAATTACAAATAAAATAGTTGAGAACCAGCCAGAAGAAAGGAAAGAGGATTTAGGCTACTTCGGATAATATGAAAAGTGATAAAATTGTAAGAGCTTCTGAACTAAGTCAGTACGAATTCTGCAGCATGTATCACTATCTGGTTAAAAATGGCGCTAAAATTGGTGAAAGAGAAAGTAAGCGTCTAGAAGAAGGTACTTCAAGGCATCTGGAACATGGAAAAAGGATCAATATAACCAGAAAAGTAAATAGATCACTTACATATCTTATAGTTTTATTAGCTGGTGTTTTAATATTAGCATTATTATTGTCTATCTTTTAGTTGCAATATTAATTTCAATTCTCATAAAAGGTATATTGCGCTCCTCTCTGAAAAAAAGTGGATCTCTTAAGGGTGAAATTATATACGATGACCTGAGTTCCAGAGAAAAACCGCTTATATCTTGGGAATACATGATTACAGGAAAACCGGACAGAATTATGAAAGTCAGAAATAAATACGTACCAATCGAATATAAAAGTTCATCAAGGGAAAAACCGGAGATGGGTCATCTGCTACAGTTGGGCGCATATTTTATAATTATAGAAGAAGAATTTGGAGAAGTTCCATACGGTTTTCTTGAATATAAAAATAGATCGTTTAAAGTAAAGAATAATGATGAAATCAGGAGAATGGTAATTGAGAGAGTTACAGATATAAGGAACAATAACAATCCTCATAGAAATCATAACAATCCTGGAAAATGTGCTAAATGCCCTTTCAAAACTACATGCCAGCTTAGCCTTTCAAAATAAAAAGAAATTTTTTCCATAGTAAAA
>JAVRLO010000083.1:0-4240 GCA_031961395.1 Thermoplasmatales archaeon I-plasma | reverse complement strand
AATGGGGGAGATACCAAAGAAAGCAAGAGAACTTGTGGACGAACTTGAGATCGATCTGAACATGTTACGTAAAAAATGAGAAGTTAAGGATTAAATGGAGCATAATTTCAAGGAGTGTCAGGAGATATGGTGATGCTATTCTACTCAACAAAGCAATGGAGGATCTAATACCAATATTGAAGGATAACTTTGAACAATGGGAAGACATTTATGCACTTTCCCTTGTGAGAATATACGGATACATTCCACTCAAGAGGGTAAGATTGAAATGGGAACAGCTTTACAACCCTCTTGGAATAAAACCGAACCTGGAACCAAAGCACCTTTCATCCCTTCTAAGGGAGATAGGTGCTGACAGGATAGCACAGAATTCTGTATTCCATTCACTAATGAACAAATCTGAACAATTTGCATATGATGTTACAGTGATATTCACAAGATCATCTATAAACATTGCTGAACCAGGATACAACAGAGATAAGTTGTATATTCCTCAGGTTGAACTGCTTCTTCTTTCTTCAATCGATTCCAATCTACCATCAATGATGAGAATAGTTCCAGGAAGCATAAGGGATGTTGAAACATTGAAAAACACAATAGAGGACATAAATATTAATGGAATAACATTCATTCTTGATAGGGGTTTTTTCTCAGAGGAGAATGTGAAGTATCTATATAACTCTGGCTTAAAATTCATAATACCTGCAAGGAGGAATAGTTTTCTATATGATAAAGTAAAGAGATCTTTAGAGGGCCATTTCTTTTACCATGACAGGCTAATAAAATGCTCAAAGAAAAGATGGAGCGTTTTCTTCCTATACCTATATGAGGATAGTGAATTGAAAAAAGAAGAGGAGAAAACCCTATTCAAGATGCTTGACGATAAAGCTATTGATGAAGAGGAGTTCCATGAAAGAATAAAGAAGGCAGGGAGGATTCTACTTGTATCAAACATTAATAGGGATTGTTCTTGGATATATTCTACCTACAAGAGCAGGGATGTTGTTGAAAAGCATTTTGACATTTCAAAGAATGTATTAAGATCGGATATAATGTACCTACAAGATGATGAATCAGTATTTGGGCACCTCTTTATATCCTTTCTCTCACTTTACGGCTACTGTAAAATACAAAATATGCTAAGAAAAGGAGGGTTATTAAACAAGGTGTCTCCGATAGATATTCTTGAGGAATTTTCCACAGTATACATAATAGAGGGTGAAGACAAAAGTATAATCACTGAAATACCAAACAAGGTGAAAATGATAAACGAGAAAATTGGATTGGATATATTCCCTACAAATCGGAGTTAAGGTTTAAAATATTAGCCTTTTGTGCAGTTAGAAACATTAAAGAGAAAAAAATAGATTTGTAATGGGGACATAAAAAAATTAATACAAAGTTCAAAGAACTTTAGATTAAGGCTTAAAGTTGATTATAAAATGAACTTCTTAAAACAGAACCTATTAATCCTATTGCATGTTTTCCTTGTTCTATCAACGGGAAAAATGAAAGAAAGCCATGAATAACATTATTAAACCTTACACTTGTAACTGTTACACCTGCTTGTAATAATTTATTTGCATAAGCTTCACCTTGATCTCTTAAAGGATCATATTCACCAGTAATTACTAATGCTGGAGGAAGACCACTTAAATCTGGATATAAAATTGGAGAATATCTTATATCTAATAAATCAGCAGGGCTCCGTAAATATTGAGAACCAAACCATTCCATATCATTCTGAGTTAAGAATAACCCTTCTGAATATTCAATGAGTGATCTTGTGGCGAAATCTATACTTACAACAGGATAAGCTAATATTTGATATTTAAGATTAATTTTCCCCTTTGACAAAACAGAGACTACAGCTGCTAAATTCCCTCCTGCACTATCACCACCCACAGCCACACCCATCTTTCCATCGAACTTTTCTAAATTTTCATAAACCCATTTTGTAGCATCATAAGCATCCACAACTGCTGCTGGAAACTTATGTTCAGGTGCCAATCTATAATCTACAGAAACCACAACACAATTACAAGCATTAGTAATTTCCCTACATAAAGGATCGTGTGTCTCTATATCGCCCAATACAAAGCCTCCACCATGGAAATACACTAAAACTCCATAAGGACCTTTGATTTTTGGAAAATAGACTCTTGCATTTATGTTTGTCTCACTTCCGGGAATATTTATATCTTCAACTTTGCCCACATCAATTTTCGGTGCAGAAGGACCTAGCTGTTTAAACATTTTTCTTGATTCTTCTACTGAAATTTTATTTATAGTTAAAGCCGGTATCAACTCTAAAAGTTTTTTTACTTTTGGATCTAAAGACATAATTAAACTTATGACTTAATATTATATAAAGTTTTTTAATTGAACCGGGGCGTTGTAGTGTCCTGAAATCCTTGACTCCTATGAAAAAAGTTCTTTTGTCGCATCAAGTAATCCCATTTTCCTTAATTATAGTTAAACGCAAAACTTTTTATACTATTATTTAATATCTTTTATTATGGCCAGAAAAGAGGAGAGTAAAATAAACAAAAGTGTTCCAATTGGAGAAATAGAAAAGAGAATAAAGTCAATAGAAAAAGATGTAAGAGTTTTAAAGAGACTATATTTTATATTGTACAGGTACAGGGGATATTCTGTGGAGGAAGCAACAAAAATGGTAGGTGTAACAAAGATGGTAGGATATTACTGGCAGGATGCCTGGAACAAAAATGAATTTGAAGGATTAATACCAAAATTTGGAGGAAGAAGGCCATCAAAATTGACAGAAGATCAAAAAGAAGAGCTGATAGAAATGTTAAAGAAAAGAGATGATTGGACCACTACTGAAATACAGAAATTGATAAAAGACAAATTTGGTGTTGATTATAACATTAAGCACGTAAGAAATTTATTGAAAAAATTTGGTATGCACTACTCAAAACCATATCAGCATGATTTTAGAAGACCAAATAATGCTGAGGAAGATCTAAAAAAACTAAGTGAGAAGAATATTAACAATGCAATAATTCGTTTTATTGATGAATCTTCACTTCAAACAACATCAAATATTGTACCAGTTTGGTCATTTTTTAAACCTGAGAAATTCAAAAATACAGATAGATCCAGGGTAAAATTCATTTGGGTTTTACTCAATAAATGGTATAAATGTAATTGATTTCAAAGATCAATCAAAAATAAAAGATTTTCAGGATTTTCTATTAGACATAAGGAAACGCAATGGTGATAAGAAAATCATAGCAATATTGGACAATTTCACTACACATAGATCAAAGAAGACAATTGAATTCGCAAATTCATTGAATATAGATCTTTTATTTTTATCACCATATTCTCCAGATTTAAATCCTATTGAATACATCTGGAAAAGCATAAAGAGAATATTATCAACTTCGTTCATTGGATCATTAGAACATATGAAGTTCATAATAGCAAAATCATTCTACGAATTTTTTAAATCATTAACATTTGCAAAAAACTGGATTTTAAAATTTTTGGATGATAAGTATAAAAAGTTATGCACCCAACTATAATTGTTAGGTTAATCATTTTTAATTCACCACCGTGTATTTTCTTAGTACAAAGTAACAAAAGATCTTTAATACCGCTTCTTGGAATTGATATATTGTCTTTTTTGCTCTTATTACTTCTCCCATCACTCTTTTCAGGGCAGAAAAGAATATTTCTACCCTCCATCTTTTACCGTTTTCAACAGATTCTTTCCAATTCTCTAAACCCATTTTATGAATTCTTTTAGTACCTTTGCTCTTGCTGGTGATCCTTTTGATCTTGTTATTGCATTCTTTCTTGGCAATATTACTGGTGTTACATTGTTATTAGCGAGATAATTGAAATTCTCCTACTATCGTATCCTTTATCACCATACACTTTTGTTATTTTTCCAATTACTGGATCCAACACTTTCTTGAATTCTTTTTTGTCTGATCTATTTTCTTTTGTAACATTGAATGATACAACATTCATAGTATCCTTATCTATTGCTACATGAACCTTTATCCATCCCCTCCTCTTTTCTTTCCATTTTGAGCTTAACCAATCTCCTCTTTCTGTTATTTTAAAACCACTTGAATCTATTATCACAGTTATATTATCTCCAACATTTTTGTTTATTTCATTCATCATCATTTCTACAGGTATTTCCCTTATTCTTTTGAATATTGCAACATAGCTTAATGGACGGAATTTACCTGTAATTTTAGAG
>JAVRLO010000082.1:0-4290 GCA_031961395.1 Thermoplasmatales archaeon I-plasma | reverse complement strand
CCTATGTCCATTTTCTTAGTAAAAGAAGAAGTAAAAAATGAAAAAGTATCATCCACAATTAAATAAGAATCATTCCCTTCCGTCTCCCTGGCAATTGATCTGAGACTTTCTTCACTCCAGAGCTGACCGGATGGATTGTTAGGATTACTCAGAAAATACAGAGTATTCTCTTCCACATCCCATGGCGATAACTCAATCCCATCGTCACTCAACCTATTTTCTATTATTATATCATACCCTAACTCTTTTGCCTGGTAATGAAAAACTGGATATTCTGGTGCAATTGTAATCATTTTTCTTATTTTCTTTCTGAGGTAAAAGAGGGTGAAAAATGAAGCAAATGTTCCGGATGGAGTGAGAATAACATTTTCTGGCTTAGTCCCATAAATTTTTGAGATAAGATCTTCATCATTTTCCATTCCATAACCTTCTGGATTTATCCCCTTCATACCGCTGGAAGCAAAATTTATGTTATCCTCCGGCAAATTTCTTATAAACCTGAAAAGTGAAATGTCCATAGGCATATCAGGTAAATTTATTCGAGCATAAACATTCTTCCATTGCAATTATCTATCTTCATTTTCTCAAAAAATTTTCAAAGAATTTATTTAATAGAGAATAATATTATCGCGTGAAGATAATCAAACTGGGAGGAAGCGTAATAACAAAAAAGGATAGTTACAGGTCCGCAAATCATGATTTAATAAAAAAAATATCCAAGATACTTGGAAACTATCCTGAACCGCTTTTCCTTATTCACGGGGCAGGCTCCTTTGGCCACATTAGAGCAATGGAATATAATCTTTCCATTCCAGGTAAAGTCAGAGGAAAGGAGTTTGAGATTACCGTTGTAATAAATGATGTTCTCGCATTAAATTCAATTGTATCAGATTCACTTGCATCCGATGGATTTAGGGGTATTTCAATACCCACTCATTCCATCTATTCAAATAATGGTCCTAATTTTGAATTGCTGGATGAAATAATTAAAAATTCATTCTCACCTATTATGTACGGTGATATTATAATACAGAATGGAAATTATAGAATTATTTCAGGCGATGAAATAGCACTTGATCTTGCTAAGAGATACAAACCTGAAGAAATTATATTTTTAACAGATGTTGATGGATTATATTCATCAGATCCTAAGGAATATTCCAATGCTAAGTTCTTTAGGGATATTAAAATCTCGGAGATAGATATAAGAGATAGAGGGAAGGATGCCACCGGTTCTATGACTGGAAAAATAGAAAAGATAAAGCTTATGCTGCCATATACAAAAAGAGTAGTAATAATAAATGGACTCTATCCTGACAGACTTAAGAAAGTGCTGAATGATGAAGATACTATAGGAACGGTGATACATTGAGTATTGAAAAAAGAAAAATAGACCATATAAGGATTATAGCAGAAGAGGATGTTAGGCACAACTACAATTACTGGGATGATATTGAAATAATGCAAAAATCTATGCCTGAGGTAAATTATGATGAAATAGATACAAGTATCAATTTTCTCGGAAGAGAACTTTCGCTGCCAATAATCATCTCCTCCATGACAGGGGGCCATCCTGATACCAAGAAGATAAATGAAAACCTTGCAATAGCAGCCGCAGAAAAAAAGATAGGGATGGGAGTTGGATCTGAAAGAGCTGCAATAGATAACAGAGCGGTGGAAGACTCATATTCAATAGTTGGAGATTATGATATCCCCCTTAGAATTGCAAATATTGGAGCGCCTCAACTGATTGAACAAAAGAAGAAGGGTTTAAGTGATGAGGATATTGAATATGCTTTTTCTCTTGTGAAGGGCCATGCTCTTGCAATTCACTTCAACTTCGTGCAGGAGATGGCACAGCCCGAAGGTGACAGAAACTCTAGAGGAATATTGTCAAGGCTTTCTGGCCTGACAAAAAAATACAAGGTGATAACAAAAGAAACGGGGGCAGGCTTTTCTCGTTATGACGCCATGGAATTCGCAAAGGCGGGAGTACAGGCAATAGACACCGGTGGAAGATCTGGAACTTCCTTTTCAGCTGTTGAATTTTACAGGGGAATGGAAAATAATGATCAGGAAAAGGCTAATGTCGGAAAAACATTCTGGAACTGGGGGATACCGTCACCAATGTCCGTAATATATTGCAACGTTGGAGTTCCAGTAATAGCATCAGGTGGCGTCAGGAATGGACTTGATATCTTTAAAGGAATAATGCTGGGTGCTACTGCTGCAGGTCTCGCATCCGTATTCCTAAAAGCCGGAATGCAATCATCGCAGGAAGTTGTTCGCGTCATAGAGACTCTGGAAGCAGAGTTAAAAAGCGCAATGTTTTTGACCTCTTCTTTATCCATAAAGGATATAAGAAAAGTAAGAGGAATATATACAGGGAGGTTGTTAAATTGGATGCAGCAGGGATGAAATGTCCTTCGTGCGGGAGCGAAAACGTTGAACTTGGGGTAAATGAGATAGAAATACCCAATTTCGGGAAGGTTAGTCATTATTTTCTCAGATGCAACAATTGCGGTTATAAAATAAATGATTTTGCTTACGCTGGAAATTATCCGAAGAAGGCAGAGCTGAGAATAGAGGGGAAAAAGGATTTGTTTGTTAAACTGGCGCGAGGTAGCCAGGGTACAATATCAATTCCTGAATTGGGATTGAACATATATCCAGGTCCTGTAGCAGAAACATTCGTTACAAACATAGAAGGTCTGCTCGAGAGATTTCTCAGGGTTCTTCCTCTTTTTGAAGAAAAAGAAAAGGTTGAAGAGAAGGAGAAAGAAATAAACAGGGCAATGAATGGGGAAATAAAATTCAGGGTAATAATTGATGATCCTACAGGAGTATCACACTTCATTCTTGACAGCGAGCAATAGAATATTCGCTGATAACCAAATTTTTCTGGATACCTCTGTTCAGTATCTCTTTTTCATGAATCTCAATGCAAAGATCAGTAAAAGGATTGTAGGTAACAAGCGTTTCATATTCACCACCTTCACCCACAACAGAAATACCGTATTTGTTCTTTAATTTTACTAAGTCTGAGAGAGAATATTGATCTATCTCTCTTCCCAGAAACTTTTCATCCAGCCCTTCAGCTGCTACGGAAACGAAAATTCCCCTAGACCCGGAATTAATAAAATCATTCATTATATTTATTTGGTCTCTTCTCCAGAGCGGAAAGAATGTTTTCATTCCTGTATCTTCAGCAAGCCTTTCTATTCTAGTTTTCTGATATTCTGATTCAACAGCTCCTGCTATAATTCTATATCCTCTGTAACTTTTCATCTCATCCTGAAATTCATCTTCACGAATTTCTATATTTTCAAGTCCTAAAAGTTCAGAGACGGCCTTTCCCATAGATGCATTCGGGAAATGAAACATCATTGAATCCTCTGAGGGAAGGACTGTTATAGTCCTTTCGATATCCATTCCTAAACTCATAGCGATTAAAGTGCTCATATAGGAGTCCTTCCCGCCGGACAGAAGGGATATGCATTTCATCTTACTGTGATTTTTGTTCTATATTTATATCCATCATTTTAAGGAATTTTTCAATTTCAGCAAAATTCTCTTCATTCATTCCTATTATCTCAGGAGCAATTATCCCCGTTTCCTTTATTTTCCCTTTTAGAACTAATCTTGATACTGCTGCGTTTGTGAAACCTGTAGTTCTGGCCATAGCCGAAAGCCCTGTGTGCTCGTCGTACCTGTCCGTTATTTTATAAATCACATTCTCCTTGCTATTTTGGATTGAAGCATTGATCTCCATGTAAAGAATATCCTTCACTTCCGGAAAAGAAAGCTTTCTCCTGAATAATTCAGCCAGTACCTCTTTTGGTGTAATTTCATAATTATTTACTTTAATATATTCATCTTCAAGCAATCCAAGATCTCTAAGTAATTTTATTTTCTCTAGATGACCTCTATACCTTACTGTCTTCTCCCCCATATTCACTGCCTTTACATTCCTTATGAGCGACCTTAGTCCGTTAGTGTAGAAAGCTTCCAGGGAACCAATATTTGGAACAAAGAAATACTCCAGCCCTTCTCCTGGCTCCACTTCTGCCGGAGATCCATTTCTTATTATTATGACTTTTCTAGTGTATTCATCCAACGTATCCACAGGAGAGAAAACCATCTTGTATCCGAGAGGAGGTATATTTGTCTCAGGAAGACCTCCCACCTTTATATCCACATTCTCTAAATTTCCATATTTTTTAAATATTCTTCCCACTATGATGTTTGATAGCCCAGGAGCTACTCCACAATCTGGTACAACTGTTATTC
>JAVRLO010000081.1:0-4508 GCA_031961395.1 Thermoplasmatales archaeon I-plasma | reverse complement strand
CTCAATTCGGAGATACTGCTTTAACCGAAAAATATTTTAACAATATTTGTTCTAATAAATTATGATTTCAAACTCTCTGGATAAATATGAAAATTTGTTTGGGACGGAGTTCAAAAAGATAGAAAAAATTGAAAACAAAGGTTTTGAAAATTTCATTTTAGAATACATTGAGCTATTTAAGCCGGATAATGTTTTTGTGATCACTGATTCTGATGGAGATAAGAAACATCTAAGAGAAATGTCAATTAAAGAACGAGAGGAAAATTTGTTATATAATAAAAACCATACATACCATTTTGACAATTATTATGATCAGGCAAGAGATAAGGAAAATACGAAAATTCTTACGCCAAATGGAGAAAAATTACCATTTATAAATACTATGAAGAGAGAGGATGCATTAAAGGAAATAAAAGAAATTATGAAGAATAAAATGAAAGGAAGGACGATGATAATTGGTTTCTATTCTTTAGGTCCAAAATCATCCCCTTTGGCATTGAAAGCAGTCCAGCTAACTGATTCATATTACGTTGCTCATAGCGAAACCATTCTATATAGAACGGACTATGCCTATTTTAAAGACAATAAAGATGCACCGTTTCTGAAATTCGTTCATAGTCAGGGTCAATTGGACGAAAGGATGACCAGTAAAGATATAAATCAAAGAAGAATATATTTTGATCTAGATGAATATACAGCTTATTCAGTTAATACCCAATATGCGGGTAACACTGTGGGCCTAAAGAAGCCTGCCTTCAGATTAACTATAGGTATGGCACTAAGGCAGGGATGGTTGTCTGAGCATATGTTCCTAATGGGTGTGAACGGTCCTAAAGGAAGGGTCACTTACATTACAGGGGCATTTCCGTCAATGTGCGGGAAAACATCCACTTGTATGGTTCCTGGTGAAAAATTAGTAGGAGATGATCTTGTTTTTATAAAGGAAAAAGACGGTTTGGCCTTCGCCACGAATTTAGAAAATGGTGTTTTTGGGATAATTGATGGTATTAACAAGGAGGATGATCCAATAATTTGGGATGTAATACATAGTAATGAAGAAGTAATATTTTCAAATGTTCTTGTGAATCAGGGGAAACCTTATTGGAATGGAATGGGTGAACAAATACCTGAAAAAGGGGAAAATCATAGCGGGGAATGGTGGAAGGGCAAAAAAGATAAGGAAGGCAAAGAGATTCCGCCTTCCCACAAAAATGCGAGATTCACGGTTTCACTAAACGGATTTAAAAATCTTGATAGAAAAGCCTTGGAAAAAGAAGAGGGAGTACCTATAGGCGGGATTATTTATGGAGGAAGGGATAGTGATACATGGCCACCGGTATCTGAAGCATTTGACTGGAATGATGGAGTTGTAAATAAAGGTGCAAGTATAGAATCAGAAACTACAGCAGCAGCGCTAGGAAAAGAGGGAATTAGAACATTTAACGCTATGTCCATAATGGAATTTCTTTCTGTTGACTTAGGAATGTATTTAAAAAATTATATAGATTTTGGCAGAAAACTCAATAAACCTCCTAAAATTTTTGGGGTGAACTACTTCCTGATGGAGGATGGAAAATTTCTAAACGAAAAGATAGATAAAGCCGTCTGGTTGAAATGGATTGAGCTTAGAATTAATAATGATGTTGGTGCTATTAGAACTCCTATAGGCTTTATACCAAGATATGACGATCTCGTAAATCTTTTCAGAGAGGTACTCAATAAGCAGTATTCCAAAGAAGATTACATCAGGCAGTTCTCCATAAGAACAACTAAACTTATAGAAAAAAATGAAAGGATAACTAATATATTCAAAGGAATAAAAACAACTCCTGTTGAAGTATTCGAAGAACTGGAAAAGCAGAGAAAGGGTTTGATAGACCTTAAGGAGACGAAAGGAGAATTTGTTTCACCTTTTTCCATCTAGACTATAAATCTATTCTCTATATCTTCTCTTTTTTCTCCAACACCTAGAAGAGCCACGGGTACCTTTATTTCATCTTCTATGAATTCTATGAACTTGATCAAATTTCTCCTGTTATCTTTCCAGGGTTCAAATGAAACATATTCAACTTCATCAACATGCACATTTGGATCATAAACATTTATTTCTTTGCCGTCCTTAACATAAGAAACGCCTACCTTTATGTTTTTAAATTTACCAAGAACATCAGTCTTTGTCAAAGCAATATAATCCAGTGAATTCAGCTTAACTGCTGCCCTGAGCATCGGTAGGTCAAGATAACCTATTCTCCTTGGCCTCCCAGTTGTAGCTCCGTATTCATTTCCAAGTTTTCTAAGATTCTCTGCTTCGTCTCCATTTAATTCTGTAGGGAAATATCCTTCTCCGACTCTAGTGGTATAAGCCTTAGCTACTCCTAGGAACTTTCCAAAATACTTGGGAGAAAGTCCAGTTCCTACGGTTACGCCTCCGGTTATTGTATGCGAGGAAGTTACAAACGGATAAGTTCCAAACTCAACATCTATAAATGTGCCCTGAGCAGTCTCAAAGAGGGCTGAATGACCGTCATCGATCTGCTCTCTCAGATACTCTGAGGTATCAGTAACATAGTTCTTAATTTTCTTGTAGTTCTCTATCAATTCATTTTCAGTTTCAAGAACATTTTTAAGATTGTATACGGATGCTAGAAAATTTATCTTTTCACTGAGCGTATCAATATCTTCAATATCCTGAATTCTTATTCCATATCTCCCATATTTGGATTCATAGGCAGGTCCAATTCCCTTTAATGTTGTACCTATGTGTCCCTTTCCACGTAGATTTTCAAGAAATTTGTCCCTTTCAATATGCATTTCAGTTACCACATGTGCTATGTTTGAAATTTTTAGGTCGAATTTTTCTCTTAATTTAGAAAGGAACGATATCTCTTCATTTAATTTTTTTAAATTGACAACAACACCATTGGCGATTACGGATGTTCTAGCCCTTAAAAATCCTGCTGGGACAAGGTGATATTTTATTGTTGTATCATCTACAATAACGGTATGACCGGCATTTTCCCCGCCATTAAATCTTACGCTTAAATCATAATTAGAAGATAAATAATCTATAATCTTCCCTTTGCCCTCATCTCCAAATTGGCAGCCGACGATAGTTAAAGTATCCATTAGGACCTTTTGTGAAAGTATTATTGACAATAATAATTTTACGTTTTGAGTAAAGAAGTTTTAGGTACAAACAATCATTCAAGTTTATTACTTTAAATAGAATACAAGTTACAATGATTAGAGGAAAAATAAGCGCCCTGACTACGGGATTGCGTTTTTACCCGAGGATAAGATATCTTAGATACTACAGAAGGATACTCGAATCAACCGGAAAGCCTCCAGACATTGAAAGAAGCAAAAAAGAGGCAGAAAAACTGAGAGATGCTTTCATTAAATCTGGCCCTATATTTATTAAACTCGGGCAGATGCTTTCTTCCAGGAGGGATGTAGTTCCGGAGGAATATTTGGAAATATTATCAGAACTCCAAGATAAGGTTCCAATGCCAGATTTCAGTAAAGTAAAGGAAGAAATTGAGTCAGAAATAGGGAATATTAAAGACGTATTCGAATACTTTGATGAATCTGGCATATCAGGTGCAAGCCTTGGTTTGGTTTATAAGGCTAAATACAAAGGAAAGGATGTTGCTGTTAAAGTCAACAGACCTCACATCAAGGAGATCATCAGCAAAGACAAAATAAGGGTTGCAGAATTTGTGCATCTCTTAGAGAGAAATACTGGAAGATCCTTTGCATTGGCACCTTTCGTTGATGAATTTTTATCCTCTCTTGAGAGGGAGCTTGATTATGAACGCGAAGCCGAATCTATTGACATAATCAGTAAGAAGATTGCTGAAATGAATATAGGAATAAATATAAAAGTGCCAGAAGTATACAGGGAAATATCCACAAAAAAAGTTCTCGTGATGGAGTACCTAGATTTTATCAAGATAACTGACATAAGTGAATTAACAAAAAATAATGTTAATGTAAAGGAAGTAGCTAAGATCATTGATAAATTGTTCATAAGGCTTGCATTGAGAGAGGGTAGATTCCACGCGGATCCACATCCTGGAAACATTGGAGTGATGAGAGATGGAAGAATAGCACTTATGGATTTTGGAATGACATCTGAGTTGCCTGAAGACATGAGAGACAATCTGGTTATGGCATATTATTATCTTGCGAAGCTAGATGCCAGAAACCTTCTTAGAACGCTTGTGGAGATGGGTATAGTAGATCCTCTAGCCGACAGAACTGTAATGGAGGAGGGAATAGCGATGGTTCTCAAAGATTTTGAAGGGAAGGAAATTGACCGCATGGAATTTCAGGAGCTTATGAACAGAGCCAATACTGTTCTAATACGCTTCCCTTTCAGGCTTCCCTACAATCTTGCGTTGTTCGTAAGGATGTCTGTAATACTTGAAGGTCTTTGTAAAACGCTTGACAGAGATTTCAATTTTGTATCTGTAGTCATGGAAATTATGGAAGAGGAGCACAGTTCA
>JAVRLO010000080.1:0-4688 GCA_031961395.1 Thermoplasmatales archaeon I-plasma | reverse complement strand
GAATCAAACGAGTTATGAGTTCTGAACGAAATTTTCTTCTTGATAGACCGTCTTTTTGCATGGAAAAGCACAATATCAATACTCAGTATTAATTTTAATTATTTTTCTCAACTACTGAATTAAAGATATTAAATTCATAGGAAAAAGATATGTGTTACCTTAAAATAATGTTTCAATGTTTGAGATCTTAGTGAGACTCAAAAACCCTCCTTCAGGACAAGACCTCGATCTGACTCTCTTTGAGTTTTTATCCGATATCGGATTCATAGAGGAGAGAGGAAATAACAATTTTCCTGATATAAAAGATAGTGTTCCGTTCAAGCTTTTTAAGGAGTGTTTTCTTGAAAGATCTGACAAAGTATGGCCTGTCAATGAATTATTGGTATATCTGAACACTTCAAAACCAACCCTTTATAGATACCTTAACAGACTCAAATCCCTGGATATTATTCAGGAGGTACAGATTGGCAAAGAAAAAGGTTATGTTTTAAGATATAATTCTCTATCCCTAGCCTGGAATTTCGTGGAATCTAATGTAAAGATTGCCATGGATAATTACAGGAAAACTATTGAAAGTATACAGAGTATGGTTGGTGAAAAGAAATGATTACGCAGTTAACAAAGGGTTCTAAATATAGAATAATTTCAGCTAGCTCGACAGATGAAAATTTTACAACAGTTGGTATTCTTGAGGGATTCATTACCATGGGCGAAGAACCAGCTTTGCTGATAAGGATGGATGATGAAAATAAAAATATGAGAATAATCCCGGTAAATGCGATTCTTATGATTGACATCATTGAGCATAATGAAGAAAAGGAAAAGGAGAATAAAGGAGATACTAGTTACATAAGCTGAAACTTCTTTAATTCTTCATATATAGGCCCATTGGGAGTAAGTGTTGATTTAAATAGTGAAAAGTAGTTTATTTCCTGGGTTCCGAACTCTTTTTCCTTATTGGATTCCATTAAACCTTTAATGTCTAACGGTTGTTTTGCCCTCAATACTGTTACATGAGGGGCAAACGGATGATCTCTCTTAATGGCACTTGTAAAATTATCTACCTGTTCTGAAAGATTGGCAAGTGATTTTTCTGGCCCTGCAGTTACAAAGATTACTCTTGCCCTCCTTTCATTCGGGAATGCTCCAATTCCCTTAAGCTTCATTGTGAACTTTCCGGCCTGTACTTTTTCAAGTTCACCTATTATTTTGCTTTCATTTTCTACTTCTCCGAGAAATTTTAACGTAAGATGAATATTTTCACTTTCTACTGTTTTCCCGTATTTTTTTAGTTCATTAAGCATATTCAATAACATCTCAGTTGGGTATACCTTAATCGCAATAAACAACCTCACAGATCAATGATAACTTTGTATAGCAAAATTTTTTTCCTCATTGTTATTAACACCTATGATCGTTAAAGATGGTCTCTTCTACACAAAAACGCACGAATGGGTAAAACTTGAAGGGGACGTAGCTACTGTAGGGATTACAGATTTTGCTCAGAACCAGCTAACGGATATTGTATATGTAGACCTCCCTAAAGTCGGAGCAATGCTTAAGGCAGGAGATGTTGCTGGAACCGTTGAGAGCGTCAAATCAGCTGAGGATTTTTACTCTCCTATGACAGGCAAAGTCACTGAAATAAATAAAACTCTAGAAAAAACTCCAGAATCCATAAATAAAGATGCATATTCAGCCTGGCTCTACAAAATGAAAGTCAGTAATCCTTCAGAAGTTAATTCAATGATGAAAAAAGAGGATTACGAGAAATTTATAAAGAAATGAAATAGATGTCGTGGATCCAGAAAAGGAGATCTGATTCTTACTATCAAAAGGCAAAAAAGGAGGGTTTTAGGAGCAGAGCCTCATATAAACTCATTCAAATAAATGAAAAATTTTCTATTATTGAAAATGGTTCGAGGATTCTAGATCTTGGGGCGTCTCCTGGAGGATGGAGTCAGGTAGTTACGTCTCTGAATCCAGACGGTTTAAATGTTGCAGTTGATATTTTGCCCATGACCCCTCTTCCTGGAGTATTCTTCATTAAAGCTGATATCTTTTCTCCCGATATAGATAAAAAGCTCTTGGCAAAGTCAGAAACAGGTTTTGATTTAATTTTATCTGATATCCTGATGCACACCTCTGGAGATAAATCAATTGACCATGTTAATTCTTATTTTATACTGAAAAGAATACTTGAGATAGGGGAAATGGTCCTGGCGGAAAATGGAAAAGTTCTTGCAAAAATGTTACAAGGTGATCTTACAGGGAACATAAAAACTGAGTATGTGAAAAGATTCAGAAAGGTCAGAATTACAAAACCCCCTTCTTCTTTACCTAGCTCTTCTGAAATCTATATTCTGGCAGAAGGGTTTTCAAGGATGAAATAACTCCATTGAATCTTTCAATGTCAAGAATTACAATAGTATCTTCATTTAGATTTTCGGCGATAGAACTAGCCATATATTTTTCCCTTTCTTCTTCCATTTTCCTGTAGCCACCCTTGTTAACATATTTATCCCATTCTATACTAAAATTCTCAGGAGTTGACATGTCCCACTTCCTCTTTATCATTTTCTTTTTCTTGAGACTTAGAAATATGAGATCGAAAATACTTACCTTTTCAACAAATAAATCTTCGTAGACCCCAGAAGGAATATCTATGCCTTTAATTAGCATATTTTGTGATTGACCATATTCGATTGCTTTTATGAATGCCTCTGGAGGAATTGATGTTTCACCAAATTTTTTCATGTGATATTCATATATGAGCTCAATGTCATCCATTTCCATCTGGTATGGATGCTTTATAAAATCTTTTAACCCCTCTATCTCCTCGTCGGTGATAGATATCATTATTTGTCGAAATTTTCCATTGCTAATCTCATTTTGAACTATAATCCCATAATCCTTTAATCCCTTTACAATTCCTACTATGGAAAGTGTATATCTTCCAATAAACTCAGCTTTCAAATGATTCTTCTCTCCCTTATGGCTATCTTGAATTCTTCCTTATCATGAAATTCTTCAAGTTCTGAGTAGTAGATGACAGGAACCTCATTTTCCGGTATCTTTCCTTTTTTGCTTTTAACTATTATAAAGCTTTCCCTTTCTGTTATGTCAGATAATTTCTTCATATAATCTATTCTTTTGTTTATTCTAACTGTTTCTTCCTCTATACCGCCCAAAAAAACTGAATCATCGTCCTCCATCAGAAAATTCATTATAGACCTTTTAAATGGATATATTGAAAAACCCTTTCTTTTTATCTCTATATTGACTAGTCGCTCAAATTCCTTCATCTTTTTGAAGGTAGGAACTACACTCTCTTCTGCCGGTCTCGTTAAAAATGTAACAGTGCTCATTATTTCTTCACCGAGAAATTTTTCCATCTTCAAGGCAGTGTCTACTGATGCAGACATTCCATTTTCATACATCAGAATTGCCCTTCTTGAAGTACCCACGGCATTCGCTATGTCCCCCAGTGAAAGCCCCTTTTCTTCTCTGATCCTTCTAAGTTTATAAGAATCAAAATTCACATAGAAACCTCCCGGTCCTGCTTTTACTAGAGGTTCTTCTTCCTCCTCTATGTATGAAATAAAAGTCTGGGGCGATATTATAGGCAACGAATGCCTCATGTAAACAACACCATTTTCTATTCTTTCATTCCTATTGGATAAACCGATAATAAGCGGGTATGCACCTGTGTATTTTGACAGCGCTATAAGAGAGTTTGATATCTCTTCTGTTAGAAGGCCAACATTAGGCATTATTTTAACAAGTATTATTTTATCCTTGATTTTTACAACTAAATCAAAGGAATAAGATAATTCAGGATCTGGACATAATATGCCGTAACCTGATTTCTGAGCCGATTTTCTTATAGCATCTAGTATTAATATCCTCTGATCCACAACATATAAGATAAAATAAATATTTAAATACTATCATTTTTAATATCTTTAATATTAACAAGACTAATTAACTCAATACCTTCTTGTTCCAGATTCTCTTTTGCTCCTTCTTGTCTGTCTACAACTACTACAACCCTATCTGTTCTTACTGCTTTTTCTTTAAGTCTGGTAACTGCCCTTAAAATGGTTGATCCTGTTGTCGTTACGTCTTCAACAAATGTTATAATTTCGCCATAGTTTAAATCACCCTCAACCATCTTTTCAAGACCATACTCCTTCTTTTCCTTTCTCACGATTATAAGATTTTTCTCAGTTTCTATAGAGACAGCAACACCAAATGGAACTGCCCCTAATTCTACCGCCGCTACTTTATCTCCTGTGATAAATTGTGCTGCTTTCTTTGAAACCATTCTCAAAAACCTTGGATTTAGGAGCGCAGATTTCACATCAACATAGAAATCTGATGTAGCACCTGATGAAAGAGTAAACTTTCCAAATTTTATGTTTCCATTTTTTAACAAGTATTCTGCAATCTCATCCATAAATGGATATAATAAGAACCTATTTTTTTCTTGCTATGATTTAGGATTATATCATTCCATAAGTTCTACTGTTATGGTTGATAACTATTTTATATTGAATTTCTGCGCTTGGATGAACTTATAATTAAATCTAACTATTAGACTTATCCATTTATAGGACATTGGGACATAAGTAGCTAATCCTCTTCTTTTTTAATGATCAGTATTACCTTCTTCCCCAGGAATTCCT
>JAVRLO010000079.1:0-4815 GCA_031961395.1 Thermoplasmatales archaeon I-plasma | reverse complement strand
AATACAGGAGTAAGTGGAACTTTTTCAGTAATTTTTTTAGTTTTAGCTGAGTTCTATGCTATAAACGCTCTTAAGGTCAATATACTTGATATTGCTTCATTCTTTGTTCTTTCTGAGATATCAGGTAAATTGTCAATGTTATCAGGTTTAACTTTTTTTAAATCTCCTGAGTCAGGTTTGGCATACGAATTCAAGAAGGGAGTAAAGAATTATTACATCCTTGCCGCTATTGCAATAACTTTTCCATTAATCCTGATATTCAAGTTAATTTACCTAAACATATTGACTGGAATAGTGATTTCCCTGGTCATTGGATGGATCTCAATAAATAATTTTGGCTTTGTAAATGGAGATGCTCTAGGTGCAATGAATGAGATTTCTAGAGTAGTTACGATGTGGTTGATATGCTTGGGATTGTAATGGCAGGCGGAAAAAGCACAAGATTTGGAAAGGAAAAATTGATTCAGATGTTGTCTGGACAGAGATTAATAGATATCACAGTTAATAATATTTCACGATCAAATGTTGAAGACTATTATGTGGCTGTATCAATGAATTCCCCTGAAACGATGGAATATTGCAAAAAATACAAATATGTTGTAACCCCGGGATATGGGTATCCTGAAGATGTATTATATCTATTGAATATATTCAAAAAACCACTATTATTATTAAATGGAGATTCAGTATTCATAGATTCCGTTATTATTGATGATTTTCTGAGTAGGTATGATGGTAGAAGCATGGCGGCTGTCTTCAAAGATAAAGAATATAAATTCATTGGTCTCAATATCGCAGTACCAGGGGATGATACTGATAATATCATTGAATACAAGGATCCTAAACTGGCATTGAATATCAATACAGAGAATGATCTGATGGAGGCAATAAAACTTGTTTCTAAATGATAAAATTTTCTGGATAATCATACTTTCTTCGTCTGCAGTTATAGATTATTTTGTAGAATATCCCAATAAAATACATCCCGTTGTTTTCACGGGTAAGTTTATCTCTTTCTTTGACAATCATAGGTTGGCAAAAAAACCAATAGGAGAATTTATCAATGGAATGCTAGCTATAATCGTTGTTATAATTATCTGGGTTTTTATCCTATATTTAATTAATTTTTTACCCTTATACGTGAAAATTATAATTTATATTTACATAATGAAATCAACGTTTTCAATAGGAGAGCTCGGAAGATCAATAAAAAGATGCGAAACTGATGATTTAGAGAGTCTTAGGAATCATACTTCCATGATTGTTTCTCGTGATGTTAAAAATCTCGATAATGACCATCTTTATTCTGCTGCATTTGAATCAGGTTCAGAAAATCTGGTTGATTCAGTTATTTCACCCCTATTTTACTTTATGATCCTGGGGATATATGGAGCAGTCATTTTTCGGGTGATCAATACAGCCGATGCCATGATAGGATATCGTACTGAAAAATACGAATACTTTGGAAAGTTTGCTGCAAGAGCTGATGATGTGCTAAATTTCATACCTGCCAGAATATTTGGGTTTATAACTATCATGATAAAGCCCAGAAGAGTTTTAAATAATCTTAAAAAATACAAAAAGTTAAAAATAAATGGAATGTACTCAATGTCCACTGTAGCAGCCATATTCAATGTTTCTATTGAAAAAATAGGCTATTACTTTATTGAGGGTATCAGGTTTCCAAATATTGAAGATCTTAAAAAACTTAGAAAATTTATATATGTTATATCATATTTTTTTGTTGTTATCGCAATTACGGAGGTGCTATTAATTGGACCATGGTGGAGCTAGGAATGATGAATTGAATCTATTAGATTTCTCTTACTCTTCAAATCCATACAAACCTCCTTTTATGAAAGAAGTGTTAAAAGAAGCTAGACTTGATAGATATCCTTACTGCGAAGAGTCTCTAGAGCAAAGGATAATAGAAAATTATGGGATAAAGGGGGATGTAGCTATCGCTGCCGGAATCACTGAACAGCTTTACATAATATTCAACATTTTTAAAAAGCATAGATTTTTGATACCTCGATATTCGTATGGGGAATATTCCAGGGTTGCTAATATCATAGGTGTTAAGTTTAAAACCATAGATAGTAAAGATCCGGAAATGAATGATTTCAAAGCAACAGGGGGAGATGTTATAATAATAAATAATCCTAATAACCCAACCGGAAAATATTATGATTATGTACCAGACCTTGTTGATGAGGCTGAAAAGAAGAATTATTTTGTTATAATAGATGAAGCATTCATAGATTTTGTAGGGCCAAAAGTTAAAAATGTTAAGGTAAACAACAACACTATAATTCTAAGAAGCTTTAGCAAATCATTTAATGTTTCTGGTATAAGAACAGGATTTTCCATTGCGAATGAATATTTTGCAAGAGAGATAAGAAACATGAGAATGCCCTGGGGGGTAGGGGCAATTGGATGTTCTCTTATAGATAGCATCTTAAAGGATAATAACTTCCTTCAATCTTCTCTCGTTAAAATTTTCAAGGAAAGGGAAAGGATACAGAGAAGGATGGGACTTAGAACTGATGCAAACTTTTTCATTGCAAGTGTTGGTAATGGTTCCAAGGTAAAAGAAGTACTTAAACAGAAAGGAATACTTGTTAGAGATTGCTCTTCATTTGGTTTCCCCGATTCAATAAGATTTTCTATCAGAAATACGCATGATAACAATAAGATTCTAAATGAACTTGAGAAATTTGAGGTGAAAATACCAGATGGCATCAAATACTAGAAAATTCAGACCACTTATGGTTATGGGTACATCTTCTGGAGCTGGGAAATCTCTTATCGTTTCTGCCCTTTGCCGAATATATTCTGATATGGGAATCAAAGTAGCTCCATTCAAGGTACAGAATATGTCATTAAATGCTGGGGTAGGAAAAGGAGGTGAAATGGCTTATGCCCAGATATTACAGGCAAAAGCGGCCAGGGTTGAACCGAATGTAGATATGAACCCTATTCTTTTAAAGCCAGAAGGAGATAAAACTCATATCATTCTTCAAGGGAAATATTACGGGACATACGAATCTGGGACATATTTTACAGAAAAAAATGATTACTTTTTGCAAAAGGCATATGAATCATTCAGGAAACTTAGCGAAGAATATGAATTAATAATTATAGAGGGAGCAGGATCACCTGCAGAGATTAATCTAAAGAATGATATTGCAAATATAAAATTTTCAAAACTGGTTAATGCAGCTAACATAATAGTTGCGGATATTGAAAGAGGCGGCATGTTTGCCAGTGTAGTTGGAACGCTTGAACTTACAAGAATGACCAACCTTATAGGAATAATCGTAAATAAATTTAGAGGGAATCCAAATCTTCTCAAGGAAGGATACGAATACATTGAGAGAAAATATAACACCCGCTTTCTTGGTACTGTTCCTTTTATTGAGAATGATATACCAGAAGAAGATTCGATGTTTTATGATGTGAAAAGAGATGGAGATATCAATGTAGCAGTAATAAGAACACCATTTATGGCAAATGAAACAGATTATCAGATATTCAAAGTAATAAAAGAAGTGGGAATAAGATATGCACGAAAACCTGAGGAACTTGAAAAAGCTGACATAATTATATTGCCTGGGTCTAAAATGACTGTTCTTGATTTAAATTTTATTAAAAATAGTGGTTTCATGGATAAGATTAATGAGCTTAAGAATGAAAGATGGATAATTGGAATATGTGGTGGTTATCAAATGATGGGAAAATATGTATATGATACCGTTGAAACTGGAACTGGGATGAATGATGCAATGAATTTATTAGATGCTAAAACTGAAATATCAGGGGATAAAATTACAAGAATAAATAAAGCCACATTACTCCATCCGTTATTCAAAGGCATTAATGTTAGTGGTTATGAAATACATAGGGGGACAACAATCAGCGAACCCCATTTTTCATTAATTAATGAAATCGATGGAGTTTCTGCCCAGATTTTGGACGGATCTTATAAGGGTAAAATAATAGGGACATACATCCATGGACTTTTTGATAATCTGGTTTTTACTGAGAAATTATTGAATGAAATAGCAGCTCAGAAGGGAATTCCACCTTTAATTTTAAAAAATATTGATCAAGACTATGGAATTCAGAAGTTTGCCGATAAAGTAAAAGAAAATATTGATTATGCTTACATATTGGATTCATTGCGGTGAACCAACACGTCAGCAAATGCTTTAGCCTGAGATTTAACGCTCAGGTAGAGAACTTTCCTCTCATAACATATTCTTCTCAGCATTTTACCGTCGGATTCCGATTTGTAGTTATCATCTAGAATATTTATTATGGCGCTAACTATTCCTTGCTTAATTATATCCATCCCGTTTGGACTCCCATCATAAATTTTTTTAATCATGATAGATGGAATGTCATATCTTTTCAAATAGTTGTACGTTCCCTCTGTCGCATATATCGTTTTCCCTGAATTGTAAATCATCTTGATTATCCCAAGAAATTCATTTCTCCTATTTTTTGGAATCGATACAATAACTCCCTCCCTGTCGATATCGAAACCTGCAGTACTGTATCCATTAATCATAGCTTCTTGCAGTTTTTTTCCTAATCCAGTTATCTCCCCAGTACTTTTCATTTCTGGTCCTAGAATAACGTCAGAGTTCGTTAGCTTTTCAAAAGGGAGTATTGGGAATTTTACACCATATTGTGAGATTAATTTCTTTTATTTTTATCCCCCATTATTACTCTGGCAGACATTTCTGCTAGATTAATTCCAGATATTTTGGAAACAAATGGAAATGTCCTGGATGCCCTAGTTGGAATTAT
>JAVRLO010000078.1:0-5076 GCA_031961395.1 Thermoplasmatales archaeon I-plasma | reverse complement strand
TTGCTAAAATCACAAATAACTTGGGAAATATTATTTTGAATTTTGGAGGTGAATCACAATTTTATATTACAATAGTTACTATTTACATAGGTATGTCAACATTCGCATAATGAACGTTCATGCAATAGATGCATAAAAAAATGTTAAATTTTTATAATATTTTCCTGTTCTTTTTGTATCTCTTCAGCCTTCTTCTTTTTAGTATATGTATTAAAGCATTTTAAATATTGTATAAAATTAGCTCTCACCATTGAGGCAATTTATTATTACTAGTAAATTGAACTGGATAAGTGCATTATTCAGTCCGTCAAACGATTTTAGATTTATTTTGAAATAGATGATGTTTTGAGTTTAGTTGGAAATGACTATATAGAAATAGATTAACAGTTGATCCGATCAAATTTTTAATTGTCACTAGCAGGCATCTAATTCATTTCTATTTTCATTGAAGCAAATAAGAAACTAAATTCAGAATTAGATTTAAAGGGATAAAATAAAAATAATTATATTTCACTCTTTCTTATTCCTTCTCTTTAGGAAACCTTTTTTCTTTTTATCTATTTTAAGATCCACTTCTTGATTTTGTTTATCTGAAACTGATGCCTCCTCTGGAGACATTCCCTTTTCCATTATCCATTGCTTGAAACTCTTGTATTCAGGATTATTCCTCCACCAGTTCTGGAACTCCAATTCATTCATTTTGTCTCCTAATATTGCCTTAGCTTTCTGTCTGTAGGGACTTAGGAATGATTCATATTCAGCTTTTAGTTTGACCATACCAGAATAATCTGGGCTCTCTTTATTTATGAATAATGCACCGCAATTTGGACAGTATTTTGAATCTTCTGGTATCCAAGAACCGCATTCACTGCATTTAACCCTGTCCTTTTCAAATTCTGTTCCGCATCTTGGGCACTTTGTAGCATTTTCAGGTAGTATTGCCCCGCATACACTGCACTGAACCAAGCCAGCTGTTTTGTTCCTAAAGTAATTCATCACGAAAACGAAGGCTACTATTATAACAACTATTATAACGGCTATATAAACGTAAGATGGTACTTCAAATGGTTTTGGCTTAACTGCAAAAACGTTAGAATATGACTGTTGTTGAATTCCGTGTGGCCCGATATATGCTACGACAACATTATAATTCCCTGAAGCAACTACCTTGAACGAGAATACAAATACGCCGAATGAATTAGTCCTGCCTTTAATACTTTCCACAATTTTAGATCCCTTTTCCACAAGAATTGTTACATTTGTTTGCCATGGTTGTGAATTGTTTGAATTTATAGCCTTGATATTCAAAGTCTCTACTGATCCAGTGCTTATGCTGGAATATATGGGTGTTATTATAAATATAAGTTTAGGATTTATTATTTCAAATCCAATCGAAGAATTAATTGCTCCTTCTACTTTAGTATTGACAGTATTATTGTAATTAAAATACACCCATAATGATCCTTTGAATGAAGATTTCGTAGGAATGGAGGGTGTTGATATTATTATAGATGTTCCTGGGTATATAGTCTCGTTTGTACTACCCTTATAAAATATTGTATTCGATGAGTTGCCTACACCTACGATTTCGTACGGTATATCACCGGAGAATGCAGTTCCCCCGTTGTTTGTCACCATGAATCTTGCGATGAACGATTCACCTGCATAGACAGTAGTTGAATTATGGTTATTGACTAAAACAGTTAAATTAGACACCACGTAATTTGGTTTTTCATAAAAAGTTATGGTACCGGTATTAATTTTGATACCAAAATAACCGGTTTCTGAATCTTTAATAATTACATAAGTGTCATAACTTATCACAGACAAACCATCCATTATATTGGTAATGGACGTTGTTGGTATATTGAAATTTATTGTATTTGAAAATCCAGGAGAAAGGTTGCCGAGGTACTCATTTGCAACAAGATTATCCCCTAAGTAATAGAATAGTTTTGTATCATTTGAATAATAGTTATACAGGGCACCAATGTTAAAATATCCTTTAATCGAAGAACCGTTTTCTATTTGGGACGGGAAGGAGTAAGATGTGTAAAAGTATGGGTACTTAACAGTAGAGTTATAATACATATAAGGATAATATGTATAGCTTGATGGATATTCAAAATTGTAATTTGCAACTATCTCAAAATTCATTGTAGGAGAATAAGAAAGATTAAGCTGAACTTGGACAGGTGAATTTACTGGTTCATTATTCTGAAATACTTGTATCCCGTTGTACAATACCTCTACCGGAACAGTTGTTGTGCTAAAGCTGCCATAACTATTCACAGTGAAAAACAGAGAACCGTTAAGATAATTAGTTATATTTGAGTCTAGCACGAACTGAACATTTTGTATGTAGAAACCATAGTTCTTTTCAACCAAAATACTTATATTTTGACGTGTACCTGTGCTTATGTACGATTGCCTTGAATTATTAATATATATTGATACATTATTCTCTCCAAGGTTTAAATAACTATAAGGTATTGATACTGGTATTTCCGTATTGCCATTGATTGCTGGTATTTCGATGCTCATTATATTCCCATTTAAAGCAATATTTAATGTAATGTTTGAAACAGGCTCGTTGGATGTTAATATAACGTTCCCCGTGGCATTAAGACCATATAGATATGCCTGATTGAATAGTGTAGATACAACGAACACATTTGGTTTAGGTATAATCGTATAGCTTGAACTATAATTTTCGCCATTAGTTGAGAACGGAATTACTCCATTAGAAGTATAAGCAGACACCTTCACATTAAGAGGGCCGGCTGTAGAGACGTTAACAGCCGGTACCTCTAGAGTAGTGTTAAATATTGATTTTCCATTAATCACAGCCATTAAAGGATAAACATAGGAGTGACCATTAGGTGTTGTAACGCTCACATTAATCTTGACTACACCCGAACTCTGGTTACCTAAGTTCTTAACTATAACAGTAAGATTTGAGGGGTATCCAGAGACCACATTCCCGTCTATTTCGTACTTAGGATATAGATATGCTGATGAAACTAGATTGACATTGCTGAATGATGTTATATTAAAATTCAGTGGAGGTATAGAAGCATAAACCTGCCCGCTAACAAATTCTAGAGATAAAGTGTAATTGCCAGGTGATAAATCGTCAGTGTAAGGTATATTTACGTTCTGACTTATATTATCTTTTAAACTAACTGGATACGTTGTTAGCTGAGTCTTATTGTTCAATAATACAAATGCTCCGCTGAGTGAACCACCGTATGATGTCGCGGTAACTCCAACAGAGATACTATTTCCATTTATAAACTGAGGGATAGAGTTGAGATGGTAATAAACAAATGGAGAATCATATGTGATATTAAATCTTACATTATTTGAAGACGAAGATAAAGATGGAAATGATGGAAAAGTTATATTATCAAACTCTCCTCCTGGCATAAGCAATTCATAATGCCCCATTATGAGAGTATTCGGATACGTCGAATTCGTAAATATGTCTGTGAGGAGAGGAATTACAGCCTTTCCCTGTATAGTATAGTTGAAATTCGAAGGTATGAAACCTTTTGAGACAAGAATACTTTGCAAATTCTCATTATAAGAAGAGGCTAAATTTGAATATGCCTGGGCGTTTGGGTAATCAACAGGCCAAGTTTCTTCAGCTGATATTTTCAATCCGCCTATAGCATAGCCCTGGCTGTTTTGTGCATTTATATCAGCAAATCTATAAATGTTAACTTGGCTGGTCGGATCAACTATAAAAGGTGGACTAGTATTAAGATAACCACTTTGACTTACATTTCCAGATACTGTGAGATTTACAACATATAAATCAGAAGAATCTTCAAGGAGAATGTTATTCTTTATATTCGGTTCTTCCCCGTTGAGTATTTTTGATGGGAGAAAATTTGAGTCAATAAAAACATTCATTCCATAAATCTGTGACGAGTACATGTTAAAATCAAAAGTTGAGTTGCCTCCATAGTAATCGAATGTATCATTCGTCGATAGTGAAAAGTTAACTTTTTCTATATTAAAATATCCGCTTTTTGAAGTGTCTTTGATTACCACATATAAATTAGTATTGGTAAGTTGTGACAGTTTAAGCTCTGAAATGGATGTTGAACTTAAACTGGTTGAATTTAGCGTTCCATATGATGATTTCAATGTACTGTTTAGTAAAGGAACCGATTTTCCATCAGCGAAGAGTGATATTGTAGCATTCGAATTTGAAATATAGGTTATGTTTATTCTTATACCACTTATTAAGGTTTCACCTGGATATGAATTACTGATTGTAGATGGATAAATTGTGACTGGTGCACTACCTGCAGATATATTTTTTGGTGTGTTACTTGAAGTTGAATTTATAAAATATATGTTACCAATTGGATTTGGATGAAACATGTTTTCAAAATAAACATTATCTAAATAACCCGTTGAATAGTAAAATGAAGGAGTAGGTGATGAATCCGTTACATTATCATAGGATAACTGCGATGGTATTCCATTTAATTTATTGAAGTATGTATTTTTCAATAATATTGTGGACTCATAGAAATATACCGTCCCCGGAAAAAGAAAATATGCCTTGTTCGTTATTACATTGGCCTTATAAAATGAAATATTTAGTGGAAGATATGGATCAACAGCGTTAAATGAAGTTTCAATGACAGCATTATTCATAATTAAAGTTCCATTTACGAACATCCTATAATGATGTAAAACATCCTGCCTGAAATAAAGCGTAGCATTATCTATAACTAAAGTAGCTGACGAATTTACATAAAGAGAACCACTCATTCCAAACTGTCCAGATTTACCAGTTAATGGATCTATAGTACTCTGGTTAATAACGAAAGTTGTACCGCTTTGTATATACAGATTACCTTCATTCGAGGATGCCTGCTGACCAGATACATTCTGCATAAATAACGGTAAGTAGGACAATAAAAGGAGAATCGTTATTGTGATGACTAGCAAGCTGCTCTTATGACTTGATTTCATCACATCAACTATATTGATTCGTATTTATATCTTTTTCTAACTGAAAATATATCTCACCTCTTCCGAACTTTTGAAACAAAG
>JAVRLO010000077.1:0-5158 GCA_031961395.1 Thermoplasmatales archaeon I-plasma | reverse complement strand
TCAGTATCCCCACCTATATCTGGAAACCTGATATCTATGAACATTGACTATCCTCCGTTAATAGGAGGCGTCATAACACTTGCGGACCCAATTCTTTATTACTTCTTATTTAGAAATGCATTTAAAGGCAGATAATAGAATGTCCAATGTAATAGCGCTTAAAATATGATAAAAAGATAAGGAAAATAAAATATCTAAATAATAAAAAGGTTTAAATCAATGTTTTCTCTGATTCAATTGGTGATTTTATTGGAGAATTTCTTGCTCACTGAAGATGAAAAAAATTTTAGGGATGAAGTTAGAATAGTAGTCAAATCGCTTCCTCATGAACTAATAAGAGATATAGAATCTGAAAAGGTCAAATTTCCAAGAGAATTCATAGACTTTATAACTAAAAATAAGATTGCTGGTGCAAGGTTCCCGAAAAAGTACGGTGGAAGGGAAAAGGGCTGGGTTGCAGAAATGGCAGGAATAGAGGAAATGGGATATCTAGGGTTCACCCTTAGCTGCATGTATTCACTGGGTTCCATCGTTGGAGAACCAATTTACAGGTTCGGGAACGAAGAGCAGAAATCAAAGTATCTCAGGGGAATAACATCAGGAAGCAGATATGGAGCTGAGGCAATAACAGAACCATCTGGCGGATCAGATTTGTTTGGAATGATGCATACCAGAGCCGAAAAAAGGGGGAACAAATTTATTTTAAATGGTCAAAAGAGATTTATCGTGGGCGGCCAGGGTGCTGATTTTTTTGTAACTTATGCACTGACAGATCCAGATGCTAAACCTAGGTCAAGAGGAGTTAGCGCATTCATAGTGGATAGAGAAACACCGGGACTAAAAGTTGAAACAATATATGGCCTGATGGGGAATAAAGGGGGAGGAACTGCAAGGATATTGTTTAAAGATGCTGAAGTACCAGAGGAGAATATTCTAGGTGAATTGAATGGAGGCTATGAGATATTTAACAGAATGATGATACCAGAGAGGCTTACAACAGCTTCCGGGTCAGTAGGTGTGGCCACAGCCGCAATGGAAGTTGCAACCAAATACGCTTTGAACAGGGAAGCATTCGGGACTAAGCTTGTAGAGCACGAAGGAGTGAATTTCAAGATTGCAGAAAGTATGACTGCTATAACATCAGCATCATCCATGGTATATACAGCTGCAAGAGCAGCAGAAGAATTGGATAAGGGAAAAATTCAGGCATCATCAGTAAGGAAATTAATATCAATGGCCAAATTGTATTCCACTGAAGCGATGTGGTCATCGGTAAACAACGCAATGCAGATAATGGGAGGCATAGGCTATACAACTGTTTATCCAATAGAGAGACTCCTCAGAGATTCTAGACTTGGACTTATATGGACGGGTACCAGCGAGGTAATGAAGCTTATTATACAGCATGAATACCTCAGAGAATTCAAATCTGAAGGTTACCTTTCATCAAAGAGGAATGTTGAGCTCGATGCATTGGATTTTCAGCTGGAGGAAGAAAAGGTCTACAAATAATATCTTTATTTTATCAATAAATTTATTATAAGACCTATAAGCAGCAGAAACGGGACGGGTACATTAAAAAATTTAAATTGAGTATCAGAGTCGTAATTTTTCCATAATAAAATTTCCAATATTATTATCATTAAAATTAAGAATGAAGCAACTATTAAAATTAAATTTCCTGAGGAAAAAAGGAATAGAAATATCAGTGCTATTGAGTAGTTTATGATCAAGGGTATGGTTAAATTGCCATCGACCAGTACGGGAATAGATTTAATTCCAACGCTCTTATCAAATTGATAATCCTGATACTGGTACAATATATCAAATCCAGCAATCCACATGGAAATAAATATCATAAAATAATAGAAATGAACGTTAGATGGAAATAGATCCCTAGCTGCTATATATCCTGCCAAAAGTATAGATCCTATTGAGAATCCGAGAACATAATGGCTTATAATTTTTATTTTCTTGGTAATTGGATATAAATAGAAAAGGAGGAGGATCAAGGGAGAAAGCAATCCGGCTAGGACATTAATGTAAAAGGCGGTTGCAACAAATAGAAGTGAACTCAGAACAAGAATAATTTTTGCCTCTCTTAAAGATATTTTCCCTGTGACAAGGGCTCTCTGCTGTGTTCTGGGATTCTTGGAATCTAGCGGCAGATCCATAATTCGATTCATTGTCATCCCAGACACACGGGCCAATGTTGCTGTTATTCCTATCAAGACGATTATCCTGATGCTGAACAATCCTGCCAGAATCAAACCCATGTATGCGAATGGAAGATCAAATATTGTATGTTCAATCTTTATGAATTTAATTATTTCTTTTGCATTAAAGGGCATATTTTTTCATTTTTTCTTTTAATATTTCGTTATCGTCTACCTCAATTTTCTCAGGCCATTCTCTTCTGATTCCTTCGCTCATTCCTTTCTTTGTTGCATCTATAATCATTTTCCCGCCTACATCCTGATAAAGAGAAGAATGATCGAGGGAATCTGTAGGGGCCATTTTTATGATTTCTATATCTCTCCCGGGATCTGTTCTGGTAGCGACGGCCCATAGTACTTCTTTTCTATCTTTAACATCAATATCATCATCAACAACGATAACATATTTTGTGAACATCATCTGACCCGTTGATAATATGGCCATTCCGACCTTTCTTCCCTGACCAGGATACTTCTTCTTTATTGAAACAAAAAGAACATCGTTGAACAATCCTTCTTCTGGTAAAAATATATCATTAATTTCTGGTATCTGGAACTTGATAACAGGCAAGAATATTCTTTCAATAGCTCTCCCAATTGGCACGTCCTCATTCCAATATTTTCCAACAAGGATCGAATGATAAATGAAATTTTCCCTGTGATATATTCTTTTAATATGAAAAACAGGATACATATCGACAGGAGTATAATAGCCCGTATGGTCTCCGAAAGGTCCCTCTTCTTTAGTTTCTTCAGGATCAACGTACCCTTCTAGGACTATTTCTGATTCAGCAGGATACCTCAAATCTACCGTATCTCCATGAACAACAGGTACCTTTTGTCCAGTCAAATAACCAGCGAATGCCATTTCATCAATTCCCTCCGGAAGGGGAGATATGGATGAAAACATAATGGACGGGTGCACTCCTATCGCAACTGCAACATCTAGGTCTCGATGCATTTTTTTTGCCTTAAGAAGATGCATCGCTCCGGTCTTTTGAGTTTGCCAGTGCATTCCGGTAGTTTCAGAATCATATACCTGCATCCTGTAAGTTCCCGCGTTGTATGCTCCAGTTTCCGGATCCTTCGTGATGACTACAGGAGCTGTTATGAATTTTCCACCGTCTTTTGGCCAGTTCTTTAATATAGGTATGTCGTCTAATGTAATATCTCCATAGCTATGTTTAACTGGTCCACTAGAAACATCATTTACGCTAAAATTCTTCAGTTTAGAAAATAACTTAAGGCTGTCTAGTATCCCTGGTCTGGAGTATATTGTTTCAAATAAACTAGTAAAATCATCCGATATTTCGTCTACAGTCCTACCCATTAAACTTTCAAATCTCCTTTGCGTTCCAAAAAGGCCGATAATCACTTTGTTGTTAAAACCCTGAGGTTTATTAAAAAGTAATGCAGGTCCGTTATTTTTCTGATAGTAATTAGCCAGTGATGATATCTCAAGAACAGTGTTAAACTCATCATTGACTTCTCTGATATCATTATTTTTCCTCAATAATGATAATGATTCCCTTAGATCTGGCATCTGTTACACCTTTCTTATATGATTGTCCCTAATATAAGTATAAATTAAAAACATTCCAATGATTCCGTAGATCGGGAATATTATCAGAATCAAAAAAACGACGTTAAATCCAAGTATCATCCCGAGAGGCAGAAGAGTTAAGGGTGCAATAATATGACCTGAACTGCCAATTAAAGAAAACTCCCATACTCCGTTACCAACTTTTTCCCTTCCATATACGTCTACAGGCGTCGTATAAATTGGAGAAATAACAAGACCTTCCATCATTATCAGGAAAATGCCAATGAGAATTAGCTCGCTGTTATAATGCAAATACATTAATATAAATCCTGGTATTGAAAGCGCATAACCCAGAACAGCAACTGTTATTAATGACAATGTTCCCTTGAGCTTGTAATAGACAAGATATGCGATTACTCCACTGATTACTGTTGCAATAGCCCCCCAATATCCGAAAATTGCCATGGCGGTTCCAGTTATGCTAGGAGAATAAATTTTCAAGTAAAGAGGAATTACAACTGCAAGAGTAAGGTTAAATCCGGCTATTGTCATCCACAAGAAACCATATATCCATGTAAACCTAAATTTAAAAGTTGAATAGGATGTTTTTTCTGATTTATTATCTTTCCTGTTATTCCTGAATTCAAGAGTTTCCACGTAAAGGAGGTATACGAACGGTATCATTAAGATAATACCAATAACTGGAATCAGAATGAAAGCTTCATGATAACTAAAATTTAAAGCAACCAAAGATCCGAGAGTAACTCCTGCAGGGATACCACTAATAGAAAGTGCAGAAGCTAAAGATCTTTCTCTCTCTTTGTATATAAAGGAATAGGATATGGAGAATATCTCCATCAAAAAGCTGGAGCTACCCTGAATAAATCTTAAAAGAAGGAAGAGGTAAAAATTATGTACGTATGGCATAAAGAAAATAGTTATAATTATGATTATAATCATAACAGCAGTCCAGAATGGAGCGTTTTCATGAAACTTTATAACTCTACCAACAATCTTTCCAAATGGCATTCCTGCAAAGTATATGATTGTGATAATTGAAATAAATGAGCTTAGTGACAAGCTGGAATTTAACTGAGAAAGTATTAATGGAGAATAGAAAGTTACGGATGCCAAAACACTAAATAAAATTGCTGTAGAAATAAATCCTGAAATAGGTAGTAAAATCCTTTTCCAAGAGGTCATGGACAATAATTCTCAGGAAGTATATATCATTAAATGCAACCTGTTGCATAAATCATCTTTTCTCAAGTTCCTCTATCTTATAAGGAATTTAGAGAATTTTTAGTCATTTATTTTTAGATGATGCGTTGATAGTTATATTTTGTAATGTTTAAGTCTATCATCGTCAAAGGTATTTATTATCAAGCTGAATTACCAG
>JAVRLO010000076.1:0-5225 GCA_031961395.1 Thermoplasmatales archaeon I-plasma | reverse complement strand
TGAGAGGGGAGGACGTTGACATAAAGGACGGGGCGGTTGCATTAGCTGCCATAACGAGCTGTACTAACACATCTAATCCTGATGTCCTCATAGGAGCGGCCTTAGTAGCCAAAAGAGCCGTAGAGAGAGGACTGAAAGTAAGGGAGTATGTGAAAACAAGTTTTGCCCCAGGGAGCCCTGTGGTTGCTGAGTACCTGGATAAGGCAGGGTTAACACCATATCTGGAATCGCTTGGCTTCCATATTGTAGGATATGGATGCACAACCTGCATAGGAAATGCAGGTCCACTTATAAAGGAAGTGGAAAATGCGATAAAAGAAAATAAAATTTATACTGCAGCCGTACTTAGCGGTAACAGAAACTTTGAGGGAAGGATAAATCCATTTGTCAAGGGTGCCTTCCTAGCTTCCCCAATGCTTGTTGTTGCGTACGCAATATCAGGAAGAATTGATATAGATTATGATTCAGAGCCCATCGGAATAGATCCTAATGGAGATAAGGTATTCCTGAGGGATATATGGCCCGATATGATGGAGGTTAGAAAATACAGGGAGGAATTCATAAGCAGGGACATGTATCTTTCAAGGAAGGATAAGATATTTGAAGGGGTAGAAGAATGGAAGAACCTTAAGATACCAGAGGGAAATGTCTACCAGTTCAATGATAAAAGTACCTATGTTCGAGAGCCTCCTTGGTTCGACGCACCTTCAGCTCTTTCAGAAATAAAGGACGCAAGGATATTTGCCATATTTGGAGACAGGATAACCACAGACCATATTTCCCCTGCTGGAAATATAGTTCAGGATATAGATAAATACAGGAAAATATGGGAAGAATACCAGAAGAAAGGCAAAGAGGCATTAGAAAGAGTTGACATCCCAGCAGCAAAATATCTGATGGAAAATGGTGTCTCTCCTGACGATTTCAATACATATGGAGCAAGAAGGGGAAATCATGAGGTGATGATGAGAGGAGGATTTGCAAATCCTAAGATTAGGAACCTGATGGTGGATAACCCAGGTGGATTTACAATTCATTATCCTTCGGGGAAAAAGATGACATTCTTTGATGCCTCACAGATCTACCAGAAGGAGAAAGTTCCTCTTGTTATATTCGCAGGAAAAATGTATGGAGTTGGAAGCAGCAGGGACTGGGCAGCAAAAGCTACCTATCTTCTTGGAGTAAGGGCTGTAATAGCGGAAAGTTTTGAGAGGATACATAGGAGCAACCTAACAAACATGGGTGTTATCCCGATAGAGGCAAATACAAAATCTCTGAATCTTAAAGGAAATGAACTTGTTACAATATCGTGGGATAAAGTTCAGCCTGGCGCAAAGGTAAAAATAACAGTAAAGGGAGACAATGAGCAAACAATAGAAGGTAAGATGAGGCTTGACACTCCTGCAGAAATCGAGTATTGCGAGAATGGAAACATTCTAAACTATACAATAAGAAAATTATAAAAATATAATTTATTTTTTCTTTCTTCTTCTAATTATTGCAACCATAAATACTACTATTATTATGACTGCGAGAATTACGATTATTACAGCAAGTCCTGAGCCTGAGGTTATTTTCTGTATAGCAGTATTCTGAACATTTACATTAAAATTGTATGTATAGTAGAATGGTACAACAGAATTATTCAGCCTGTATGAAAGGAATATCTGGGAGGGATAGCTACCCGGGGATGTTGTGCTTCTAACGTCTATCAGGAATGTTATCACAATCGATTGCCCTGGATTCAACTGTGAAAATGTTATGTTGTTTGCAGTTAAAGAACCGAGAGGATTGGAAGATGGCACGTCTATGTAAAAAACATCGGGTGTAAGGATGTGAATATTAACATCCATCAGAGCAACATTTCCAGTATTGGTAAGCGTAAATTTGAATAGATTTTTATTTGTGCCGGGAGAAACTGAGGGAACGTTGCTTATAATTGAAAGATTTCCTTTGTTGTATACATTTTCATAGAGTTTGAACGTAATATTATTAAGATGCAGGTAAAGCGGAATCTTTCCAGTCACTGAAGGAGCATTTATCAGGAAAGTGAAATTAAATACTTTTCCAGGAGGAAGGCCAGGTAAATTGTATGGAAGAGTTGACACGTTAAATTCATCGCTAGTTAGACAGATTGAAACGGGCGTTGAAACAGCATTTCCGCCATTTATGACAGCAACATTTAATTCAATAAATTTCTCTCCCTGGAATATGTAAGGCGGATTTGTAAAATAATTCACCAGCGTATAATTGTAGTATCCAGGTATTATAACTTTATATGAAAGCTGATGGAGAGTTCCATTGTAATTTACAGTAAGATTCTGGTAAGTAACATTTGATGACCCAACGATATTAACCATAAATGTAACAGGTTCTATACCAAACGAAGGAATTGCACTAAGAATCGTTTGCTGTGGTGAGCCGGAGAATGGATAGTGAGGGGTATACTGAACTGAAACATTGGTCACAGGAAGTGAAGAATCCTCTTCAAGGTAGAAAGTTATAGGAATATTATTCATTCCCTGTGATGGAACAACTGAATTGACAGGGAAATAAGAACCTGCGGGAACTATGTATGGAAAACCGGAAAGGGACAATGAAAAGTACTCTTTATGTGTAATATTAAAGTATTCCACGGTGATGAACTGTTCAATATTTAAGGTAGAATTACCAGTATTTACAATAAAAGTGAGTGGTATTGAATAAAATGATGGAAAGACCGATATAGTGAAATTTTGTTCCTGTCCTGAAAGTGGATTTTGAGGGATATATGTTACAGTAACATTAGTTGCAGGAGAATTGCCATTGTTCTCAAGGTAAACTGTCATAGGTATGTTATTCATATGCGAAGTAGCCTCTAGAGGAGAACTCTCTGTCCCGAAGAATGCCTTTTGAGTAATTATGCTTACAGATCCCATCACAGGTACCGTAAAATTACTAGTACCGTTAATGAGAGTACCGCTTTCATAGAAACTATATGATATCTGAGTCTGGTACATACCAGATGGGTAGGATGAACTTATGTTTACCAGCTGGGCAATGGTTGCAGTCTGACCAGGTTCCATCACCGGTATGTTGTAATAGTCTCTCACATCCCTATTTGGTCCATGAATGTAAGAATAGGAAAATATGCCTGATGTAAAATTCAATGATACATTGACATCCGTTATTTCAGATGGAACTTCTGTTACGAATTCTACGAAAAGAGGAACATAGCTGTATCCAGGAGCGACAAGTGAAGTACTATTCGATGAATACCAGTACGATTTTTCAACCATTATAGGTTCCTGAGAAGCTCCAGCAAATGGAACTGACGAAACCATCAAAGCCATTATAGCTGCCATTATAGCTATTATTAACAAAATCTTCTTCATTCTAACACCTCGTTTAATTCATTTACTCTCACACTCTTCATTGAGAATGTGAAGAAGAGTGAGACGAGTAGCGTGATAAAGCCTATGACATAGATATAGTCAAAGGCAATGTTCGATGGGAACGTGGAATAAATAGGTGTGAATGGAATGTTCCCAAGCGGCTCTGGGATGTAGCCTACCATAGCGGGAATTACATACTGTGTTTCTAGAACTCCAGCAATGGCAGGGCTCATGGTTGATCCAATATTTCTGAATACTGTATTCATTCCAGTAACCATGCCAGTGGAGTCCCTTGGTGTGGAAATTATTATCATATTTATAATTCCAACAAATACAAAAGATGTTCCCGATCCTATGAATATAGCATCTTCTGTGATTGATGTTACATCCGCTCTATTGAAATACAAGAGTATAAAAGCGGCTAGCATTATTGCAGTTCCGATCAAAATTGATAGCTTCGGACCGTATTTTCTGACAACCAAAGCTCCAATTGGGGCAAATACTATTGCCATCAGGCTACCAGGTACCATCACAAGACCTGATGTCAAAATATCCTTACCAAATCCTGCCGGAGTTGGATCTTGGAGGAGTGGAGGTATAGTGTAAAACAGGTAAAACATACCTCCGGATGCAAAAAGACCAGTAAGATTTGCAAGAAATATGTTTCTAATTTTCAACAATTTTAAATTAATAAAAGGCTGTTCAACTGTATTTTCATATAGTAGAAACATAACGATTGATGCTATTGCCAGGAAGGAAAGAGAAAGAATCAAATAGGAAGTCCATCCCCAATAAACCCCCTCAGAAAGTACAAGTATTGCTGAAACAAGTCCAACACTCAAAAGAAATATTCCACCATAGTCTATGCTTTCCTTCTTTCTGTATGGAGACTCTTGAAGAATGATTATTGAAGCAACAAAAAGCCCAAATGCAATAGGTATAGCTGAATGGTAAGACCACTGCCAGTCAAAATTCTGAGTTATCCAGGCACCTATTACAAGACCAAGTGATGCCCCAACCGTAAAAGTTGCTGAAATTATGCCCTGCGCCAGAGGAAGCTCCTTTTTTGGCAATTCATCATTTAGCAGTGCAAAAGCTACCGGTATCATACCCATTCCAAGACCTTGGATTGATCTTATTACTATAAATTCAGTGAGAGTATTGGCAAAGCCTCCGAAGGAGACTGCAACAGCATAAAATAAACTTAGTATAACAAAGACTCTCTTTTTTCCGTATATATCAGCAAGTTTCCCAAAGATTGCAGCAGATATAGTTCCAGAAATCAGGTAGGATGTAATAATCCAGGAAAGTGAATCGTAATTCGCGGAAAAGAATTTGGAAAGAACAGGTAATGCAGGCGTGACCATAGTCTCCACATACATAATCATTGTTCCTGTTATAGCCATGACTGCTATTGTAGATCTAGCTCTGCCTGTGAATGCCATATTCATCCTCCATTATTTTTTCAATTCCCTTTTTTATTCTAAGAACAGCATCCCTGTCACCTGAGCTTATACGAGATATGAGAAAAGAAAGTAGATTTGTTATCTCATCGCCAATCATTTCATTTAAATCTGAAATATAATCTACAAAGTTTCTTGAGAGAAGAAGTGGATAATCTTTTTCATCATACATAACAATATGATCCCTCATATAAGATTCCATTATTTTCCTTCTAAGATTATCTCTTAGCTTTTCTATGGAATCAACGTACCTTTTACCTTTTTCAGTGAGGGAATAGAGTTTTTTACCGTTATATTCCCTCATTGCAATAAGGCCATCGTTCTGAAGGTCACGTAAAATCGGGAAAAGGGTACCGCTAGACATCCTCCTGTCTAACGTAGACAGCAT
>JAVRLO010000075.1:0-5289 GCA_031961395.1 Thermoplasmatales archaeon I-plasma | reverse complement strand
GATTACATTTAAAATCAATATTCCATATTACAGTTCTCATCCATATGAGAAAAAAATGATGTATTTATAGCTGACCTTACTTTTTGAGCAACTTAGAATAAATCGTTTTTATAAATATATTCAGTAAAGTAGGTAATAATTAAATCTGCGCCAGCCCTAGAAATTGACGTGAGAGCCTCTTTTATTACAGAATCCAGATCTATAATGTTTTGCCTTGCAGCGTTAACAATCATACTGTATTCAGCACTTACATTATAAGCGGCAATAGGGTAATCAAACCTGTTTCTAGCCTCTCTTATAACGTCAAGGTAAAATATCGCTGGTTTGACCATTACTATGTCTGCGCCTTCCTCGATATCCTCCTCAATTTCCCTCATTGCCTCCCTTAAATTTCCAAAATTCATCTGGTAACTCTTTCTATCACCAAATGAAGGTGCTGAATAAGCCGCCTCCCTGAACGGAGAATACAACGGGCTAGCAAATTTAGCGCTGTATGCCATAATAATAGTATCTTTAAAACCATATGAATCCAATTCTTTCCTAATTCTAGCAACTTGTCCGTCCATCATCCCGGATGGTGCTACTGCGTCCACTCCGCTTTCAGCATAAGATTTAGCTATCTTCGCATAAAGTTCGAGCGTACTATCATTATCAATTATCTTACCCCTTAAAACTCCACAATGACCGTGACTGGTATATTCACATAAGCATAGATCAGCAAAGACTGCTAGGTTTGTTTCATTCTTAATTTTCCTGATGGTCCTTTGTACTATTCCATTTTGATCATAAGCTTGAGATCCCACCTCATCCTTTATCCTCGGAATTCCGAATAATAGGATGGACTTAATTCCTAGTTCTTCATATTCTTTTGCCTTTCGTACTGCTTCTATTTCAGAATATCTAAAAATGCCAGGCATAGAGCTGATTTCTTCTGTCCCTTCAATCCTTTCATCAACAAACATAGGCATCATTAACTTTTCTTTTCTAACTCTTGTCTCCTGAAAAATATCCCTAATCTCTGGCGATGCTCTGAGTCTTCTGAGTCTTAAATCTGGAAAAGTTCTCATCCATTATCACCTCCATATTCTTTACAACTCCAGATGATTTAATATCATCTGTCTTCTTTATAGCATTAATAATAAATCCCAGAAGTCTGTTTCTGGTTGCTATAAGACCTTTCTCGAAAGTCACTCTCTCTTCAGGTGTGAAATTAATCCTTTTCTCCATCTCTTCCATCTCAATTTTTAATATAATATCGGAATATTCATTTATTTTTCTTAAAAGATTCTCCTTTTCGACGTTCTTGACTTTCTGAGAAAATTTATTAAATTCTTCTTCAACGGTAAGGAATGCTCTGTTAGCAAGTTCAATTCTCTTATTTTTCTCATTCTCTATCTTCTTTGAAATCATATCCATGTTTATTATCTGTATTGCACTATCTTTATCAGCTTGAACATTAGGAGGTACCCCCAGATCTATAACCTTAGCCGCCTTCCAATTAATGAAATCGTTTGCAGTCAGTATTGCTTTATGGGAGGAAATGGCAGTAATTATTACATCATATCTCATCCATCTCTTTTTATTATAACTCTCCACCTCAATCCCTAATTTCTTTGCCAAATTTTCAGCATTTTCCTTTGTTCTATTTGTTATCCTAAATTTGATACCCCTGTCTTTTAAAGTTTTTGCCACTAGGGCTCCGGTTTTTCCGGAGCCAACTACAAGCACTTCTTCATTGCCATTCAGGTTTGCTATCTCTAGAGCTTCACTCACCACACTTCTTTTAATTTTATTAAAGCCGTTCTCTCTCCTTACTTTCTTTCCGACCTCAATTGCTTTCTGGAAAACGGGATTGACAGTCTCTCCCGCAAGATTGTTTAATTTTGCCTTCTCCCACGCATCTTTGACCTGTCCAAGGATCTCATTTTCCCCTATAACCATAGAATCAAGTCCAGCTGATACAAAGAATAGATTCTTAATTGCATCCCATCCGTGAATGATTGTATATTTGCTAACTTTTCCCTTTACGTAATCTTCAATATACGATACTGTCTCCCTGTCCCCAGGATAGAAATAAATTTCAAACCTGTTACAGGTCCATAAAACAACTGCTTCCTTGATCCTTTCATTTTTCTTTATGTAATCATATACCTCTTCTATCTGAATATCCTGAACAACGCTAAAATATATAGAACCAAGATCAGAATATGATACTTTGAGTAGAAATAATCCACCTTTATCCAATTACAGAGCACCTTCCACCTTTATGTTTATTTTAATTAAATCCTTTGCGTAACAATTTCGTTGACTATTAACCTAATATCTGGATGTTCATAGTATCTCTCAGGTACAAAGCCATAATGAATAATAGTGTCATAGGTCGGTTTACCTATTGCAAAAATCCTTTTGTTTGTTAGCCTCTCCGAAGCGCTACGATATAGAATTTCAAATGACTTGGAAGAACCTATAAGTAAATTTTCGGCATTTTCCAGTATAGAATAATCAGCATTCTTATTTTCCTCAATCCTATAAACGTTGACAATCTTATACCTGATTCTATTTTCTTCCAGCTCTTCCACAAGCTTTTTTGAGACTAAATTGCTACTAGTTATGGTATATTCTCCTCTATTATCTATGAGTATTCTGGCAAGTCCTATAGAATTTTCCTCAGCAGGGAATATTGAATCTAATCCATATAATTTTTTCACGTAGTCAGAAGTTATCCTCCCTATCGTAAAAACTCTTCTAGCTTTTAAGGCAGTCCCATTCATCTTTAAGGCTATTACTCCCCTCTTGGACGTAAAAACAACATCATTTCTGACCTCTTTCAAATCAGGCAATAATAGGTATACAATTTTTAAAACATCCAGCGAATACACACCTTCTAATTCATAGTCTAATGGTGCTCCTATATACACAAGCTTAACCATATATTAGATCACTCATTTCCTTGATCTTTTTCTTATCAGGATAGTCTTTAAATAACATATCATATCTTTTGCCATCTTTGACGAATGCGAATTTCAATGTTCTGCTATCATAATATGCTCTTATACTTATTGCCATATTACATCCCAATGAAAGTTCTCCCATAAGTTTTCTCTCAGTTTCACCCTCCCAAAGTGATCTTTCATCTGTCAATTTGTGGAAAAACTGACTCTCTAAAGATCCTTTCTTGGTAACAACTGCAATCAATCCCTGATTTGGAGCAGGGGGGAGGACATCTTCATCTATTACATATCCAGGAAGATTAAAACCTAGTCTGTCAATTGCTGTTTTTGCAATTACCAGAGCATCTACTGTATTGCTCTTCCATTTTGATACTCTTGTATCTATATTACCTCTCAAATTAACAAAATTCATATTATTGTATTTCAAACCCAGAAATTCTTTCCTCCTGATCGAACTTCCGCCAACGGTACCAGAAAATTGTTCAATATTCACATTTGAAACAAAAAAGTCTCTCGTATCCCCCCTTTGAGAGTAGTAGCTTATTTCAAGTTCACTGTCCAATTCATAAGGTAAATCTTTAGCTGAATGGACAGCAATGTCAGCTTCACCATTGAGTACTTTTTGATTTATTGTTTTAACAAAAATACCTCTATCATCATATTTGTAAAGAGGAGTCTCAAGGTCCCTGTCCCCGCTGGATTTTGCTGGCACTAGCTTATATCTTTTTCCTCTAGAATTCAAAATCTCCCCTATAATATATGATTGAATTAATGCGAGTCTCGATTCTCTGGTTGCTATTCTAAATTCCCCTTCCATATTCTGATTGCTCCATCATTAATCTTGGTAAAAGCATCAGCAACCTCGCTTTCAGTATGAGCAAAACTGACAAATATTGTTTCATCGTAAGAAGGTGGTAAATAAATTCCTTCCTGCATCATCTGCTTGAAAAGAACAATGAATTTTTCCTTTTTTGATTTCAGTACATCATCATATTTTTTAACATTTTCCTGTGAAAAGAAAATAGACAGCATTCCCGTTTCCTTATTTATTGTTAAACCTGATTCTTCAAGTTTTCTGCTTGCAACTTCAGTAAGATGTCTCAGAACAGCATAATCTTCATTCTTTAAAATTTTTAAGGTCTCGAGACCGGCAGTCACTGATAGTGGGTTTCCTGAATACGTCCCTGCTTGAGGAAAATTACCAGAGGGTTTAACATGCTTCATTATTTCTTCTTTACCGCCGTATACCGCTAAAGGAAGCCCCCCTCCTACTATTTTCCCCAATGTTACCAGATCAGGTTCAATTTTCTTCTTCATGTAAAAAGGGGAGAAGGCAGTTCTGTAACCTGTTATGACTTCATCCATTATGAGAATAGTTTCGTACCTTTCAGTTAGTTCTCTTACTGTTTCAATATAGCCATCATCCGGACTTATTACACCCGCATTACCCATGATCGGTTCCATTATAAGAGCAGAATAATCTTTTGTTTTTAAGGCCGTTTCCATTTGGTCTACGGAATTAAAATCTACCTCATCAACCATTTCGGATGGATAGTTAAAGATGTGTGTACCATGGTATCCACCTCTGATTTTCAGAATTTTTTTTCTTTTATTAAAAAATAGAGAAAGTCTCAAAGAATGTAATGTAGCTTCCGATCCAGAATTAACGAAACGCATCATCTCTATAGTAGAGCTTTTTTTTATTAACTCTGCAAGTTTTATTTCTTCTTCAGTAGGAATACCAAAAAGAGTCCCATTTTCTAATCTTTTCTTTATTGCATTCAATACCTTAGGATGAGAATGTCCTAGAATCATTGGACCAAATGCAAGTAAGAAATCCAGGTATTCATTGCCATCTACATCATATATCTTGGAGCCGTATCCTCTTTTAATAAATATGGGATAAGGACTATAATAGCGGACGGGACTGTTTACTCCTCCAGGAAATAGCTTAATTGATTTTTTAAAAAGTCTTTCACTATTATTCACCAGAACACCCCAGCAAGAATCATAGCAACAAATACTATTACAACCATTAAGGAAACAGTAATAAACGAGAGGATATGAGTTATCTTCCTCAACTTTTTGAGTTCATCAAATTTCCCGCTTTCAGCTAACCTTGGAATTAATTTTCCATGCCATAAATTATTGCCGTATAATATTCCATACATTAGCGCTACTAGAATGATTTTGATGGTAAGTACGTAGCCCCAGGAAGTTTTAATGGATGAATAAAAATTTGTATAGTAAACAGGATAGACGAGATAGACTATTAGAAGACCTGTAACCGTCAATAAAATAATTGATATATTTGTATAGAGTGCATATCTCTTTCCCA
>JAVRLO010000074.1:0-5340 GCA_031961395.1 Thermoplasmatales archaeon I-plasma | reverse complement strand
GGAGGTAAAATGCCAGAAGGGACTGATGCAGTTGTAATGATGGAAGATACAGAAGAATTAAACAAAGATTTGAAAGTATTCGTTCCTGTAAGAAAATTCCAGAATGTAAGCCTGAGGGGTGAAGATATAAAGAAAGGCTTTAAGATTATAGGTAAGGGTGAGAGGATCACCCCTCCTCATTTAGTTGCGTTCATTGAAGTTGGAATAAGGAATATTGAAGTATATGATTTAAGCGTAGGTATTATATCTACTGGAGATGAGATTGTATCTGGTAAAGTTAAAAATTCAACTCAGCCTTTTCTAGCTGAATTCCTACGATGGAATGGGTTTGAACCTACACTTCTTGGCTCAGTCAAGGACGATGAAGCTAGCATCAAGAAAACAATAGATAGCAGCAATAATGATATTATTATAGTTACAGGCGGGACTGGACCCAGTGATAAGGACGTTCTCACCAATTTTCTTGACAGTAATGCAGTCAAAATATTTCATGGAATTAAGATTAGACCAGCAAGAACTACCGGTCTATATATCTATAATGAAAAACCTATTTTTATTGTGTCCGGTCTTCCTGTCGCTTCGCTCATAGCTATGGAAAATGTATTTTTGCCAATTGTTTCACAATGGACCGGAATAAAGAGGCAGAGGAAATTTTATGAGCAAGGTATCCTTGCAAGATCCCTAGTCAACACTTTAGGTTTCAGAAGTTTTGTAAGAGTAAAATTGGACAGGGCTGTCGATCCTCCTCTAGTTTATCCTATAAGAGTTACAGGATCTGGTGTAATCTATTCTATCTTAGACGCTGACGGAATATTGGAAATGGGAGAAAATATTGAAGGTATGATGGAAGGAGAGAATGTAATGGTTCAGATATTGAGGTGGTGAAATGGAAAAGATATTTCATAGGTTGGTTTCGAGTGAAGAGGCAATAGATATAATTTCATCTAAAGTTTACAAAAGTATAAAACGGAAGGAATTGGATTTAAACGATGCACTGGGTTACGTCATTTCTGATGATGTATATTCTGAGATAGATATACCTCCATTCGATAGGTCTGAGGTAGATGGATTTGCAGTTAACCATAAATCAGTTGAAGGTGCAGAAGAAGATAACCCTGTAACGCTAAAAATTAAGGGAGAGATACAAGTTGGAAAGATGCCAGATATTGAAATAATGCCCGGTGAAGCTGCATATATTTCAACAGGGTCAGTAATACCCCGTGGGGCTGATGCAGTTGTCATGGTAGAGCATACTTCGAAAGATAAAGAAAATGTGAGAATATACCGTTCGCTGGCACCGGGTGAAAATATATCGCATGCTGGTTCAGATTTTTCTTACGGAGAAGTACTCTGTAGAAAGGGAGATATTGTACTACCTGAAACAGTTGCGCTATTATCAGCTGCTGGCATAAATAAGATTGAAGTTTTTGATAGATTGGGAATATCTGTTTTTTCAAGCGGCAATGAGTTAAAGGAACCTGGATTTGCTATTGAGGAGGGACAAATATATGATGTTAACTCTCCATATTTCATTGCGGCCTTTAATTCTACAGGAATATGTCGTGCTAATTTTGCAGGAATAATAAAGGATAATTTAGATGAGGCCACTGCTCTTATTTCTTCTCTAGAGGGAAAATATAATCTCATAGTTTCTTCTGGTTCTACCTCTGCGGGATTTCACGATATGCTTTACAAAGCTGTGGAAAAAGTTGGAGGCACTATGCTATTTCATGGTATATCCATAAAACCTGGCAAGCCAACTTTCGCTGCTGACCTCGGAGAATCTCTATTCATTGGAATGCCAGGATTTCCTCTGTCTTCAGCATCTGTTTTAAATTATATCGTTATACCTGCAATTAAGAAAGCCTATGGATTGCCTCCATCTTACTCTCAGAAAATGAAGATACCATTCAAAATAAATGGAGAAAAGGGGAAAGATTATATTATTCCTGGGATTATTAGCAGAAACAATCGTGTCTATCCAGTATTTGGTGATTCTGGATCTATCAGCAGGATGGTTTATTCTGATGGTTTTATAGTCTTATCAAGAAATAATAATTATTATTCAAAGGATGAAGAGGTTGACTTTTATTATACAGGGAAAAAGGAAAGGGATATTCTTTGTATAGGAAGCAATGATCCTCTTCTTGAAAGAATAATTTTCAATTCATTCAAGTCTCCAGCGATTATCAATGCAGGTTCTATGGGCGGCGTAGAGGCTATGCGGAACGGGGAATCTGATGTAGGCGGTATACATTTATTAAAAGGAGAGGATTACAATAAATTCGTTATGGATGAAGAGATGAGAATGAATTCTTATTTGCTAAGGGGTTTTATGAGAGAGCAAGGATTTGTTTCTAGAGATGGAATAAATTCATTCCGGGAAATTGTAGACAAAAATCTAATATTTATCAATAGGAATAAGGGATCTGGTACAAGAGATTTAATTGAGAGTTTGATTATAAAAGAATTAGGTAAAGATTTTCCTAAGGAGAAAATAAGAGGATACTTTTGGGAGGCAAAGAGCCATGGAGCTGTCTCCAGAGCAGTTAAACAGGGCCGTGGGGATGTTGGTATATCTATCAGGTACTATGCAGATATACTAAATATTCAGTTCCACAAAATAAAGGATGAAAATTATGATATCCTTGTATCCAAAAAATTCTATAACTCTGAAAATGGCAAAATGTTTATTGAAAAACTCAAAGAAGCAAAGAAGTATGAAACTAGTTTCCCCGGTTATATTGTCCCAGATGATATAGGAGAGATTATAATTTGAATCTTAATTTCGTTATGTCCGATGGGATATCATTATCCTGTATATTGGAGTTAATCTACCTTACAGAGAATGATTATTTTCCTCTTCAGCCATTTACCTTGGGGCGGCACCTTGGCAAGACTAGCGATCATAAGGATGTCCGTATGTTATCTCATAGATCTCTTCATCGTGAAGAATACCTTCTCTAGATTTAGGTAGTTCTCTATTATTACCCTGGTGATCGGCTAGCATCGTAATCTATGTCCATCTTCTTTAGTATACAGTTAATGCCTTTTTATCCAATTCTTTTACTGATAAGCTTTTCAACATACTCTACTATTTCATCAGGATCTAACTTGCTCTTTAACATTTATCACAGGTATACTAAGTACTTCATTACAATCTTTTCATAGACTCTCTTCGCGTGTTATGATACGACCTATTTCACAAACGAGATAACAAATGCTAGGTCAGAGGAATCCAATTAAAAAACAATTATTAAGAGGATGGCTTATCTACAAGAATCAGGTTACACCTGAATATTACAATGAAAACATATGCCTAAATTAACAGCTTTCCCATAAAACAACACAAGAATGCAATTAAACGAAAAAAATTTAAAATTTTATTGTGAAACCGCAGAAATGTCATACACTGAAATGTTGTACTCGCCTGTTGTAGTAGTTCCGTTGCTGTTTATTATGCTTAAGGGGGTGTTGATTGTTATGACCTTCAGTTCCAGACTATTTGGTGTGCCTTGGATAATTTGTTGTACAGTGATACCTCCCGTAAGAGGCAACATTCCTATAACAGATGCATAGATTGAAGAAGGCATACCCGTAATTGCAACAACATCGTTTTCTAGATTAGTCCATCCTGATTCTGGATTCCACCCAGTTGCAGCTGCTATAACTGCAATTGTACTGAATCCAAGCCCGAAAAGAGTTGTACCCCATTGTGTTGCTTCCCCATTGGTCATATTGTAGTATGCAGTCTTGATATTACTGGATGTGAATAAGTATTTGACAAGGTTTTCGGGTTCCATTAGTGACCACATACTTCCCCGTGTGAGATTCATATATCCCATCTGGGACTTAAACTTGTCAGAGTTCATTGGGTTGATAGATGCAATTTCTGTTATGCTTTGAACGTTATTTGATGGTAGCCACCCTCCCGCTGTGTTGATATACAGTTGGTAGACATCTATTGTAATGGAACCTACTACGTAAAACATAATGGCATTCGGTGCTCCTTCTTTAACAGGAAAAGCGCTATAGGCGACGGCCCCAATAACCCAATTATAGTTATAGGAACTTCCATTCAGTATAGACCACGAATAAGTCCCATTCTGGTAAGTAGTCTGTCCGGGATAGAAAAATGGTGCTTGTAAGGCTACTGAAAGATCAATCAACTCGTTGTTGTTTTGAAGTATTGAGTTGTTTGCCCACGCTAATGGTATTGGATAATTGCTGAAAGTATGCTGTTTTTTGAGAACCCACATGTACTTCCCGCTTCCTCCAGCTATGCCCATTGGATGGACATATTGAACTCTATATCCTTTGAGAGAACTTAGTGGTGGGTGAGACGTGATTCTAATATTGTAGAGATGGTGGTACCCTACAATAGAAGTTACCTTCTGGAAACTACCAACAGGAGAGATGAAGAATGCAGGATCTATCGGGATTATGACAGTGTTGAAGTAAACGTAATAATATGACCCATCCTTGTATAAATATGATACCTGCATAGTGAGAGAAGTGTTTGCACCCGTATTGTTTGTTTCCATAAAGTATAGCATCCAGTTCTCTGCAAGGGAGTAGAAGCTAGCTGAGATGTTTACAGAAATGTTACCTGTTGAATTTACTACACCATTGAATAGGGGGGTAGTATTGGTGAATGCTTCCACACCCTGAGTGACTGTTGGAGGGTTGTTCATATACAGTTGAACTGATGCATTAATCAATTGTACTGTATTATTATTAAGAATCTGGTTATTATCGAGAATCTGGCCCTGAGATGGCTTTATCGATAGCTCCAATCCGGGACCGACCTCTTTCAGCACGCTTTGACTGTCGCTGATGAAAGAATATATTGTCACGGATGCTACAACAATGACTAGCACGGCAACTATTGCTAGGATTTTATTATTCTCCCAGCTATCTATTATTGTCATTCTAGTCAGATATATATATCACTTACCAATTTATAAATTTTTTTACTATGACTGAAATTATCTGTCAGAAAGGAAAGATTTATTTTTTCTACTTTTTCTGGGACTAGGATAAAAATCCTCTAACCATGAATAAGTATGAGATTGTGGATTACTCCTTTGAAATACCCTGATATTTCCCTTCTATCATTCCATTTCTGAAAATATGAAACCACCTGTAGTTCTCTTGTCATAAGAGAATTCTGATTCAGATAAGTTTCTCTTGAATTATTCCCTAAGAGAGTTCTTAGGATCTTCTATGAACTTTCTTATGATGCTCCTCCATCCCTTACTCCCCTTGACTTTCTCTACAATCTGTGCATAGTTTCTGATATTTTTTCAGATTTCACTGGATTGACTCAGATGATTATAC
>JAVRLO010000073.1:0-5361 GCA_031961395.1 Thermoplasmatales archaeon I-plasma | reverse complement strand
TTTAAAAGAAAATATTTCAAAAATTTCTTAGATATTAAAAGGAAATTTATTTAGGGTATAATAGATACCTTACTAATGACAAAAATTGGAATAATAGGAGGATCAGCAATTGGAAATATACTGACTAATCCTGAAAAAATTTACGTAAACACTCCTTACGGTGAAATGTCATCGCCGATTGAGATTGGAAAAATTGGCAATATTGAGGTAGCAGTGCTCTATAGACACGGGAAACCGCATAAGATCCCTCCTCACAAGATTAACTACAGAGCCAACATTTACGGTCTAAATGAGATAGGGGTCGAAAGAATAATAGGTTTGTCTGCAGTGGGTTCGTTGCAAACTCATATACAGCCTGGAACCATTGTTTTCCCTGATCAATTCTTTGATTACACAAAGGGGAGAGTTTATACATTCTTTGACGGCCCAAAGGTAGTTCACATATCAATGGCAGATCCTTTTTGCCCTGAATTAACTGAAATATTTCACAAACATTCTCTGGATTTAGGTTATAAGTCAGTAAAAGGAGGCACCTATGTCTGCATTGAGGGCCCAAGATTCTCCACAAGGTCTGAGAGTAAATTCTTTAGAACTGTTGGAGACATAATAGGTATGACCTTGGTCCCAGAAATAAATCTGGCAAAAGAGAAAGAAATGTGCTATATTACGGTCGCAACAGTAACAGATTACGACGTATGGGCGGATGTACCTGTAAGCTCTAAAGAAGTTACGCGAGTTATGAAAGAGAATGAAGAAAACATCATGACCCTTCTTGAAAAGACTTTACCCGATATACCTTCCGAGAGGTCTTGCAGCTGTAAATATTCATTGAAGGAGGCAGGACTTTGAAGGCAAAATTTCTAGGCGGTGGAGATGAAGTAGGAAGACTCGGTATGATACTTTCAAATGGTAAATATAATTTCCTATTCGATTACGGCCTTAATCCGACTAAACCTCCTGAATTCCCTATGCTTGCTCCCCCAGTAGATGCTGTTTTCGTGACACATTCACATCTTGATCACATTGGAATGCTTCCCTGGCTTTCAAAGAATGGTGGGGCCAACATATATGCAACTCCACCCAGTCTTGCAGTGGCACCTATTCTATTATACGACACAGTCAAGATTGCTAACATTGAGAGCAATTCACTCCCGTATGATCAGAATGATGTAGACAATATAATTGAAGCTTTTACCCCAATTAATTATGGAGAAATCGTTGAATTCAAAGATACTTCAATATCCGTGCATTCCACAGGTCATCTTGTAGGAAGCGGAATGTACCTTATACAAAATGATAGGAAATTCCTTTTCACTGGAGATATACAGAGTATTGATACACATCTCCTTTTTGGAATAAAACCTGTGGATACAGAGGTCTTGTTTGTTGAGAGCACTTATGCTGGAAAAGAGCATCCTCCCAGGCCCACTGTGGAAAATAATTTTATTACATCAATAAGGGAGGTAGTTGAAAGAGGAGGTGTCGCAGTTGTTCCCGCGTTTGCCACCGGTAGAGCTCAAGAACTTATGATGGTGCTTGAAAACACAGATTTCGAAATCTGGATTGATGGAATGGCAAGATCTGTCAGTAATGTACTTCTGAGTTTTTCTAGGTACATAAAGAATTTTCAAAGGTACAAAAAGATGCTTAGGAGAATAAGAATTGTGAGAAATAATTCAGACAGGGATAAGGCAATACGTGGTGATGTCATTATAACTACCAGCGGGATGCTTGACGGTGGACCTGTTTTGCATTATATTTCAGAATTGAATCAGGAGAAAAATGGATTATTTTTAACAGGGTATCAGGTTGAAGATACTAATGGGAGAATGCTTCTTGAAACAGGCAGTATTGACCTGGCCGGTGTGATGACGAAGGTAAATATGGATGTTAAATTTTTTGATTTTTCAGCTCATTCTGGACACAAAGAACTATTGGAGTTTATCGATGGCTGCAAACCTGATAAAGTTGTACTGATGCATGGCGAAAAAAGAGAAGATCTTGCTAGGGATATTACGGATAAAAAGGTTATTCTACCTAAAAATGGGGAAGAATTTGAAATATAGGTATGAACATAAAAGATAGAATCATTGAAACGCTATTCGAAGGAAAAATAACACAGCGTGAATTAAGTTCCAAAGTGGGATTGTCAAGGTCGAGAGTATCAGAAATACTTACTGAAATGGAGAAAAATGGAATAATAACAAGGATGAGAGTGAGTGATAGAACGGTCATTGTTTCCTTGAATAAAGACAATTTACTGAGAGTAGGAATTTTGAGAAGCTCAGAATATGCGCCAGTTATTTTGGCTCTATATAGCCTACCAGAAAGTATACTATGGAGAATTAAAGTTTATGGCAATAGCTTAGAAGCACTAAGAGATCTGATAGTCGGTGATCTTGATGTAGTTGCGAGCCCCGTAATATCCGCATTTTTTTTCCATCTTATTGATGAAAATATCAAGCCTGTCGCAGGCATAGCTAGCGGAGGATCTGGCCTATTGAAAAGGAATGATAGAGGACTACTGGGAACCACCCCCCTCTCAAAAATGGAACGCGAATCAAGAGACAGGAAAAACTATAAACTTGTATATTACAGGGATATTGAAAGCATCTTAAAAAGCTACGATGAGCATAAGATTGATGCAGCTTTTATCTGGGAGCCATATCTTACAAAATTCGGTGGCGAAAAAAGTGCTTCAGGGGAAGTATGTTGCTCTATAATAACATCCCGAGAGACATGGAGCTCTTTTTCTATTTTTATGAGAGAATACAAAAAATCGATAGAATTGATAAATATTTATTCAGAAAGATTAAAGGCTTCTCATTTGCTTTCAAAAATAATCGGTGAAGATGAGCATTTAATTTTAAAAAGCCTGGACTCCTATAAATTTTCTACAGAAATTAAAAAGGATGATGTAAGAAATGAACTAATGGCGATGGGAATACCGGAGAATGACAGATTAGATATATTTCTAAGGAGGTACAATGAAATTTCCATATGATATGTATCCCTGGCAGGATCAGATCCTTTCCTTTCTCCAGCAGTCCAACAAACAGAGTATAATTATTGAAAGCCCTACAGGATCTGGAAAAACAATTGTTTCACTTTATTATGCACTTGAACATTTTCCTGATAAGGTTATTCTCTATCTCACTAGAACTAACTCTCAGGGAGAAAATCTTATAAGAGAGGCTAAGGCCCTTGGCGCAAGCAAAGTCATGTCTTTCCTTGGAAGGGGTGAGATGTGCCTCTATAAGTCTGTTGGGAACGAGATGTCACAGGGGGATCCTAATGAACAGTCCCAATTCTGCAGGAATCTAATTGAGAGACAAAAAAAATCAGGGAACGGGTGCCCATTTTCACCTGAATACAGCGGTGGTTGGCCTAATAATGTGATGTCTCAAACCGACTTTCTAGCAATGGGGGATAAGATGATATGCCCTTATTTTGCTCAGAAGAGATTACTTGAAGATGCTAAAATAGTTGTGACTACTTACTCTTTCATTTTAAATCCATTCATCAGGGAAAGATTTATGGATTGGCTAGGGGCAGAACCCGAGGATATAGTTGTCATTGCAGATGAGGCCCATAACATCCCCGATATGGTGAGAGATATGTTCTCTCTCAAGCTGTCGGGGACAAGTTTCTCTCACTGCAAAAGAGAAATTGACATTTATGGGGATTACAGGGTAGATAATATTCATACATCTTTTATTTTCGAATATCTTGAAGAGGCATTTTATAAAATAGTTAAGGAAGGGGACAGGATCATAAAACCTGAGGATGTCAGAGATGAACTTATGTCTGCTTTTCAAATGAATTCCAATGATATTAAGAATATTCTCATCGCTGTCGCAGAGTATGGGCTTTCTATAAAGGAGATGATGGCAAATGAGAATAAGCTTCCAAGAAGCTATATCTATAACACAGTAAATACAGTTCTTAGATTAATGGAGGAAGAGGATGGATACAATGTGAGAATTGTGCATTCTGAAGATTCAGGATATATATCGATTCTTTATCTTGAAACATATGAGATGTTAAAATTTCTTAGGAATTTCCATAAGGTTATATTTATGTCAGGTACTATTTCACCTTTTTATAAGTTCAAGAACGAAATTGGCATAGAAGAAAGCGATGACATTGTAGTCAAAACGGATTATCTTGATAATAACTTGAAAATACTATTTGTTAATGATGTCACTTCAAGGTATTCTTCAAAGGAAATGAACGCAAGTGCGATTAGAGAGTATGTAAAAAAAATTGTCGAAGGTGTAAATAGAAATATAATAGTGTTTTGTACCTCTTATGAACAGTTAAATTTTTTCCTGGAATCTGAAATTTCTGGAAAAATTTATTTTGAAAGAAGGGGGATGAACAACGAGGATTTTACTAATCTTCTTAAAACGTTTAAGGAGAAGGGTGGCGTATTATTTGCAGTAATCAATGGAAGGATATCAGAAGGCATAGATTTGCCTGGAAGGCTGCTAGAGGTAGCTGTTATTGCTGGTATACCATATCCGCCCCCATCACCTGAGACAAGCTCATTAGAGCTATTTTATGAGATGAAATTTAAGAAAGGGTGGGAATATGCTTTTGAGACTGTCGCTGCAACAAGAATAAGGCAGGCAGTAGGAAGATTGATCAGGAGCCCTCTGGACAAGGGTGTTGCAATTATTCTCGATTCAAGGGCCAGGCATTTCAAAAGGTATATGCCTAATCTTTACTTAAGTAATGATGTAGTTAATGATACTTTAGAATTCCTGGATTAATAGGGTACATCCTTCATTTTCATTTTATATCCCAATATGTTAACACCTCTGTGTATGAGAGGTGTTATAATGAGAATGGCTATAATTCCTTCCCAGGGAAAAAGTTTTGATGATACGGATGGAATAAGTATATAAGAAAAAGCGAGTGAAACTAATGCAAAAGGATATTGATCCAAAAATAACGATTCTTCACCAGGCTTCCTGTTCATTCTTCTCTTTATAAAGGATCCGATGAGATCTCCTATCATGGAGAAAAATGATAACACAAAAAGAATCCAGATTAATTGAACCAAATTCTCTGAGTATACAAGATATTTTACATTGGTAAATAAAAATAAATAGTTAATTATCAAACCAATGACAATTCCTGAAAATGTACCCCCCAGTAATCCTGATAATGTTTTATGATCCCCAAATATCCTCTTCCCTCCTATTGTTTTCCCCCTGTCTATGATAAACTTACCTCCAAATATAACTGCGGCTGGATTGGCTATAAAGGCAGGGATGAACATTATCAAGGATATTAAAAATGAAGGTATCACTTATACGGAATTGCTTTCCTTCTATATAAATTAAAAGGGTCTCT
>JAVRLO010000072.1:0-5413 GCA_031961395.1 Thermoplasmatales archaeon I-plasma | reverse complement strand
TCAAGAAGTGCCGCGAGCCGGGATCGAACCGGCGACCTCAAGATCTTCAGTCTTGCGCTCTCCCAGCTGAGCTATCGCGGCTGTAACGCTTTGGAGATTCTGATCCGTTAGAAATACTTTAAGTTTACCCCCTCCCCCCACTTTCCACTGCAAGATTAGAATTAATATCATAAGATGTAATACATGCTTATGAGAACTCCATTATACGATGAGCATGTAAAATTAAGTGCAAAATTTGTTGACTTTCATGGCTGGGAAATGCCAATACAGTATACAAGTATAATAGAAGAGCATAGACAAGTTAGAAATAAGGCTGGAATTTTTGATGTTTCACATATGGGTGATATAAAAATTGAAGGGAAAGATGCTCAAGAGTTTATTTCTTACTTATTACCCAGTGACCTATCAAAGGCTAACACTGGAAAGGCTGTTTATTCAGCTTATCTTAATGAAGATGCCAAGATGATAGATGATACAATAGCATACAAGATCAATGAAAATAAATTTCTAGTGATTCCAAATGCAGCAACAACAGATAAAATTCATAAATGGATAATTAATAATAAAAAAGATTATGATGTCAAGATAAGTAATTTATCCGAAAAACTATCTTGTATTGCTTTACAAGGTCCTCTATCTTCTGAGATTATAAAGACTATTATGCCCGATGCAGCGAACCTTGATCATTTTTCATTTATAAATGCTTATAATGAATTCCCCGATAATGATTTAAAAGATGTCATCTCAATTGCTAGAACCGGTTATACAGGAGAGGATGGTTTCGAATTCATAATTCCAAATAAGTACGCAGCTAAATTATGGCAGAATCTTCTGAGTAATGAAGATGTGAAACCAATAGGCTTAGGGGCTAGAGATACGCTAAGAATGGAAAAAGGGTTCCTTCTCTCAGGCCAGGATTTTAATGAAGATAGAAATCCTATTGAAGCTGGTATTTCCTGGATAATAAATTGGGACCATGAATTTATAGGAAAAAATAAACTCGAGGAGGAGAAAGACTCAGTTAAAGAAAGATTTAGGGGGGTTATATCAATAGATAAGACAATTCCAAGAAGTGGCAGTATATTAAAACTAAATGGAGAAGAAATTGGAAAATTAACCTCCGGGACATTTTCGCCCACACTTTCCAAGGGTATGGGTTTAGGTTATGTCAAATCTGATATAAAGTTAGACACTGAAGTAACAATAGTAACCAAAAACTCAGAGGGGAAGGGAATAATAAAAAAACCTAGATTAGTCTAATCTCTCTATAAATAATCTATGAATTCGATCATCACCATATATCTCAGGATGAAATGTCAGTCCCATATTTTTTCCATCTATAACCAATACAGGTTTTCCATTAAAATAACTTAACACTTCTCCGCCCCTAACATCATCAATAGCTGGTGCTCTTATAAATACGCCATGGAATTTTCCTATGCCATTTATGTCAAGTTCAGCTTCAAAACTTTCCCTTTGTGTACCGTAGGCATTCCTTGTAACTGATATTTTAAGCAATGGCATCAGGCCATTTTTACCATTAACTCTCTCAGAGATAAGTATTAAACCAGCACAAGTCCCCATTACTGGAATCTTATTTTCAATAATATAATCGCTTAATCCTCTCATCTTCATTATTGAACCTATTACAGTGCTTTCTCCGCCCGGTATTATTAATCCGTCAACAGATTTTAAATCTTCCTTAACCCTTACCTTTTGAATTTCTGTTCCAATTTTTTTTAGTACAGTTATGTGTTCTGAAACATCACCTTGGATATCAATAACACCAATTCTCATAAAGGGAATATTAACACCCGATATCTATTTCTTACCATTAAATTATATCCATGAAAGAAATAGAGACTTTGATGAGATCATTAATTGCAGAAGTAAAGGATAAGATAGGAGAAGAGGTAGAAGTATCAGGCTGGATCCAAAATATAAGAATAGTCGGATCCTTAGCTTTTATTGATCTAAGAGATGTCTCTGGTAACGTACAGTGCATACATTTAAAGAAAAATAATCCAGGGTTATTTGATGAGCTTAAAAATATATCAAGGGAAAGTGTGATAACAGTAAAAGGAAAAGTTGTGAACAGCCAGGCTAAATCAGGATATGAAATCCAAATTTCAGATCTCTATGTTTTGAACAGAGCAAAGACACCTTTACCTATCGGTATAATTGATATGGTAGATACAGATATTGAAACCAGACTAGAGAATAGATTTCTTGATCTTAGGAAACCACAAATCCTTTCAATATTTAAGATCCAAAGTACAATCGCAAACTCAATTAGAAATTATTTTTATGAAAATGGTTTTATTGAGATACATACTCCAAAGATAGTTGCGGCTGCGACAGAAGGCGGAACTGAATTATTTCAGGTAAAGTATTTTGAAAAAAGTGCGTTCCTGAGTCAGAGTCCTCAATTGTATAAAGAAATTATGATGTCAGCTGGTTTTGACAAGGTATTTGAGATTGCACCGGCATTCAGGGCAGAGGAACATAACACTACAAAGCACTTAAATGAGTTTACATCGATAGATATTGAAATGAGCTTTTCCGATGATGAACGTGTCATGAATGTTCTTGAAGATATTATAAAGGTAGCTTCTGATGCTATAAATGATAAAAATGATAAAGAACTGAAAATAATGGGGCTAAATCCTATTGATGTTAATTATTCCTTTAAAAGGATTACTTACTCAGAATACCTGCAAAAGGCAAGGAGTAAGGGTATTGATATAAAAGAAGGGGAAGACATAACAACTCCCATTTTTAAAGCGGTAGGGGGTGAATTAAAGGAATTTTATTTCATAACAAGATGGCCAAGAAGCTTAAAACCATTTTACGTTCAGCCTTATAATGAGATTTACTCAAAAGGGTTTGATCTACAATATGGAGAAATAGAAATAACCAGCGGTGCCCAAAGAGTTCATGACCCAGAGATTTTGATATCTAATCTCAAAAGTAAGGGATTGAACGTTGACTCTTTTTCTTTCTATGTGAAAGCATTCCAGTATGGTATGCCTCCCCATGCTGGCTGGGCAATTGGTCTGGAGAGGCTTACAATGGTTCTCTTAAATCTGGCTAATATAAGAGAGGCTACGCTGTTCCCAAGAGACAGAACGAGGATAACGCCATGAGTCTTCCACTTGAAATAGGGGGGAGGGTATGTTAAAGGATTACATTAATGATGAATTTATAACAATAAAAGAAAGCGTGAAAAGAAAGATAGAAATAACGGAATTATCTATAAAATATAAGAAAAAGCCCATATTCCTAGAGAACATAGAAGGTAAAAAGGGAGTAATAAATTTATGGGCTGATAGGGACAGGATTTACAGAGAATTAGGAATGAATAGAAGTGAGTTTCTGAATAGGTATAACGATGCTCTCGAAAGTAGGGAAGAACTAACTTTAGGGGACAAGAAGTTCACGAGAAAGATTTCAATGGAAGACATTCCAGTATGCTGGTATTATCCAAAAGATGCTGGATTTTACATAACTTCAGGAATTTTTGTGGCTGAGAAAGGAAATAAGAGAAATTTGTCAATTCACAGAGTATTTGTAAGAAACAATGAGGAAGGTCTAGTAAGACTAGTCCCGAGAGATCTTTATAAAATGTATTTAGATTCAATAGAACACGGGGAAGAACTAAGGGTATCTATAGTCATAGGTTCTCCTTTGGAATACCTATTAGCAGCGGCCACATCTACCAATTATGAACAAGACGAATCGCAAATAGCAGCTTCCCTGTTTAGAATATCTAAAAACAAAAAAATGTTATTTTCCAAAAGCAAAAATGGCATTCTTGTTCCATCAGATTCAGATTTTGTCATTAATGCAGTTTTGACGGATAGTCGGGAGGACGAAGGACCATTTAAAGATGTTACTGGCACTTATGACTTTCAGAAGAATCAGCCGAAGATTATATTCGAATCAGTAGAATCAGTTGAAGAACCAGTATATCATATTCTTGTTCCTGCGACTTACGAACACTTTAATCTTATGGGCCTTCCTAGGGAGCCCACTATATTTAGAGAAATTAAAAAAGATGGTGTTGATGTAAAGGATGTCAGACTAACAGAAGGCGGATCTTCATGGCTTCATGGAGTTGTAAAAATAAACAAAAAATCAGAAGAAGACTTTAAAAAGACTGTCGATGCTGCTTTTAGAGGTCATAAAAGCATGAAAAGGGTAATAGTTGTTGATGAAGATATAAATATTTACGATGACCAGGATGTGGAATGGGCCCTTGCAACGCGATTCCAAGCAGACAGAGGTATAATTATAAAAAAGGAAAAAGGTTCATCGCTTGATCCAAGCAGCTATCCAGATAATATCACTTCAAAGATGGGCATGGATGCAACTAAACCCATTGGAGGAGGAGGAAAATTTGAGAAAGAATAAGCTTAACTCGTTCTATTAACCATTAAATTTGCAAGTTCATTCAATTCCATTCTTTTCATCTTATCTTCTGTCAGTTTATCTATTGCCGCAATGGCTTTATTATAATAATCTAGGCTAATTCTTCTGGTCTCATCCAAAGCTCCACATTCCCTAATAATCTCTCTAACTTTCTCGAATTCCTCAGCAGATATACCTTTTCTGCCTATTCTTTCCTTAATAAATTGTATATCCTTCGCTTCTGCCATTTGATAAGTTAAAAGTATAAGATGTGTCATTTTTCCCTCCTCAAAATCGCTAGTAACTGATTTTCCCAAAGTCTTCTCATCACCAAACATTCCAAGAATATCATCCTGTATCTGAAATGCCACTCCTAGAGGGATACCATAATCATCAATTAAGCTGGGGTTTCTGTAACCACTTAAAACACTTCCCATCTTCATTGGACCATTTATTGTATAATGAGCAGTTTTCATTATGTGAATATTTGTTACATCGTCTAAAGTAACGTGTTCTTTAAAAGGCATGACAATATCCATAAGCTGACCTATTCCTGTTCTTTCCACTGTCTCTGCCATAATCATCATTGCCTTATTGAGCCTATCCTGGGGGAAATCATTCTCCAGAAGAATTTCATGAGAATAGGCATCCGCGAGATCAGCGGCAACTATAGCCAATCCCTCATTTACATCATTCTTGTAACTAAACAGCCTATGGAAAGCAGGGCCTCCTCTTCTTATATCGCTTCTATCAATTATATCGTCATGAATTAAGAGATAAGATTGCATTAACTCAAGGCTTATAGCTGCTTTTATAATTTTTTCATCTATATCTGAATTCAACCAATAACCTGCAATCATGAAAAGGGGTCTTATCCTTTTTCCCCCTCTTAATGTAAAATTTCGAAGCGCGTTAATGACATCTTTTTCTATTCCATCCTTTCCTTGTATCTTCGAGTTGAAGAAATCTTCTAGTTCCTTGTCAACGCTGGTTTTAAATTTTA
>JAVRLO010000071.1:0-5532 GCA_031961395.1 Thermoplasmatales archaeon I-plasma | reverse complement strand
TGATCCATATCTAAAAACTAAGGATAACACTGATTGGGCAAGCACTTTCTCTAAAAATCAAGTGCGGAACTCAAGTTTAAAACATTACCAGAATAAGATTAATGTAAATAGTTAGGTACTTCGATATAATGATATTTACCTTTAAAGTTGAATTGATAATTACTGGATATTTCTTAGACTCTCAGTAATATGGAGGCTGATATTCATTACTATTAAGATTCTCTTCTTAGACTCAGGAAATAATTCAAAGGTAGTCTTAACTTCCGTAGTTGAAATGTTGTTCCTATTTTACTTCTATTTTTTTAATCTTTGGTTTAACTTCTGGGGCCGAGGCAGCTGCAATATTTCTTCCTGCCTTAATTATTTCCTCAAAAGCGTTCAAGAGATGATCAAGTGATTGAACTATTGTTTTATTCATATCAGGCAACGTTATTTTCAATTCTATCACTATTTTGTTATCTTCTTCTTTTTCTGGCATCTATCTCATCTCTATATTTAGGAAGCCATTAATAAATTCTGCGCTTACTGGATTCTTATCTGCATAAATTGTAGGGAGATAGAGAACCCTTTTCCAGTTACCCAGTTCGATGATTAACTCACCGCCTTTATTGTATATGTTAAGATCTTTTTTTTCTGCAAAAGGAAGCTTAAATTTTACATAATATTTATTATTTAATTTTTGAAAGTCTATGCTATTTCCTATGCTATATATTGCATCTGGCGCTATATCTCCATATATATTTCGACCCATTGATACTAAATTTTCATAACCAATAGGCTCTGATTTTAACAAAGGTATCTTGAATATCTTAATTTCATTAAAGGATTCAGATACTCCATTGATTATTTCTTCCTGTGAATTACGCCATTCTTTGAAGAATGAACCTGTATCTTCGACATATATTTTGTTAATAAAGATAGAATCAACAGGATAACCGTATAGAAGTAAGTATGTATATGCTCTTTTGGTCTCGCTAAAAGACATTCTATCTGGATTCATTACTAATCTTATGGTAGATGTATCTTGACGAGTAAGAATTTCTCGAATATCTCTAAGGGAACTGTACAGTTTTTCAACGCTTTTAAATACTTCATCGTCCGGCAGTTGCATAGGCCCTATGGTATTCATAACTGGCCGGACAATTTTCGCAGCCAATCTTCCAACCGGGAATAGTTTATCCATATACCACGTCATTACCTCTGGGAACGATAATAATTTAAGAGACTCGCCGGTAGGGGCACTATCTATAATTATATTACTATATTCACCTTTGTTATAATAGTCTAGAAGATATAAAAGCTGTGCCGCCTCATCAAACCCAGGAAGAGTGGCAATTTCTTCCGCTGAGACAGGGTCAAGTCCCTGAGATTGGAAAAGACCAGTAAGATAACCCTTTAGCTCACCCCAGTGTTTGTTTATTGCTTCGTTAACGCTTATCTCTTGGGCATATAGATTTTCAGCCATTTTTTTTGGATTTGGGCCGATTTCCTCTCCAAAGGCATCTCCGAGGCTGTGTGCAGGATCAGTTGAAATAACCAATGTTTTCTTTCCAAGGCTTGACAATAGGGATGCAGTGGAAGCAGCTATACTCGTTTTTCCAACACCACCCTTTCCGGTATACAAAAGAATTCTTGTTTTCACAATACTGAATTACAACTGAGTAAATCTATTCTTTGCAATTTCTGGCAAAGAAAGGTATTTTAATCAGATTGTTTTATATGATTACTTGAATTCATATAAAATTGCCGAGAAATACATAGAAGATGGAGTAATAGCAAGAAAGGATATACAGCTAGACAAAGTTATAGAGGTTTCTAAAATCATTGCTTCAGCATTTAAGAATGGTAACAAAATAATATTGATGGGTAATGGCGGAAGCGCCGCAGATTCACAGCATATTGCTGCTGAGTTTGTTGGGAGATTTGAGAAAGAAAGAATTGCATTGCCTGCCCTTGCCCTAAACGTTAATACTTCTACAATTACAGCCCTGGGAAATGATTACGGTTATGATAAAATTTTTGCCAGACAGATAGAGGCATTTGCAAGGAAAGGTGATGTTGTCTTTGCCCTCAGCACAAGCGGAAACTCAAAGAATGTTATTGAAGGAATAACTAAGGCCAGGGAGAAAGGTTGCGTTATCATAGGTATCACTGGAAGGATAGGTGGAAAAATGTCAAAAATGATAGATGATAACCTACTTTTCAAGATAAATTCAGATGTAACTTCAATTATCCAAGAAATTACCATAACTATAGGTCATCTTATATCAAAACTGGTAGAAAATGAGATGTTTGGAGAATAAATTATGAAACCAGCACTATTCATTGATAGAGATGGTACTTTAAATAAAGATTGCCCTTATTGCAGAAATCCAGAACAAATTGAAATATTCCAGGATATATTTGAACCGTTAAGAGAATTATCACATTTCTTTTATATAATTATTGTTACAAATCAGTCAGGTATATCAAGAGGTTATTTCTCAGAGGAAGATCTTAAAAGAATGAATGAAAAGATAATAAGAGAAGTGTCTGAAAGGGGTGGAAGGATTGACGCAATTTATTATTGTCCTCATCTCCCTGAGGATAACTGCAATTGCAGAAAGCCTAAAACCGGATTGATAGAGAAAGCAATGAAAGAATTTGAAATAGATATGAATAATTCATTTGTTATCGGAAATGATGAAAAGGATACCGAGCTTGCTAAAAATATCGGGATTAGGAGCATAAAGGTCAGAGACGATTCAAATGCAATTGGAGATTTTAATGTTAAAGATTTCTATGGCGTATTAGATGTTATAAAGAAATTTGCTAAAATCTAGAGAAATTTTTCTTTTCCAAATAATTGCATAAATAAAATTGGAAGTATAACAATTGGAATAAGAAGAGAGAAGAATGAATATTTTAAACCGATATAGGCTGATTCCGTCCCAACAAGTACAGGTATTATTACAAAAAATATGTTGTTGACCGCCAGAAAGTATGAGTTTGCCTTATTTCTTTCTTCTTTGGTTGTAGTTCTGCTTATAATTATGGTAGAAATAGGGAATATTGAGCCGTGGGGTATGCCAAGAATTAGTATGAATATTAGCAGCAATAAATAGCTTGGAGAAAGAAACATCCCGGATATACCTATAGCTGTTAAAACGAAAGAAATCAATAGCGGAAATTTCAATCCTTTGAAAGGCTTTATTGTCATAGATAAGCGTGTTATAAATGAGATCGTGTAAAATGGGATGAAAGTAAGGTATGCGAGCTGCGAACTAACGTGGAACTGATCAATAACATAAATAGGAAGAAAACTGACCATGGCAGCAAAAGGGATGTTATATGTTGTATTAGTAATAATAGAAGCAACCAGTCCTTTCTTATTTTTAATCTTCTCATTATGCTTATTTTCCTCAGGAGCCTCAATTTTAAGGAAGATAGAGGCGATGGCACCTATCAGAGCAAGTGGAATAAATGTGAAGTATATCATATTATAATTATAAAAATGGAGATAGTATGTCTCTAACAATGGTCCTATGATTAAACTTATGCTCAAACCAGTTGAGTAGAGAGACAACAGCCTTTCAAGCTTTGCACTATCACTTTCCATAGAGGCTGCATTTATTATGTTAGGGTTTATTATTCCAAATACGAGGCCTGAAATTGAGGCTAACAAATATATTGTAAAATCCTCTGCGAAATATAAAACAGGAAGTAGTAATAGAAGCATCCAGTAAGATAATATGAATGCAATTTTTCTGCCCCTTCCTTTCAATCTTGTATTGATGATGAATATTGATAAAAAATTGATAAGAAATAACAGGGATGTCAAGATTCCAACATTTTCGTTGCTGAAATGAAGTAAATATTTCGACTGAAGCGGTATTGTAGTCCCTATCATATTGTTAACTGATCTGAATGATATTGTTGATAGCAGTAAGACTGTAGCATATAAAAGAAATGACGACATCCCTTTGCTTTTCACGTCACGTCATTTCCATTAGATTAAAAATATTAATGAAGGAAAATTCTTGGAAAAATAGATATTTGAGAATAAAATGATAATTAGCTGGCGGAAATATGCTGCTGCTTGGAATTTCCTCATCATCGATTGATATGTTGCTTCTTATCGTTGAACTAATACTTCTAATTTCAACATTTATTGTAATAGTTTTGCACAGGAAGGAAGAAAAAGCTAGGGAAACTCTCGTTGAAAAAATGCTTCATACTGCCAGGATAGTTTCGAGACAGGAATACTTTAATTCTGTAATATTCGGTATACAGGGTGCATCGAAACAAATAATGGGTTCTATTACCGGGTCAAAGCCGAGTAACGAGGTTATGGAACAGGTTAACAGAATTTCTCAAGAGCTCTCGAGAGCAAAGGAAAAAGGGATTTCCATAAGATATCTCGTTCCTAAATCATCAGATAGACTTAAGGTTGCTTGCATATACGCAAAATCTGGTGCTGAAGTTAGATTTCATCCTGGACTTCTTGTCTTTGATCTCCGGTTTATGGTAATAGATGGTAAGCATGTAGTGCTTGGATTTCCCAGTGAAAAGGGAGAGGACAAACCAACAAGAGAGGGTTACCTAATTCCTTCGGATGGACTTGCCGAAATGCTTGAAGAAATTTTTGAAAAAAGGTGGAAAGAGGCCCAGGCGTGTGATGAATACCTAAAAGATATCGTTATGGAACTTAAAAAGCACAATAACCAAGTATCTGCTTCAAAATTATCACAGGAATTGGAGGTACCTATTGATTTGATTGAAAAAGTACTTTAAAATTTTTAATTTTAGCGTGACTTAAATTTTTTATACTAATTCTACCATAATTTAATAATGAGTTTTGAAAATAAAAGGACCAATACAATTTCCGGAAAGGATATTTCGGAAGTCAACAGGAACTTAGTCATTAGAACTGCTGAGCTTTACGGAAACCTTAATAGATCATTTTTTGAGATGGAAAAGAGATGCATTAGACAAAATATTAAATCCTTGCTCAGTGATTTTGCTTACGAGGCAAGAGAGAATAAAGAAAAAATTCTTGAGCTTTTAAATGGGAACGAACTTGACATTAACACAACAGATTTGAATACTCAATGTTCGATCATCTTAAAGTAGACAACCAGGCAGAAGAAGAGAAATTGATCAGAGATGCGATAAAAATTTCTGAAGAGCTAAGGAATAGATTCTCATTGCTTGCACTTGAATATCCCTATTTTTCTTTTCATGAGACTTTTAGAACCTTGGTAAATCACAAAATTCTTAGGAAGAATCAACTTGAGGAATTGTACGATGAAATTATAACCCAGGGTGAATGGTAATCAGAACATACCTTTAAAAAATGATACAGATTGCTTTATAAAAGCTCGGAAATGCTCGCCTACGTTGATAAAATAACTTTTTAGAGATATCCCTACTAGGTAATAAGTTCCGAGGATCATTGTTCCCATTGCAAGCAACGTAAGTATTATAGATAATCTGGGTTCAGAAGGCATAAATCAGTACTGCAAATCTTATTATTAAATTTTACGATTTCTT
>JAVRLO010000070.1:0-5591 GCA_031961395.1 Thermoplasmatales archaeon I-plasma | reverse complement strand
GTACAAGATGACTTGTTCTAAGACTTTTTAGTTGGCGTGGAAGAGGAGTCCCATTAACCCAATAGTATTCTCAAATGAAAAGAATTTTCAATGAAAGATACATTCATCACAACTGTTATGAGTGTGAGTGCCAAGGCAATGTTTGTGTGTTTGGGGCATTTTGGATATTCGCATCAGTCACGGCGGTATCCTTTGTATGCGAATTAATATTAAACCAGAAAATTGTGGAGATGGATTGAATTATTGCCATTTTTTGTGTAAAATATCTAAATCCCTTTTATGAATTCAAAGTCTATGACCTCAGAATCAAAATTAGTTAGATTAAGGGATCATCTGGATAGGCTGCTTGGAGTCTACGTTGCAATATCTATTGCTATTGCGTTTGTACTAGGCCTAAAATATGCACAGCCTATTCATGCTCACCTTGCAACTATAAAATCCCTGGAAATGGTTGCTATAATAATAATGATATTCCCGATGATGGTTATGATGAATGTCAGTGGTCTCGCTAAAGCAGTGAAGAACTGGAAAATATTAGTGATAGTACTTCTTATGAACTTTGGTTGGGGTCCTTTGATGGCAATCTTGTTAGGGGATGTTTTTGTCACTAGTCCGCTTATAAGGCTAGGTATATTCCTTGCGTGGCTAGTACCGTGTTCATCAATGAGCATAGGTTACGTTGGTCTTATGCGTGGAAACATTGAGGCTGCAACAGCGCTTGTTGCAATAACATTCATAATTGGAATCCCAATAATACCTTTATTTGCCGGATTTTATGGATCCATCTATCACCTTCATATATCAATGATGCTTCTCGTGATGACAATAATCGAGGTAATTCTCCTTCCTCTAATATTTGGGATTATCACACACTATGGATTGATCCGTGGAATCGGGAAAGAAAAATTTGTCAAAATAAGTCCAATTTTTCCAACGGTAACGATGCTGGGAATGTTCATGATAGTATTTCTTATCTTCCTACCTAATGCTCCAATGGTTGTAAAAAACTTTCATGAAATAATAGGAATCTTTTATGCTGCCATGGTATTCGGAACTATTTCTCTAATTTTCATGACGGTGTTCCTGAAAGCGGTTAAGGTAAATTACTGGGATAGTATGGCTACTCTTTTCCCAAGCATAGGTAAAAATGAGGCAACTGCAATAGCAATTGCCTCAACAGCATTCTCTCCATTAGTAGCAATGGCCCCAGCAATGTTCCCGATATTCCAGATCGTATTCCTCGTTACATATATAAAATTAAGACCCAAGATAGCTCATTATTACGGAATAAAGGGAAAAGACGTAAACTTTATGAATGAAGCGGAGTTAAGTGTTAAGGGTGGTGAGTGACTATGGAAAATAAGCTCGTTAGAAATATATTGATACCTATTGATTTTTCAAAAAATTCAGAAAGAGCAGCAAAGGAAGCAGTTAGACTTCTACCTGATTCAGAACATTTTCATTTTGTATATGTGCTTCCATCGCTTTATGCTGACATATGGGACTTCGCTGACGCTGATAGACTGGATTATATAAAGAAGGATGCAGAAAAGAAAATTACTGAACTTGTAAAGTCACTTAAAATCCCTGATCACATAAAAGTTGATCACGCAATAATTGAGGGAGATCCTGCAACAAATATCATTGACTTAGCAAATAGCGGTAAATTTGACATGGTGGTAATGGGACACAGGGGTCATTCCGTTGCAGAGGATTTTATTATAGGGAGCGTGGCGATGAAAGTAATATCTAAGTCTAGTATACCAGTGATGGTAATAAAGTAATTTTTTAAATTCCTTTTTTTAAGGTACTTATAAATTTTCTTTCTTTTCCCATACTTTTAATGGCTATTATTATCCCGAATACACCTCCAGAAATTGAAATTAGAAGAATAATGTGACCTACATATCCTCTGGTAGAGAAAAATACAAGTATTGACATCAAGATTCCGGCCATATCTCCAAGGATTGTATATATATAATATATCAATGTTGAAATTCCTGATTCCAATCTTCTTTCCAATATAACGCGTTCCAGCGTTACAGTATATATGGAGAAATCATTTTTAAGTTTTTGCAATTCTATATTATTATTCTGATTTAAATAATTATTTATTTCCGTCCTTTTCTCTACAACTATCTTCTCAAGATCTTCAATAGGCATTTCAAATTTTATATCATTTGCTTTCGTTATCCTATTGAAAAGTATTTTTTCCAAAAAGTTCACTGCTAATCATTATGAATATCTATTAATCGTTTTCTTTCCCAGTATTCCTAGCATATATTTAAATAACTAATACTAATATTTAATGCAATTATGAAACAGTTTAAACTGGATAAACTTGATCTGCAAATCTTAGAAATTCTCGAGGAGGATTGCTCCTTAACATATTCTGAAGTGGCCAGCAAAGTAAATGGGAATATGTGGACTGTTAGGGATAGGATAAATCTTTTGAAAAGTAGAGGCATCCTAGAAAAATGCAAGGGTATTTTGGATTATAACAAAATGGGATTTACTTGTAAGGCATTGCTTTTTTTAAATGTGAAGCCTTCAAAGTTAAATGATCTTATGTCCTTCTTGCGCGGAGATAAGAATGTAAAGGGAGTTTCTATAATTAGCGGTTCTGAAAGAATAATAGTAACAATAATCGGACAATCTTGCATAGAGATTAGAAATTATATCGAGAACGAACTCGTTAGGTTTGAAGTAGAGATAAAGCAGTTTAATGTAGTGCTCGAAGAGCCAGTCAAATGATTATTCTGCTTAAAACTGAGAAAAAATAGCAAAATAATAGTATTATTTTTCCCTTTCATCAAAAATTTGTAAATAATTCTTAAGTATATTTCATTTATAATAATATTATGGGATCAAGTATATCGTCAATCGATAGTCTTAATAAATCAACAGAAGGAATAAAAAATAATATTATGAGGATATTAATACCCACTGCTTGCAGGGAGGATACTATTCACGAGATATATTCAGTTCTAAATATATTCAGTTGTAATACAGAGATCACTTTTTTCCACGTTGTTCCATTATCTACAGACTCTCTTTATGATTGTGTTGATTTACATGATGTGGATTATGCCATTTCAGTAGCAGAAAAAAGGCTATATAACTTTGTAAAGATGATGCCTTCTAAAGATAATGTGTTCTACGATTACAAAATTAAAAACGGTAAATCTAAAGATGAATTCCTTAAAGTAGTAAGAGAAGGATCCTATGATTTAATTGCACTACATATCGGAGATATAAGCCATTTTTCACATTCCGTCTTCGACGTTTTCGAAATTGTAAATATGTCTACAATTCCCGTGATTGTTTTCGGGAGGAAAAAAGAAGATACGAAGAATGATGACTACCGTATAGATGGAGGTGAATACAAATGAATCATCTATGTAGGAAAGATTTTAGTACTAAAGAAAAATTTTTTATTTTAGGAGGTAATTAAAAATGACAGATAATAACCCATCAGCAAACAATAATTTTGGTGTTAACTTCTATGGAAGCGAGAAGCTTCCAGACTCCACTAAACTTGTTGCACAATTCCAGAAAATTGTGGATAACAAATTCGCTAGGTGGATCATGATAAAAATGACTGATCAGAAGAAGTTTGAACATGTACTTGGAGTATTTGCGGGAGCTGAGGAGCCAGAGGGGATGAAGGATGTAACTGAAGCCAGGATAATTGAAAAAGCGCTTATGAGAGGGATGAAGACTTTTGGCATAAACAATGTTGATACGATCAAGGCAGCATTGAAGGAAAAGTATGTCAGAAAAGGTGTTGCGTTGACATTAAGAAGTGTTGCCAAATATGGCATAACTAGGCCTCAGATATTTGATGCCCCGCTTATGATTGTGTGGAATCTTACAAAGCAATGCAATCTCAATTGCCTCCACTGCTATGCTAACGCAGGAAGTAAGAATCCTGATGAATTAACTCTTGAAGAGAAATTAAAAGTTGTAGATAAGTTTGATGAAGCTGGAGTGACTATGATTGCATTCTCTGGTGGTGAACCACTGATGAGCAGAGACTTCTGGAAAGTTGCAGAATACGCAGGTAAAAAAGGGATATATACAACTATCGCTACCAACGGGACTCTCTTAACAAAAAGTGTGGTAGATAGACTGGCAGAAATAGGAATTAAGTATATTGAGATAAGTCTCGATTCTGCAGACCCGGAAGTTCATAACAAATTCAGGGGTCAACCTCTTGCATGGGAGAGAACAGTTGAAGGAATAAAAAATGTAGTTGCTAAAGGAGTATTTGATAATGCTATTGCTACTACTGCTACCAAATACAACTATAATAAAATGGGTGAAATGTTAGACCTAGCAATAGATTTAAAGGTAAAGAGGCTTATAGTTTTTAATTTCGTCCCTACTGGAAGAGGGAAGGAAATAATAAAGGAAGATTTGACCCCTCAAGAAAGGGAAGATCTACTAAACCTTTTGTACACAAAATGGCAGGCAAAAGTCGGTCCAGATATTTTCTCTACATCACCAGAATATTCCAGGATTGGAATAAACAGAGTTTTGGAGGGTACTGGTAAGACTTATGCACCAACTCACTTTGCGACATTGGAAACAGGTTACGAAGGAATTGCTATGGCAGAATTTATAGGAGGTTGCGGAGCCGGCAGAATTTATGCAGCCCTAGAGGATAACGGGGATCTTGAACCCTGTGTATTTCTACCCATAAGGGTAGGTAATGTTATCAAGGAAGATTTTAAAACGATCTGGGAGAAATCAAAAGTTCTTAATGATCTTAGAAACAGAGATGAGTTAAAAGGCGTTTGCAGTACCTGTCCGTTTAAATATTCCTGCGGAGGTTGCAGAGCAAGGGCATATGGCTATTATGGTGATTACATGCAATCAGACCCGGGCTGCCTTCTAAACAACAAGGCCTACGAAGAGATAGTCATGAAACTTGATCAAAGCTCAGGGAGGATGAGCGAAAATGAAAATATTGCTGCTATCCCCACCCACTAATTCTGCTATCAAGTCCGTAATAGGAGTAACAGGCCCTCCCCTGGGTCTTGCCTACCTTGCATCTATGGCTAGGTTGCAGGGAGACGATGTTCGTATAATAGATTCGCTGGCAATGGATTATACTTTCGATGATGTATCCGCAGAAATTAAAAAATATGATCCTGATGTTGTAGGTATCACATCCACAACTTCTATGATGCCTGACGCTTACAAAGTCGCAGAAATTGCAAAACAGTACAACAGTGACATTAAAGTAGTAATGGGTGGACCTCACGTTACATTTACCCCAGATTTAACGTTAATGGAATCTAAGGATGTGGATTTCGTCATTTCAGGCGAGGGAGAGACTATTTTTTCCAATCTTTTGTATTATCTTAAAGGGAAAATGGATATTAGAGAAGTAAATGGAATTGCATATAGAAATGAAGGAGTTAGGGTAAATAAACCTGAGATATTAATAAAGGATGTGGACACAATTCCGATGCCGGCCATAGATCTCCTTCCCATGGATAAATACAATGCGGACGGGAAGAAATTTGGTACTATAATGACCTCAAGAGGATGCCCATATAACTGTATTTTCTGTTCGTCATCTC
>JAVRLO010000069.1:0-5632 GCA_031961395.1 Thermoplasmatales archaeon I-plasma | reverse complement strand
TGAACTGTATTAAATCTTTTCTATATAACCTATGAAAACGTCCGATACGTTGTTTCCAGTCCTTCCTGTAACTATTACATCACCACTAATCTTTAAAGGAGTAAGACTTTCACTATTTCTCAGGTATCTTTTTATTTTATTCCTTGAAATTTTATTTTCAGTAAGGTTATCGACAATTCCACCCATGGCGTTGCTTGGGCCGTCTATACCATCAGTTCCTATACTTGAAAAAATATATTTTTCATTTCTTTTAGTATTGAGTATGTACCTCAGACAAAGTTCCAAATTTCTCCCACCTATTCCACTGCCTTTCACATTGACAGTTGTCTCACCCCCGCCAACAAAAAAATATGGTTTTTTAATCAGGGCATAATAACCTTTTAAAACCTCATGAATATTTCTGGATACAGAAGAAACAGACCCTGTTATTCCTGATCCTAGATTTAAAACCTGATAATTCCTTCTTGAAAAATATTCATAGATAGAGCTTACAAAGTTCAAATTTTTGATAATTATGTTGTTCTCCACCTGGCATTTTTTACTTTCTTGATATATAGGTTGGTCAATATCTAAAGAGCACTTTGTTCTAAATTTCTTTATTGTCCTATCTATAAGATCTCTATCTGGTGGATCTGACAGAGGGCCAGAGGCTATAAAGTTAACATCATCTCCTGGGACATCAGAAATTATAAGTGATAATACTCTTGCAGGGCAAAGGAAATCTCTTAACTTTCCACCCTTGACAAGGGAAAAAATAGACCTGATTGCATTTAATTCATAGATGTTGGCACCATTATCCATCATACATTTTATTATTTGTTGGTATTTAGGGAGAGATATACCTGGTCTTAACATTTCAAATAGTGAAGAACCACCCCCGGATATAAGTACAATAACCAGATCATCTTTTTCCAGTTTTGGTAGTCTTGAAATTAAAGTTCTGGTACTTTCAATTGACTTATCAGATAGAATAGGATGAGTTCCATAAAATATTTCAGCATTTATTTTATCTTTTACAACGGGTGAATCATCTGGAACTATTATTCCACCGTATGCGATTCTATTTTGAAGTGCATTCTGGGCGCCTAAATACATTTCATATGAAGCTTTACCAAATCCTATCACAAAGATTCTATTATAATTTTTTAAATCATTTATTCTATCCAGGAAAGATTTTACTTTATATGCTGGATCATTCTCTGAAAAAGCATACTTAATTGCATCAATTATTTCCTTTCGAAGACCGTCACTCCTCAGCTCATTCTCATTCATTATATTTAACATTAAAATACTCATGCCATCTAGTTAAAAATATTATACTGTTAATTCATATGAACAAAATGAATGATATTATCGTAAGAGGAAATATATTTATCAATTCAAGATTAACAAAGGGAACTTTTTCAATTATGAAAAGAAAATTCGTAGATAACGTTGTAAATCCGGATTTTGAGGGTACCCTTTTACCTGCCCCTATTAATTTTCATACTCATATAGGGGACTCCTTTATAGGAGAAGAACCAAGAGGCAGTCTATCAGAAATAGTGGGACCTGGAGGCTTCAAAATGAGAAATCTTGAAACAGCAGATAAAATGGTCATCAGAAAATCAATGATGAAAAGTATAAATTATATGAAGAAAGAAGGAACATTCGCCTTTTTTGATTTCAGGGAATCAGGAATTAATGGCCTTAAACTTATCCCGAAATTTAAAGGTATCAATGGTATATTCATGACAAGACCAACAAATCCAAATGAAATAGAAATTCTGTTAAAAAACTCTGAAGGATTTGGAATGAGTTCTATTTCAGATTATGATTTTAAATGGTTAGAAATGTTATCCCAAAGGGCTAAAACTGCAAAAAAAATATTTGCAATTCATTTTAGTGAAAATATTAGAGAAAACGTAAATTTACTGCTCAAATTGAGACCAGATTTTATTGTTCATTCAATAGAGGCGTCTGAACAAGATTTAGATGTTATAGGAAGGAATAGCATACCAGTTGCAATCACACCGAGGTCTAATATTTTCTTCGGAAAAAAACCTGATTACAGGAATATGTTAGACCATGGATTAAAAATGATGCTAGGAACAGATAATGTTTTTCTAACTGAGCCTAATATTTGGCAAGAGGCAGAATTTCTTTATAGATACCAAAGAAATATTGGCTACATAAGCCCAGATGATATACTTACAATGATTACTGAAAATCCAAGGAAATTTGCCAAATCAAAGGGAATAAGTTTTGGAAGTGAAAAATACATACTTTTTGAGAATGAAATGCTTTCATCATATCAAATAGTTACGAAACCTGGATTTTATAGAAAAAAAATATTATACGCTCACTAGAAGCAATAAATTTTATTCTCTGATTGAATTATAGAATAGAGGTAGGTTCATTTTGGTTTATGATGGCTTTATAGAGGATTATATTGAAAAACTAAAGAAAACACTTCCAGGGAATCAGGAAGCTGTATCTGAATTCAATAAAAGGATAAAGGAAGAAAAGGCCAGTCCAATGGACATAGCATTAGAAATCATAAGTAGATATTCGGGCGATATTCATACTTTTTTTGGCGTACCGAATTTAAGTAGCATAGAAACAGGGTATAATGGTAGTTTGATTGGAAGAGTATATAGTATCAGGTGTACAGAATTCGAGAAAGATGGCAAAAAAGGGAAAAGATGTGTTGGTTATTTGGAGGATGAAAAAGGTAAACTTCCATTCACAATGTTTGATCCATCATACCAGTATGTAAAAGGAGACTATCTCCTAATAAAAGATGCAAAGGTTGGGGAATTTAATGGAAAGCCATATCTAACATTATCAAACAGAAATCAAATAGTATTAATAGAAAAGTCAAAGAACATCGATGCTTCAAACAAATTATTGAAAATAAAGGATTTGAAACCAGATATGTATTCTCTATCAATAAAAGGTAGACTGCGAGTTACTGGCTCTAAAGATAACGTAGGTAGGGACAAAACAACAATGTACAGTGGAGTATTATCGGACGATACCGGAACTATAGGAGTGCGAAGCTGGGGGATCAAACTGAGTGACGGAGAAGTTGAAATTTCAAATGTTTCAGTAAGGCAATACAAGGATAGATTATATATCAACATTGGCAATGGAAGTCAGCTGAAGATGATCTCCACTCAAAACGAAGACATTAAAAGCCTTGAAGTCCTAAGCACACTGGAAAGAGGTAATGTAAGAGGCACAGGAATAGTAACAAAGATTTATTCAAAGAATCCTATAGTCCAAATTTGCAGCGAATGTGGTAGAATTGTTAAAGGTGGTAAATGCGAAAATCATCCTGATTCTATACCCAAGAAAATTTTAAGACTATCAATCGCTCTGGACGATGGAACTTTATCACCAAACGTTTACATTTATCAAAAAAATTTACTCTCTTTGATTAAGATGAAGGAAGAAGATGTTGCTTCATTAATTGAAAATGGAGATGTTTCAAAGGTTATAAGGGAAATAGAAAATGCTTTGATGATGAAGTTCGTCGATTTCTCACTGTTTGGTTTCAGGGGAAAAGAGAACTATTACATGGAAATAGAAGAGCTTAATATCCTTGACGACGATGAAATGAGCAAGCGTTATTCAAAAATTATGGAGGAATTAGAATGATAGAAAGGGAGCCAGCACAGAGAGTTCTAAGTTCAGAGCTGCTGGGTATTGATGAAATTGTTACGTATGGAGAAGGCAAACAGGTGAAATATGGACTGACAGAAATGGGTTTGCTAGTTAATAGATTCATTATTGGAGGTCAATTTGTTGCAAGGAATGAAGAGGACGGACAGACAATAATAAAGATAAAAGACAGTCTTAACGAACTTTATTTATACGTAGGACAATTTTATGACTCTGACCTTGAGTCATTAAATGAAATAGAAGAGGGTAATGACGTAATAGCAATCGCAAAATTGTCTCTTTCAAATAATCAGGGATACCTGAACAAACGATTTTATGCAGAAAACATAGTCAAAACCTCCCAGATTACAAGGAAATTTTTAGAGTTGACTGCAGCACAATTTTTGCAAAAGAGAGTTGTGAACATATCTAGAATCATTACTTCTGGTATCAAGGAAAGGGAAGAAATAGCAAAAATTTTGGAATCAGAAAGACTATCAAAAGGAGTAACTGAAAGGCTTCAGAGAAAAGGATCAATTGATGTGGAAAAATTTAGAGTAATAGTTGAATCAATAGTAAATAAATCAAGTATTGGCAATAGAGAAATAGTTCTCGATCTGATTAAAAATTTTAGAGAGATCAACTATGATGAACTTTACGAAAGGCTAAGCGATAAGATTAACGGAGAGGAATTAGAAAAAATTATTGACAATCTGCTAGCTGAAGGAGAAATTACAGAAATAAAATCTGGAACTTATAAATTTATACCGTGATCAATGCTTAAAAGCTCTTTCATTTATTTTAACGAAAGTCAGTCCATTCTGTTTCGCGAATTCAATTACTTCCTCATCCCTTATTGATCCAAGTGGTGCGGCAACTATTTTTACCCCATAACTGTAAATAGTCTCTATTGAATCTTTAAATGGGAAAAATCCATCTGAAATTATTACTGTTGAATCGGAGATTTTTCCCTTATCTTTTGCTTTTTCCAGGCACATCCTTACTGAATCAACCCTGTTCGGTTGTCCACCCTCCGATGAAATCAGATGCATATTCTCAACTGCAATGATTGCATTACTTTTTATTGATTTAATAACCTCCCAACCAAATTCAATATTTTTAAAAGTATCCGGTGATAAGTTTCCCGTAACAGTTTCAAAAATATCTCCAGATTTTCTATTCCATTCCTGAACTAAAATGATGTTGCCGGCGGTCTTTACATCAGGAATTCTGTAAACGTCTTCTTTCCCTTTCAGAATCCTGAGATTCTTCTTTTTTGCCAGTGTGTTCAGTGCTTCTTCGCTAAATCCTCTAGCAATTAACACTTCAAGATATTTGTCCTTCAGGAATTTAGCTTCTTCAATTCCTATAATGGAATTGAATGCATACACCCCGCCATAGGCAGATACCGGGTCAGATTCATAAGCATGGTACATGGAATTATCTCCAACAGAAGCACCACAGGGAGAATTATGTTTAACTATCACTGCAGATTTATCACCTAGCCTTAATGAAAGTTCCCATGCTGCCCACGCATCCATTATGTTATTGTAACTAATTTCTTTACCTTCCCTTACAATATCAAAAAATGGTTCGTAAAAATTATATGAAAAAGCCTTCTGATGAGGGTTCTCACCATACCTCAGTTCAGTAAATCTTCTTCCGCCAAGGACGAAAGATTCATCGCGAGATCCAAGCCACTGGCTTATAGCATAATCATAATAAGAAGTGAAATTGAATACTATACCAGCTAATTTTTTTCTTAATTCATAGGGAACTTCTCCATCTATCATATTATCAATAACATCTTTAACATATGTCTTTCCGGGAATAACTGTAACTCTGTCAAAATTCTTGGCTGCCGCTCTTAAAAGAGTTATTCCCCCAATATCAATATATTCCACCAAATCATCTCTTCCTGCAAGAAAATTACCAATGAAATCATACGGTTCTACATATACAAGATCTATAGGTAAAATATTATATT
>JAVRLO010000068.1:0-5655 GCA_031961395.1 Thermoplasmatales archaeon I-plasma | reverse complement strand
TGTCTTGCTTCATATCTCTTCCTTTCTATGGAAATAATTACTCCAGAGGCAATGCCTCCAAGTGTAAGTAGTAATGCTATCTTGTCGTATTCAAATTTCACGCCTAAAGGCTGAAATCCTGCTGTCACAAATGAAATTAAGCCCAATACTGCCACGGCAAAGCTTACAGAATATCCTGCCGACATAAGATAGGTAAGGAGTACCTCTCTTCTTCTACCTTTTTCATAAAGTGTAAAGCTTTCTATAATCCTACCTAGGTCATATATGATAATAGCTGCTATAGTGAAAGGTATTACCCTATAGAGGAGAAGTATTAACGATAGCCACAAGTTATAAGATTGTAGAGCAGCTATGTATCCTAAGTATACCCCATACGAAAAAACAGATGCACCAATCAAGAATGAAAACACTGTTATCCTAGTATAAAGGAATTCTTCTGTAATCTTGTCTAATCCTAAGGATATTTTCTTTCCTAATGAATATGCCTTCCCCAGAAAGTATACACCTACTGCTGTGATGACAGCAATAGAGCCGGAAGTGGCGGGGTCAAGTGTTCCCCATCCAAAAAGGTAGATTCTGATTGCCATCACAATAAGCATAGAAATCCCTAAAACAAGAAGGGCGACTCCAATTGGTGCCAGAACCTTTTTGAGAAATTTTTCTTCCCTAAGGGCTTTAACTATTATATAGTACAAAGATTCAATATTCTTCTCCTGTCTTACTATGACACGTTTAACTGTTCTTATCTTAACCCTGCTCATCACCAGGGGGATTACAAACTCGTCCTCTGCCCCGTCACTTACCACTATAGCGTTATCTGGTTTAACTTTAGATATAACATATTCAAGCTGATTCACCAGTATGCTATCTGAAACATCACCCACATCTTTATTCCCACATATAGTGGCGATTTCAACATCTTCGCCCGCTTTTAAAAGATTATCGTAAGTGGATATTCCAGAAAAAAGGGCATTTGCATCCGAATCTTCCGCATCTTTTAAAATAAGAGAAATAGCGGCGTTTAAATTCTCCTCCCTCCCGATCATAGGAGATTTAATTCCCGCCTTCTCACCAAAATCGTTATCTCTGTCAATGCATAATATAAGCGTTTTCATTACTTAATAATAAAATATCCTGCGCTTTTTTGTCTAGCTACTCTTTTGGCATACCCCTTATTTTGTAACTCTTGCAGAGCACTGTTTACCAAGCCCTTACCCATCTGGCTTGCCTTCATTACATCATCAGCTGTTTTTAGTTTTTCCTCACTTGTTGCACCTAATTTTTTTAATGTATCATATACTTTTTGAGCGTTCGGAGTTAGATCTCCCATTTTAATACACCGGTATAATGTATAACAATTAAATATAAATAGAATTTGAATCTTAAAGGGAATGGAGTCAAAGGCAAAAGATGAATGATAATGATGATGTGAAAAGTATCTTAAAAAAAACGGTCGAAAATGAAGAAGTTATTCGGAAAATAATGCATAAGAAAGAAGAATTCCTTGCACTGAAGGATTCATCTCCTGAAATAAAATTTTCTGAACTCACCTTTTGCACATTAACAGCAAATACATCCGCAGAAATGGGACTCAGATGCCAGCAATGTATACAAGAAATTAGAGACTTTACTCTGGAAAATATAAAGGCTAAATTAGTTGAGTGCAGGTATAGATTTAAAAATACCAGAGCTAAATATATTGAGGCGAACCATCATAATATCTGGATGATTGATAATATCCTCAAAGATGATAACAGAAGAGAGCTTCTGGTAGACAATTTCATTGGGATAGGAATGAAGGAGGCATCGCACTTCCTCAGGAATATTGGTTATTTTCAGTACTCGATACTTGACAAGCACGTTCAAAAATTTTTATCTAAGTATTATTCAGAAAGCATAAGGGTTAGAAATGTTAGAGAGTATAAGCTAGTTGAGCTGAAATTTTTCAAACTATCAGATGATTATGGCTTTGAACCAGGGATAATGGATTTGATTGTTTGGTATGCTATGACAGGTAAAATTATAAAATAAGATAGCAATTTTAATTAACATTTATGCGTTTTAGGCGTCTCAATGTGATTTAATATGAAAGCAACAATTGCTGTTGGCGGTAACGCTTTACTTGAAAAATATGATAAGGGAACAGCAGACGAACAGATTTCCAGGGCCGAAATAACTGCCCTTAAGACATATCAATTTTTCAAAGAAAACCACGTTGTTTTGACCCATGGTAATGGTCCTCAGGTTGGAGCTATTTTGATGCAAAATGAATTTTCTGCTTCGATCACCCCACCGATGCCCCTTGATGTATGTGATGCAATGTCACAGGGAAGTATAGGTTACTTTCTCCAGACTTCATTCCAGAAAGTATTCAATGAGAAGAATGTAAACAAGAAAATTGTTACATTGGTCACACGCGTATTGGTTGATGAAAATGATCCAGCATTCAAGAACCCTACGAAGCCAGTCGGGAAGTATTACACAAGGGACGAAGCATTGATTCTCCAGCGCAATAACGGATATATAATGAAAGAAGACGCGGGAAGAGGTTATAGAAGAATGGTTCCATCCCCTCTTCCAAAAGATATACTGGAGATTGATGCAGTTAAATTTCTGCTTAACGATTCATTTGTTCCAATATCAGTTGGTGGTGGAGGTATTCCTGTTATAAGTAAAAATGGTGTGCTCCAAGGAATAGAGGCAGTTATAGATAAGGATCTGGCATCATCCCTTTTATCTATATTATTAAATGTGGATATTTTCATTATTCTAACGGCCGTTGATGCAGCTTATATAAATTTTAACAAACCAAATAGAGAAAGAGTTGGTAAAATAACACTTGAAGAAATTAAGAAAATTAAAGAACAAGGGCATTTTGCATCTGGCAGCATGCTCCCTAAAATAGATGCAGCTATAAACTTCGTTGAAAAAACAGGTCATAAAGCTATAATAACCAATGCAGAGAATATGTACCCCGCGCTAGAGGAGAAGGAAGGTACTATTATAGTACCTTAAATTTTATTTATTTTCTCGCCAATCTCAATTTTTCCATTTGTTTGCAGCCAGTCCAAAGTTTCATTAAGTTCCCTTTTTGATATAAATAGGTCATGTTTCTTAATTAAGCACGAATAAATATCATCCTCTGTCAACTCACCATCTATACAACCAGCTACAAGATTCCTAAGGTCTTCCTTTCTGTTCCATGGGAATATGAACCACTTCCAGTTCTCAGCTGTTATTTCCTCCGCATAATAATCAGGAATAATCTCCGATCTTTTTATATGAAGAAGAGTTGCTGTTTTTACATACTTCGGATTTTTTAATTTGACAGCATCAATTGCTAGTTTAAGCGACTGACCTGTATCAGTTATATCATCTACAACCAGTACTTTTTTCCCTGTGAGGTCAATAACTATAGGGTGTGTTATCTTTGCCTTACCATCCGGAGTTGCAGTGACTCCCCAATGCTCAGTTTTTAATGTAAAAAGGTCCTTTATGTTAAGATAATCCGCTATTATCCTGGCAGGAACAAGACCACCTCTTATTACTGAAACTATTGAGTCAAATCTTTCATCACCTATTTTTTCCACAATTATTTCTGACCATCTTTCTATTTCCTCCCAGCTAACCATCTTCGAAGGAATTTTACCAATAGCCATTATTATCATTTTGTAGTAACTTTCTTTATATAAATTCTTGTTTTATTCACCATTGTTTAAATTTTAAAATAAAGATACATTCTTCTCTTTAAAATTGTACTCTTTGGAATTCTATAAATTACAAATCCTTTTATAAATGATTTTTACTCATATTCTCTATGAGCGAAAAACTCGTATTTCCATCACAAGAATGGGTAAACGAATACTGTAAAAAACTTAAGGAGAGCCCGGATTATAATAAAACAGGCAAAGGGTGGAAGGAGCCAATAATATTTAAGATGACTGAGATAGACAAACTTAAAAACAAACCGCCCTTTGATAGTTTCATTCTTTATCTTTCAGATGGAGTATGTGAGAAATGTGCGGTGGTAGATGATCCAAATCTAACTGCACCATACAAATTAACAGCAACATATTCCAACTGGAAAAAGATAATTGATGGAAAAATAAATCCTACACAGGCCATGTTGACAGGGCAAATGAAAGTTGAAGGTAATGTTGCACACCTTCTCAGATATGCTTCTGCGGCTATCGCAATGGTAAAGGTGGCTCAGAGTATTCCAACTGAATATTTGGAGTGATTATGCCATTCTATCAGTTTCCAAGAAAAATTTTATTTCAACGAGACATCCTGAACGACATAGATCAAACTCTTAAGGATGAGAATATAAATAGAATTCTTATAGTTACGGATAAAATTGTCAGAAAGTTAGTTGAAAATAAAATTTCTTCATTATCCAAAAATTTTAGCGTTAGAGTATTCGACGATGTTGAAGTAGAGCCTTCCGTATCTAAAATAGAAGAAGCATCTAAGACATTTAATAAAGAAATAGATGCAATCATGGCTATCGGAGGAGGTAGCGTAATCGATTTCGCAAAATCTCTAAGAATAAAAATAACGTATCCCGAAAAAGATCTGAGAGATGTAAATCCTTTTGAAAAATTAGATTTCAAGATTAAGATGATAGCTGTCCCCACGACATCAGGAACAGGAAGCGATGTTTCTTTTGGAATTGTGTTATCTGATGGAGATAGAAAGGTAGCTCTCGCTAATTATAATGTAGTCCCTGATATTGTAATATTGGACTCATCAATTACGCCCAATGTTAAGAAGATTGTGTCTTCTACAGGTGTTGATGCACTTGTTCACTCATTTGAAGCGATTGCATCGAATACCTCTTCTGTGTTAACTGATGCACTTGCTGAAAGAGCAATTGAAAACATATTTAATAACATAGAGAAATCTATTGACGGAAACGAAGATGCAAAAGATTTGATGCACATTTCAGCTACAATGGCTGGAATCGCATTCTCGAATAGTGGCACTGCCCTGGCTCATGCGCTTGGGCATTCCTTCGGATCAACTTTTCATGTTACCCATGGAGTGTCCGTAGGACTATTCCTTACCCATACAATAGAATTCAATTCTAATGACGAAGCGACAAGGAGAAAATATGAAAGAATCGCTAAAAGGCTAAATTATGAAGATATTCAGTCTTTAATAGAAGGAATTATGAAACTTTTTAGACGCATTGGTCAGCCAGTACAGATAAGAGAATTAGGTATTAAGAGAGAGGAATATAATTTAAAAATAGATGAAATGGTGAAAAAGGCATTGATGGATAGTGAAATTGCTTTTAACCCGGTTATTGCCGGCGAGGAAGATTTGAGAAAAATATTCTTGAATGCTTATTAAGGGACTAAAAGTGTAAGTGCTGATGGGACCAGAGATACCTTCAAAGGCGGATGCCCAATTACTTCACCGTCCATCTCAGCAAGCACATTTTGAGATTTTATCTTTATTTCTTTTCCTGTCAGTTCAGTAGAAAATCCCTTTTCTATGTAAGAACCTTTTATCAGTTCTCTCAAACGTAAGAGTGTTCCCAATCTTCCAACTGGTTTCAAAATATGTAGATCTAAAATGGAATCATCAATTTTGGAGTTAGGAGATGCAAGCATCCCCCCACCAAAGTATTTTCCGTTAGCTATAATGATC
>JAVRLO010000067.1:0-5712 GCA_031961395.1 Thermoplasmatales archaeon I-plasma | reverse complement strand
GCATTTCCAATTATTGGCCCTCCTCCCTGAGCCAGAGATTGGATAGTGTTGTATGAACTTACGGACTTTACTTTTTTAGCACTTGCTCTCTTTAGCATCTCGTTAAATATGTTTAAAGAGGTATTTGACTGTACTATTCCCAGAATGATAGCTGAAGCAAAAACGGATATTATAGAATTGAAGAAGACTAATAAAACTATTAAAAGAACAAAAAGGCCCATCCCAATTGTTAAACTTATAGCATTACCAATGATATTCGCAATTCTCCCCCAAAAAATCTGGGAAACGATGTAAGAAATTGATATTATAATCATTATCCAAGAATAAAGTGTTAGGGATAGATGAAGAAACCTTGTATCTATTAAAAAATATTGAAAATAAGTTACGAATCCGGAACTGACTAATATAAATAGTCCGATCGATGATAGAAATAAAATGAATTTTTTATCCAGTGACCCCCTACTCCCAGCTGATTCGTTTATTAAATTTGATGTCGGTATATTTCGCATTATGAGTAGCGAAGCTGACGAAAAAATTAATGAAATGATAATTAACAATGCATACTGGTTCATTTTACCTATATTTGTAGCAAAAATTGCTGTACCAATAAACAGTCCAATTAAGGAAAATACCTTCATATAAGAATTTCTCAGAGAGAAATATCTGTTTCTCTTTTCTGGGGAAATAAGAAATGGAACCCAGAGTGTCCATGTAGTTCCGGAGAATGATGCAAAGAAAGTTCTTATCGATAGAATTAATATTATAGATAATACATCAATATAAAATGAGATCCTTATAAATATGAAAAATACCAACGGAAGCCATAGGATCCTATCCATTAAAGTTATAAGAAGTGTGGTTTTTCTCAGATCATTAGTCTTCTTTGCTTTCTTATAGGCAAATAATTGCGCTAAAGGAACAATAAGGAATGGAATTCCTACAATTAATCCTACTGGATCCTTTACTCCAAGAATAAATATTGTAATTGGCACCAAATAATAGGAGGTAATGCTAGAATAGACAGACCATAATACACCATCACTTAAGGAAAGATCCATCACTTTTCTCTCAGCTGAACCATCTCCCCTTGTAAACCTCCTAAGCAATGGTTTCCATTTAGTCATAATAAATAACTACTTACTACCAACCGTAATAAAATGGTTACGGAAATGAAAAAAATTAATAGCTTGTTTGCATATTCTTAAAAGATCAAATGTCCACCGTATCCTTACAGAAATTAACAAAAGATTATGGTAACCATAAAGGAATTTTTGATTTGAGTATAAACATTGAAAGTGGAGAATTTTTCGTAATTCTTGGGCCAAGCGGATGTGGAAAAACTACAACACTAAGAATTATTGCAGGATTGGAATACCCAAATTCAGGCAGAGTATATCTTGATGGAACAGACATAACTGACTACCCTCCCAGGGAAAGAAACATGTCAATGGTTTTCCAGAATTACGCTCTTTATCCGTTTATGAATGTAAGAGATAATATAGCTTTTCCACTAAAAAAGATGAAGATGGATAAAGAGGAGATAAATAGAAAGGTTGAGGAAATGGCAAAAATACTGTCAATATCAGATATACTCGATAAAAAACCCGGGCAGATATCTGGTGGCCAGAGGCAGAGGGTAGCCCTCGGAAGGGCAATAGTAAAGGAACCCAAGGTTTTCTTAATGGATGAACCCCTGTCAAATCTTGATGCAAAGTTAAGGATAGGAATGAGAGCTGAATTGAAAAAAATTCAAATGAACCTTAAAACCACTACCATATATGTGACTCACGATCAGATAGAGGCTATGACCCTTGCTGATAGAGTTGCTATTCTCAATAATGGATATCTTGAACAACTAGATAGACCAATGAATGTCTATAATAAACCGGCCAATGCATTCATAGCATCATTCCTTGGTGATCCACCCATCAATTTTATTGATGGCGAAGTTGCAAAGGAAGATGGGAAAACTCTTTTGATTATAGGAAGCACCAGAATTCCCATAAATCGTGACCTTGGATCATATGTAGGAAAGAAAGTCAGAATTGGTCTGAGGCCTGAGGATGTAAAGGTAAACAATAGTGGAATTCCTAGTAAATTAACATTCATTCAACCACTGGGAAGAAGAAGGTTGGAGCATTACACTTTAACCGACGTTGGAAATGAAATAATAAGGGCATCTAGTCTTGAACAAAATCTTAATATTGGAGATAACTGTTTCATTAGTTTTAATGAGGAAAAATTACTCCTTTTCGACAAAGAAAGTGGAAAAATAATTCAATAAAAATATTAAATAAAATTATTTTTTCCTTCTTCTGATTATCACAAGCACAAGAAGTACTATCAGTACAATTAGCACTACTATGCCAGTAATGTAATAATATAAGTAAGAAACCTCAGGTGCTTTTGAGACTATCTTTGACGTAACTATCTTTGACGTAACAGGCGTCTCGTAAAATGTTATACCTGATTTCATTGTCCATATTGATATTGAAGTTGATCCTCTTTGAGACCATGTAATAAAAATAGTGTTATTGTGCCCTGATTGGGAATCTAGAACAGATGATTGCAATATAGGATGTGATGAAGATAACACTGAATATACTTTGTAAATTATATAGGACCCGTTGAGCGTCATATTTGCTAAATTGAGGGTAAATTGATTATTGTTAAGAGAAATGTAAGAAATCCACAGGTTTCCGTATGAATTAACGTAAATACTGAAGTTTCCAAGAATTCCTGTGAAGTTACCTGAAACGTTAAAAGGTCTTACTTTACTTCCGCTCAACATATAACCCTTCATTGAGCTTCCCTGGTAGTAAAGCAAGTATTGATTACCGTTGTAATAAATTCCTTTGGCGACTGATGTACCGTTACCAATATTCTCATAAGAATAGGATCCACTAGTCAGATTATATGATACCAGACCATAATTACAGATGCCACTAGAAGCTTTAGAGTAAATAGTCACAAACAGCTGATTGCTCGTGTCATTGTATATATTTCCAATTCCGGACGCACTCTGAGTTATCGTGTGCAAAACTGCATAAGAGGAGCTACTAAGGTCAATCTTTGCAATGTAAAATGTTCCGTTGATAACCATAGCTGCATATATTGAATTTCCTTGGGATACAGAAGATAATTCTGATATTCCATAAGTGCCAGAAATAACTTCATTGTTGCTCCATATTTGCCCGTTCGTAGATTCTGCTGCATAAAGTCTGTTTACTCCGGTGACATTTGAAATATATAGTTCTACGTACATATTTCCATACTCTATTATATTCAAGTCAGTGTAATTAGTGGAATTAAATTTTACAGATGAAACTGTGGAATTTTTGATGATAGGTAAAGTAATAGGATACAGTGTAGGTATCTTATGGGGCGCATATTCAAGTGCCTTTTGTTGTGTAATATTTCCTTCGCCAACTGTGGCAGGTGCTATATAGCTATAAATGTTAGAACTCCATGGAGGATCGCCTCCTCCACCCTGCCAACCACCGTTTGTTGTGTTTACTGCATCTACTATTCGCCATCCATTAACGCCGTAACCATCATATGATCCTGAAATAATTATATAGTTATAATCCTCAATATTATACCCTATATATGAAAGAGGCACTGAAACACTGATTGTCCTCGAAGTATAATTTACGCTTGATGATATTCCATTAGTTTCTTGAGTACCCTTATAATTCTGAACATAAATGGCCCATCCAGAGATGTATATCATTGATTGCCACGGAACACTGGAATTGGCGTTTGGCCCTGATCCTAGATACATGGAACCAGGTTCATTAGGTTGAACAACGTAAACCGAAATTATCTGGTTACTGAAACCATTTGGACCGCTCCATATATTCCATAATTGCCCATATGTGAAATTCCACTCAACGAAGTTTGAATTCATTGATACATTAACCCATTCAAGATCCAATGATCCATTGGGAATCTGTGTTGGCTGTTTCGGATATGTATAGTTACCTGGTCCATTATCAGGAACTGTGTTATGGATTGATGAGATAAGATAATACTTTGCCAAAGACATAGGAAGATGAACAGAAATAGGAGACACTAACGAATTTCCACTGGAACCATTGTACATATCAATTCCAATTTTGAATGAATCTCCCGGATAAATCTGAATGTAGCTCAAAGGTATTGCAAACTGTATTACGCTTCCCAATACCACTGGCGTATTAACATCCTGTGGTTGGAATTGAAGAGTATTGAGCCCTGTTGCAGCATATAATGAATATTGGCCACTTAATGAGCCTGACTGGAAGGTATATGGATTGAATTCAGCAACATAGCTTGCAGGGAACCCTATTGTATAATTACCGTATATTGTTGAATAAATTGCAAATGGATTGTCATTAAGCACGGAAGGAGGCAAGTTAGGCGTTGCAGATGAAATGTAAATGTCCAGTGCAACATTCCTGTTTACCAGCAAATAGGAAGGATTGAAATTTGTTTGAATTTGAATATATAGGTTTGATGGGTCATATGTTATTGTTACGTTATGTATATACAATGAATTTGATGAATAAACTGTAGAACCTGCCCACGTATTATTCTCTGTTAGTGAATATGCACTGCCATAATTCGTAGTTTGAATTGCCTGAGGATAGCCTGTAAGCTCAGGAGTGTGTGAAGCATTCACATCCCCTGTTATTAAAGGTGCGATGGGAACGTAGCTGTTGTTCAACAGGAACTGCGGTACTTCTATACCTAGTTGGTTCAGGCTGTAGATTAGATCGTGCTTAAATAAATAGTCAAAGGGAGCTGTATTTGAACCACCAATATCCCACGGGGCCATTGTGAAGAACCAGTCACTTCCTTCCGCAGCATAAATTCCAAACCATGCTCTTGTATAATTACCCATTTTCCCTGGTGCTTTAAGATATTCTTCAAAAGCAGTGTAATTAATTACTTGCTGTAATCCATTTTGAGCTCCATAATTCAGGACTTTCTCTCTTACGAAGTTAAGGGCTTCCCAGTAGAAGTCTTGCACGGGATAACCAGACCACTGTTCAAGGCTAGGGTTGCTCTGGTACGGAGCCGCAGATCCTGTACCCCTGTTCCAGGAACCGGTTGCAATGTGCTGTATTACAGGTGCAGAAATATTATTTGCCTTCATAAATTGGATATACTGACTCGGTGTTACAGTTCGTATATATGAGGAATTCTGCTCAAGTGCTGAATAAAGCTGCTCGAGGAATGGCACACCGTCCATCGCAAATGGAGACATAAACATCCAGTTTTCACCGTCCAGCATTACTGTGACAACTGTGCTATTATGATCAGCTGCAGGAATTTCGTTATATATTCCTTTAAGATAATTTATAAATGCAGAAACAGCTGCTGAAGTTCCCATTGATCCATAGTTGAAACCCCATTCATTAGAAAGGTATCCATCCCTGAAAAATACGTATATTGAGGTATTGTTCTGACCCATAACAAGATATGGTCTGTAGAGATTTTCCATAGTTGTAACATTGGATCCGGCATTTCCGTAGGCAAGTGCATCTATTCCTGATTGCTGAAGCGTCCATTCACCAGTTACAGTCCATTTTCCTCCTTCCATTGAATAAGGTTGAACCATTCCATACGAAAATGCATTCTCAGGTGAATAAATACCCTGAGGCCAGAATCCGAATAATGAATGAAATTGACCTAAACTTATATTAAGCTGTCCCAGAACGTCGCTGT
>JAVRLO010000066.1:0-5743 GCA_031961395.1 Thermoplasmatales archaeon I-plasma | reverse complement strand
AAAGAAAATAAAGGTGAAATGGTATCACAGACAGAGCATACTATTTATCTTAGAGAGGACGGTCCTGTGATAACAACTCTGTGACTATTTTATCAACATTTTTATAAACTTTATCTAATGAGCCATTTGAATCTATTAGTACAGAATTTTTCATTTTTTCTTTGAGTTTAAAGTAAATGTTTTGTACTTTTTCTAAGAAATCTCCCTTTTCAAACCTGGAAATGTCACCTCTAAGTTTAATTCTATTTAGTGCTATATTAACATCAGAATATAGAATCAATATATAGTCAGGAATACGTGGCAATAAACTTGCGTTCTGCATAAAAAAATTATAATAATCCTCGAACGACTTGAATTTGTTCAGCAAATAGACACCCTGATAAGCGAAACTGGAATAAAGTGATCTATCTGATACATAATTTTTATTTAAGTCCAAAGTTCCTAAGAAACTTGATCTGTCAGCCATAAACAGGAAGAAATCTGTCAGAGGGTCCCAATAATTGCTGATTATTAATTTACCTAATAATGTATCCGAAGGTTCTTGTATTTTCGAAAAATAAAATTTCTTAGCAATATAATCTGCGACATGAGTTTTTCCTGTTCCATCAATTCCCTCTATTGCTATGTATATTTTAGAAGAATGACTCAATGCTCCTTTGCACCCCCGATTTCTTCACTTCTTTGAGCCTTGAAATTGCCGATTTTACTCTCTCGATTGAAAAATTGTGCCTGTTAACAAGGATATCAATCACTTTATTTTCATCCAGCTCTGGAATAGATATATTCCCGGGATCAAATACATTCGGTTCCAGAAATATTTTTTTGATTTCATCATAAAATTCTATTTTTATGTCAGGTATATTGCTTGCGGATCCATATTTTTTAATAAGTTGCAGTGCTTTTTTTGGGCCAATACCCCTGATACCATCGTTGAAATCAGTTCCAACAAGTATTCCAATATCTATGAGTTGTTCTCTACTGATAGAGAGGGAGTGCAAAGTTTCTGAAAGCTCTATAATTTCTGGATTAATATCCAGAGCTTTCCCTGTCCTGGGATTTCTCCTTTTGCCCGTAACCGTAAGATTCCTGATCAGCCTAGGTGTGCCAAACAATAAAGAATCATAATCCTGAGAAACAACAGAATATACCCTCCCCTTTTGAGAAAGATATGAGGCTTCTGCCTCCCCCTCCGATGGTGAATCCACAGTTGAAATACCTAGGGCAGAAAGTAATTCCTTTGATTCTTCCACCATTTCTTTGGTCAGCTTTGAGGTCCTTGATGCAAAACTCTTTGCTTTTTCCACATCTCCCATGGCTAATGAAGTTCTATATTCCTCCTCAGCTTTTTCCTTAAGCGCAATCCTCTCTTTTATTGTTTTATCTTTTAAAGGATGAGGTTTACCGTCGAATACGTATACAAGAATCAAACCATTTTCCATTAAATTAATACTTCTGTAAAAAAGTCCCGATAAGTGGGATGTAATATTTCCGTAATTATCCTTAAGAGGACTTCCGTCATATTCCCTGATATTGCTAAGAAATTGATATAGTACATTGAAAGCATCTACTCCAACCATCCTTCCATTCAGTGACTTTAAATCTAATTCTTTAGGCTGGAGCAATGATGAAATATCTACACCCATAATTATCAAATAATATCGAAGTATAAAATTTATTCAATTCCCCTTTCTGTTATGTAAAATGAGCATCTTCTTTCTTCGGGAAGGCTTCTGTGTTTTACAATGACTATATCTCTTTTTCCAGGTCCTGTCTTTTCAAGTTTAAGAATCGCCTTTGCTGTATGCGTTAAGCTGGAACCTCCAACAGGCAGAATTTCACCGGAATCCTTCCCTGTATAAACCTGGTTTACAATTATAACTGGAATATTTAGGCTAATAGCAAGACTGTTTAGCATCTCTACCTGATAAGTAAGTGTATTTCCATAGCGCTTTCTAAGTTCAGCCCTTTTGTCTCTTTCAGCCCGGTAGTGTGCAGTTATTGTATCAAAAACAATCAGTTGAATATCACTCATAACGCGAGAGAGATTCGCTACCTTTGTAACAGTTTCGAGTTGTTCATCATAAGTATGAACTCTGAAAAATTTAATTTTTGACAGAACACTTTCATCCAAGGTCATCTGCGAAATTCTTTCTGGAGAAACACCCTCAGAATCTATATAGATTACAGTTCCATTTCTGGCACAATTTAATGCCAGGAATAAGCAGAAATTAGTTTTCCCAGATCCTGCTTCCCCATAAATTTCAGTTATGATCCCTCTCTCTATGCCTCCCCCAAGACAGTTATCTATTCTCGTTAATCCTGTTGGTTGCTTATTGTTCATAGAAAATCATTCAGAACTTTAGTCAACTCAGCAAGATCATTTCCCTTTATCTTGAGATCAACCTTATCCACATCTTCTTCATAATTGAAAAGTATTGAATAATCTGAATTTACAAACATATCTATATCCCAGTGTGAATCTCCCACAGAAATTTTACGTCCATTATACCCCCTGAGAATTTTTCCCTTCTGTGATGGTTCAACCAGTGCTTCTCCTCCGACAAGATATCCATTTTTAAATATCAGTTTATTAGAATATATCACTTCAATTGGATAGAAATCTTTTATTTTATTAACTATCACATCAACCCCTCCGGAAATAGCTATTTTATTTCCATTAAATTTTTTTAAGAACTCAGAGAGCATGTGATAGTTTGGATTCGGTTCAACTTTTTTTTGAATGTTCATAAAGTCAGAATATTTAATTATACCTTTTTTCCCTATCCAGAGATTAACATCCCTATTGACGAATTCACGATAATCAATCTTATTGTTAAGATAAAGGTTAAGACTTTCACTGTTGTTGACACCAAAGTAGTCGTGCACCGTAGCCCAGCTGCTTTTAGACCTTAGAAGTACACCATCAACATCGAATGCAATAATGCTATTCATTGCCACTTATATCAACACAAAGTTAATTAATTTTTAAGTGGAGACAGCGATCCGCATTTCCCGTGCCCTCGCGGAACACAGTACACGTGCGGAACGTGGACGGGCTTAACCTTCGGGTTCGAAATGAGACCGGGTGTTTCCCCGTCGCTATGGCCGTCAACCAACTCGATATGGTGAAGTTGTATTTAATTATTTTTTTAGACAAATTTCTTGGAATGAAATGAAAATAACAATGACCCTTCGAGTATACTTAGGACTATTATGAAAAAAATAGTGTCTGAAAATTCATTGAATAGAACAGGGTATACGGACAGAAGAACACCGAGTAATACTACTATAGTTGAACCTCTTAAAGAAAGAGATGAAATAATATTCCTGTATTTACCAAACCATTTTGTAAAAGAATCAGTCAGATATATTTCTGCATACCTGAGAGTTGCAAGTATCGAGGTAATTATTAATGCCAAGATCAACGCTTTAATATCAAAAATGTTCACAAAAGTACCGATGTATACATAAAAGAATGAAAGAACGAAAAATGATATTTCACCATTGAAAGCAGTTAACTTCTCTGTATCCACAGTTCCAGCGATCTTAACAATCTTAGATATTCTATCAGAATTAGCGATTATTATAGCAAAAGTAAATATTGTTAATATAGGAGAGGCATTCATATATTCAGAAATACCCCATAATAAGAAAAGAATAGCCACAGTAACCATGTAGTAATGAGGGGTTATGGCCTGTTTAAGCGTTATAAGCCACATAAGACCAACGGTCGTGCCAAGAATAATACTTTCAGAAATGCTAGCAAAAAAATAACTTGTCATACCAATTATAGTTGAATTATTTTGCATAACGTTGAGAATTAAAAGAACAGCGATTATATTTACAACGCTATTAACGACCGTTTCTATTTTAACAGTGTTTTTTATTTTGTCCTCTACTGATACTCTTTCAATTAATGGAGTAATAAAAGTTGCTGATGTCTCACTTAGAATAGCAGCTATCAATAAGCTATCTATCAGTGATATCTTTAAAAGATAATAAAGAATAGGCGTAAGGGTAGCACTAACAAAAACAACATCTACAATAGCAAGTGTAATGCCCTTTGAAAAGGCACCCTGTGTATTGGAAAAATTGATCTTTAACAAACCGCCAAATACAATAAGTATAAGGGCTATAGTACCAAATAAGCCAACAAAATCCCTTAGTAAAAGTAAATCCTTTCCAGGGATAATTCCAGAATAATGAATAAGTATTCCTATGAGAAGAAGGATTAACATATCTGGAATTCTCCACTTTCTAAACGCAATTTCACCTAGAAAACCTAAAAATATTATCCCGGATAGGAGTATGATAACCTCATTGTCGGAAATCAATAATGTTTGAGAAAATAATCATATAAGAATATTTCGAAGTAAATTTCATCTATGGGCTTCGAAAATAAAGCATTATTTACTCAATATTTCATAAAATTTTACCTGCCGGAAAAGTAATAAGAGCTTGATATTTTTGATGTTGGGATATATGATATAACAATTCGATACGAGGATGGAAGGATTTTATAATAAATTAATAAACAAAATATATAAATTAAATAAAGTAATTTTCTAACTCTCCGATTCTCTCTATCTGTACTTTTACTGTGTCTCCGGATGATAGCCATTTTCTTTCGTTCTCAGGCATACCAGCTATCACTCCATCAGGAGTTCCAGTTGAGATTATATCTCCAGGTTCAAGAGGTATATAACTAGATATATAGCTGATTAGCTTTCTAACTGGAAAAATCATTTGTCCGGTATTTGAATCTTGTCTAACTGCCCCGTTAACTATAGTTTTGATATCTAAATTTTGCGGATCATCTATTTCGTCAGAGGTGACTAGTTCTGGACCATTGGGATAAAAATTGTCAAGTGTCTTACCCAGGAGAAATTGTGATGTTCTGTACTGTAATTCTCTTGAAGAAATATCATTTCCAATAAAATACCCGAGTACATACTTCAATGAATCCTCCTCATTCACCATAAAAGCTCTTTTCCCGATCATTACACCTAATTCCCCTTCATAATCTATCTTCAATCCATCCTGTATTATCTTTATCTTATCCTTGTGAGCCGCCAAACTATTACTAAATTTGCTAAAGAGCACAGGATATTTAGGTACCTCCTTTTTTGTTTCCTGAATGTGAGCACTATAATTTAATCCAATGCAAATTATTTTGCTTGATTTATCCACTAAAGATGAAAAATGCATATTTCCAGTAGAGTATGAGTAATATTCTCCTTTCATTATATCTCTTCTTATGAGGTCTAAGGAATCTGTAATATCCATAAAACTGTGTTTATTTTTGAGTCTTGGAAGGGAAATAATGTCTTTTTCATTTTTTATAAAGATCTGTTCTTTATTATTTTCTATTAATCTCAAAAATCTCATAAAAAGCTTATTATTTACTAAATATTAATCTTCACCTTGAGATCAGGATTTCAAATCTATCAATATATATAAATATCAAGGATTTTATCTTATCGATATGTGACTATTCCTCATTTATCTTAAAGATTAGGTAATTTAATAAAATGATTATATTTAAATATAAATAAATATATTTATGATATAAAGACTCCAATGTATGGTGTAAATATCTTTGAGTTGATGTTTATACACTCATTAAGATTGAATTCTAGAACCACATTAGAAGTGGAATGAGCTAAAATAACCAGAGGATGGTTAACAAAACCCCAGTGTGAAGACAGATTTAGAGTTATATTGTTTCCCATTAAGTCTACGC
>JAVRLO010000065.1:0-5792 GCA_031961395.1 Thermoplasmatales archaeon I-plasma | reverse complement strand
GTTAGCCATAACAACGGTTTAATAGTAATTATAATTAACAGTCCATCTCATCTAATGGAGGTAGTAATAAGATGTACAAAAAGGCAGGAAAGACCATGGCGCTCATTGCCATTGCTGTCCTAATTGCAGGGGGTCTAATGAGCACTGCCTATGGTCAGGTGCAAGGCACAAACGAAGTACCATTTTCATTTATGGTTATTAATACTAACCATTTTCCAGTGAGTGGACTTACTGTTAATTTGGAGAATGAGAACGGAGTTGTATTGGCTAGTAATGTTTCAAACCCAACTGCTCAATTCGCAGCTTATCCTGGAAATTATGTATTGAGTATAGAGAGCCAGGAGATTAATAATATTATATACAATGGTGTGAATTATGACATAAATGTGAGCAGTAATGGAAAGGCATACTTACAGCCATCCGGGTCTCTGTTAAGTAGCGTAACAGTTTCATATCAAAATTTAAACGCACAGCTAAATATAAAAGTAAATAGTTCTAGTCAGGTAAACTCTGTTTACTCCGTGCTTCCAAATGGCTTGAAATTGAATGCACAACTTGTAAATTCAACTTATGTAATAGAAACAGTATCTGGGCAGCAGACACTCTATATTGATTATTACGACGCATCAAGTGCAGTTTATAACATGCAAATATATGCCTCCGTTGGAAATAATAGCATAAATATCCCATTATCTTCATCCGCATCAATAGTAGGTAACGTTGCTAATACTGCTGGTCTTCATTTAAAAAATATAGAAGTTTCTATTTACCAGAATGGCACGCTAATAGGATCAGATGATTTCTCCAATGGATACTTCTTCATTTCGTTACCAAGTGGAGTTTATTCATTTGTCGTCTCATCAAATGGTTATTATCCTCAAACATTCTCAGCAAAAGTAGCCACAGCAACAACTATATACAAAGAGATTTCCCTGGCACCTTCATTCTCAAGTGATGTCACTTCGGTAACCTTTACAAACAATTTTAATGGATTGATTTTGCAGTCAAATGTTACTATAACAAACTCCTCTGTACTTATGACATTGCCATACACAAATGCTGGCTCATTATACAATCAGATGAAATTACTCGGACTTTCAAGCAACGGATTATGGGAAATATTGAACTATTCTATTCCGCTAACAACAGTGAATACACTAACCTTTAATGGTTATGCTTATAATTATACTTCATCCACTTCCACACTTGTTAAAGTTTTTAATGGAACCAATCTACAGTACACATTTAGCTACAGGGCCACATACTCCCAGCAAATGATAAAAGCTGCAAGCAATAATCAATTGCAACTTTATGTGCAAACTAATGGAGTAAATGGAGCCTTTGTTACATATAAGTATTATGTCGGAATACCTTCCAATTACCAAAGAGGAAATATTATAAATGATTCTATTGCTGAAGTATCCGGTTTTTCAAATACAATCCAGATTACAAACAGTTCCTTTAACGGATTCCTTACAATTAATATAGATCAAAAAGTTAAACCAACAGTTAATCCGAGGGCGATAAGCGTAACATGGAGTGGATATTTTGAGTCTACTGTACTTAACAATTCCATGAGCAACTATACTGTTGTAGTACCAGCAAGCAAAGCTGTACTATTCAATGCAAGCAACGCAGTCTTTGATAACGTACTTCAAGTGGACAATTACCAGCAAATGATTTTTAATTGGAATTTTGGAAATGGAATAACATCAAGCAATTATACAGCCAATGTGACGCTTGTTCCCGGAACATATGTTGTAACGCTTAACGTAACAGATGTAGCGGGAAACAGCAATCAGACAACATTCACGGTTATAAGTGATGCACAGGCACCTCAGTTTAACCTGGGTGTAGTACAGAATGGAACAACTATCCTTACAGTAAATACATCATCTTCCAATACGTATAATCTCTGGGTGAACCAATCAGTACCCGTTTACTTTAATGCAATAAACTCAAAAGATCTACTATCAAATGGAATGAACACTAACTTCCCACTTTTGATAAATTGGAATATTACAGGCTCAGCAAAGACTGGATCTAATGTATCTTATTCATTTATAAAGCCTACGTTCAATGGAAAATTTGTCTATACAAACGTAACAGTTGAAAATGCAGTAGGTAATATTATTAACGTTGTTCTACAGGTTCACGTTAATGATACAACGCCTCCAATAGCAACTTTCCAGGTTATGAATACATCAGGAAAGGTAATAACTAGCACAAAAGAATATCAGGATATTATTTTAAATGCAACAAAATCGTTTGCTCCAAATGGAGGTTATCTCGTATCATATAATTGGTCACTATACTATTCAAATGGAACTATTGCAAAGGTAAATGTTGCTTATAACATAGTTTCTTCGTCTTCAAACAATTCTACCCTCGAAATTGCATTTGTGCAGTACGGTACATTCAAGATAGATTTACAGGTTACTGATCAGTCAGGACATAAGGGAAACGATACAGTCAGCCTATTCGTAAGTGCAGTTGCTCCAGAGATTGAAATCCTAAATGTTACCTATCCTTCTTCCTATACAGAGGGCAGTTCTGCAGTGCTAAAGGTAGAGCTCAAGAATGTTGGTCTGCAGAATGCAACAGAATACTACGTCAACGTGACAATGAATAACAAAGTAATAGAAAATGTGACCCTTACTAATCTCGCATCAGGCCAGACTACGAATGTAACAATAAGTATTATTCCACCGAGCTCAGGGCAGTATACAATGGTAATTTCTGTTCATTCTAAGAACCAACCTTCATTCTTTAATACAAACGTCAAAGTTACAAAGGCAGTATCAGTTACACAGGCATCTTGGAAACTTCCAGCACTTATTGGCGGTATAATAGTTGCTATTGCAGTACTTTCTTTATTATATTATAACTACGCAGTAAGAAGAAAAGCACCAAAGGAAAAAAAGGAACAGAAAAAGCAGCTAAAATAAATTAAATTTTTTTATTTTAAATTTTATCTGATGTTTTAATACCTAAAAGTTCAAGCGTTTGAGACATCGTAAGGATGAAAGCATTAACAATACTAATTCTCTTCTTCATATTTTTCTCATCATCGATAACTGGGCAATCCCTGTAAAATAAATTAAATGAAGAAGCAAGCTCAAAAGAATATTTTGCAACTCTATCGGGACGCCTGTGTTCTGCTGCATCCTTTACAACATCTGGAAATCTTCCTATCTCCCTCAGTAATTGAACTTCAGCATCTTCAAAATATTTATTATCTATATCTGGAACACCTCTAATTTTATTCATTATGGATACAGCCCTAGCATAGGAATACATTACAAATGGTGCTGCTTCTCCCTCGAAGTTAAGAGCTTCATCCCAGTCGAACGTGATTGGTTTTTCAGGAGAATACTTTATGATGTTGAATCTGACAGATGCTGTTCCAATTTTAAATGCTATATCATCAACCTCTTGATCTGAAAGATCTGATCTTCTCTTTCTAATTTCCTCCTTAGCTCTTTCTACTGATTCCTGTATCATATCCCGTACGTATATAACATTCCCTTTCCTTGTGCTCATTTTCCCTTCTTTAGTAACTACGTAGGAATAGAATATAGGTTCTATATTTTTTATAGATAATAGATTCAGAACAAATATTAGATTTTTGAAATGTTCTTTATGATCCTCACCGAGTACATCAATTGCGATTTCAAAGTTTCTTGATTTTAAGACATGATATGCAATATCTCTTGTAAAATACAGAGATGTACCATTTGACCTCGTTAGAAATATCTTCCTTTTATTAATTTCAATGTACTTTGCCCCTTCTTCGCTTTGCAAATATCTTGATATATTTTCAAGGACAATCTTAACATCGCCATTTAATATAAAATCGCTTTCCCATACGAAGGAATCAAAGTCTATATTGAGCTTTTTTAAATCTGTCAACAGATCATTCAGAAATTTCTGTAATTTTTCGCGACTTCTATGAATAAATTCCCTATCTCCAGATTCTGCAAGCTTCATATTCCTTTCAACATCCTCCTTATGACTTTCAATATCCGCATAATATTTTCTATATGATTCTGTATAGTTTTCTTCGCCATACAAATCCGTCCCAAGAAGTAAAGCCTCCACCTGAGTCCCTATGTCATTAACATAATACTCAGTTTTGACATCATATCCATACTTTTTGAATATTCTGGCAATGGTATCGCCTATGATTGAATTTCTAACCCTGCCTACGTGAAGTGGGCCAGTTGGGTTAGCACTGGTATGTTCAACAAGTATCTTTTCTTCCTTTTTGTCAAAATTAAATAGATTACCATTAAGTGCTTCTTCTATTATCATTGAAGAAAGCTTATTGTCATTATATTTTACATTAATGAATTTGTTAACTTTAGTAAAAGATAGGAAGTCGTCTGACAACTGGTCAACCTCTTCTTTACTTATATCAACATCAGCTTTCTGCAAATCTATAGTGAGATCACCAAAATCCTTTGGTGCCCTGTAAATCCTTATTTTATTTTCTATATTGTATTTCTTTGCTATAGGACCAATTTTTTCCTTTGCTTTTGTCTCAAAAAATTCTAAAGGATGCATTGTTCATTAATAGTAAATTGATATTAAAAGTCAACCAATGTCCTCTGATTATTAATTTTCTTAAAATTTAAGCCCATCATTTTGGATAAGGTAAGTGCATTTTCCGCTGCCTTCCCTTGAGCATGGTTATTAAAATAAATGAAAATGTCCCCTTTGAGATTTCCAATCTGCCTTGCAATTTCCAGAAGTTCTTGCTCTTTGTACAAATAATCGTATTTATTAAGTCTCCCATTAAGATTTCCCTTTCCATACCATAGATCTAAATTCCTGCCATGAAGTCTGATGTATGAGAATGAAGATGTATTATAATTCAAGAATGGGAAGGCAGGTGAATCAATCGTTGCAAGTGAAACATTTCTTTCCCTCAAGATGTTAAGAAGATTATCCAAATTTTCTCTGGATAGGAAATTCTTATTTCTGACTTCTACAGCTATTCTAATATTCTTTGTGTCCAGACTGTCTAACAGATTGGATAATAAAATTTCCCAGTTCTTTACCCTATTTGGTTCAAAATAAGGGGAAAATTGCAATAGAGCTGATCCTAGCAGTCCTTTTTCACTAAATTGAAAGAGAACTTTATCCTGAAAATTAGATGCGTCCTGAATAGAATTGGAATTAATACCATCGGGATTATGAGTCACCGTTTTGGGAAACTTGAAAGAAAATGTAAAACCTGTGGAACCTTCAAATGTACCTAACCATTTTTTCACAAGCGCTTCATCAGGAAATTTATAAAATGAGCTATTGATTTCCACAGAATTGAAAAAATTAGCATAATACTTTAGATACTCATCGGTGCTCAGGGTCTTTGGATAAAATCTACCGACCCAGTCAGAATAATGGTACCCTGAACATCCGAGATAAATCATTTATATTATGATAATAAAATACACTTAATAACTTTCTCATTTAGATAAACTTTTATTCTTAATAGAAGTAATACATCAATGAACAATGTCATCCTGGATTCAATGGACCCTGATCGTTCTTTTAAAATAAAATTAGAAACTTATTTGTATATTACGGCAAAAAGAATGCTGGAATTGAATAAAGGGGACAGGAATAAACTTTATGCGTACATGGACGAGAGGATAAAGAAAATAGAGGAACTTTGTAAAATTAGTAGACCCTTAAGGATAATTGAAAATGGGTCATCTATATTGGAGGTTGAAAAATGAATAATATAGTAGCAAGGGATGTGATGTCAAGAAATCCGATAAGCGAAG
>JAVRLO010000064.1:0-5854 GCA_031961395.1 Thermoplasmatales archaeon I-plasma | reverse complement strand
TTCGTAGAAAAATTCATTGAATCTGTAAAGAGATTGAGAAAAATTGATGTGAAGAGCATAGGTATAGGAGGGGGGACCTGCGGAGCCTTCTTCAGGCGAATGGGTTACGACACCATAGTATGGGGAACGCTTGATGAAGTGGAACATATGCCTAATGAATATGCAAAAATATCAAACATTATGGGCGATGCTGAAGTTTTTGTGGATTTCCTTAAAAATTATTGAAATGAACTTCAAATGACCTGAAAATGGAGAATAGAACTAAGGGAGATAGGTGGTTCTTCTCCTATTTCCCAGGGAATACTGCAGGAGGCCTTTCTTCACCGCTTGCACCTCTATTTATAACTGAGATTCTTGGGGGAGGCGTATTAGATTATTCGCTGTTCACCATATTCTCATCTATCGCTAGCATCTTAGGTCTATTCTTATGGGGATATCTTTCTGATAAGCTTAAAAAGAGAAAAATATTCGTAGTAATGGGATTTGCATCACTTTCTATAACAAGCTTACTCCTTTCATTCTCTTTCAGCATCTTCTATTTCATAACAATATCATTTCTCGCTGGTCTTTTTGGCAGTGCCACGTCTCCGGTAGTGACAGTCTTGATAATGGAGCTCACTGACAGGAAAGACTGGGCCTATAAAATTTCCAAGTTTTCGCAGTATTCTTCATATGGACAGATTGTTGGTGTAGTATTCGCAGCAATATTCACTGATTACATATACAATTTTACTACGCTTAGGTACCTTTACATTGCTGCTTTCCTCTTTTATGTTATTTCAGCAGTTATGAGCTATATTCTTGTCCCAGAACCTCAGGCAAAGGTCAAAAGAGAGGAGGTTGAGATCCGGACTTTCCGTGTTATTGAGAGGATGAGATATTTTCCTTCAAGCATAATACATTTCAACCTCCACTTCAAAAATTTGGACCTGGATTTGAAAAGGATAATAGTAGGATTCTTTATAATGATGACGGGTTTCCAGATATTCTTCGTTGCTTTTCCTATACTTCTTAAGGATTTAGATGTAAACAATACAGTTTTCTTCCTTATTTATCTGGGCAACTATATTTTCGCCGCCATAACGTTTAATTTCTCAGGTGGTCTTAGTTCCAAGTTTGGGAATAAGAGAATAACATTTACCTCTGTACTCGCCAGGATTTTTATATTTCCATCCGTGATTCTAATAGTATCTCTGGTACATCCCAGGCCACTTCTATTTATACTACTCCTTCTGATATACTCCATTTTAGGTTCACTATGGTCTTTCATATCTGTAGGGACAGCTACCCTTGTCTCTAACCTTTCAAAACCGGAAGAAAGAGGTAGAGTTTCCGGGACTTATAATGCTGTACAGAGCTTTGGAGTGGTAATAGGCTCGATAGCTACTGGATTTATTGTAAGCAATTTAGGTTATGACATTAATTTTGTAGTTGCATCGGCTGTAACTGCTGTTGGATTACTGATATTCATGAGAATTAAGGGATAATAATTATTCCATCTTAATTATCCTTCCATTCTTAAATATTGGAATGATTTCTGTTATTCCTCTTTGCAATGAGAAATCAATGTCCTTCTCTAATCCGTGAGCCCTCAGTCTTTCAGCTCCATTACCATTTCTTGAATGTATTATGTTCACACTTATATCAGCACCAGGTTCAAGTATTAGTTTTGAAAGTGCATATGCAAATTCATTATCCTCCACTGCCTTACCTCCTAAAATATTTGCAGGGAATATATGAACCTCCTTATTTCTCAGATATTTTGCAAGTTGGTCTATATTAAGGAATGAACCTATTAAAGTCCCTTCCCCAGCCTTTAGAATTGTATCAGTTCCATTAGTAGTTTTAATTGCAACTTTTTTATCGTTAAGATCAAGATCAAAAGTCTCTGAAGGTGAATTTCCATAATCAAAGCCGTAAATTTTTTCCGTGTTATCTTCTCCGAATATCATATATCCCTTCTTCTGGAGTGAAAAAGCCTCTTCTATAGTGCCCACGGGTATTATTTCTTCAGCACCCTTCATCAGAATAACCACTATATTTGTTGTTGCCCTGAAAATATCAGCTACAACAGGAATTCCATAAACATTCCTTATATATTTGCCATCTGTAATCCTTATCAATCTATCACCTCCAAACTTATCTCTGCACCCTCGTTATTGAATGCACGCCAGGAGTCTACCTTGAATGGATACCCAACTATTATATGAATATGACCGAATTTTGAAAATAAATTTTTATCTGCTTCACTTGGATATATAACCCCTGATGGATGTGAATGAACAGTGCCAACATAATTCAGATCTATTGGTCTCATAAATATTTGCATTATAGCGCTCGTCTCACCTGATATTGTTCCTGGAAGGAGGGCTATCTCATATATTACACCCCTTTTGGCCTTGAGTATGGCTGCGAATTCATTCGGAAGAGAACTTTTACTGCTTTCCATTATTAGTTCCAAAACGCCTCTTCTTATTTTCATAACATCTTTTCTCTCATGTTTTTGTAAAAATCAGAACTGAATCTGATGAATCTAGCAGGTGTTTCGCTTTCAGTAAATGTTATTTCATCGTGATAACCAACTTCAATCGCCTCCTGTCCGTCCATACTCATTTCCAGATTCTTATTTTTGTCAAGTATCCTTACCCTAATTGTAGATTCAGAGGGTACTACTATACTTCTGACATTCAAACTAAAAGGAGCTATATGCGATATAATAAGACCCTTAACTCGGGGATCAAGTATCGGACCACCTACACTCAGCGAATAAGATGTTGAACCTGTTGGAGTTGCTATTATTACTCCGTCAGCTCTTATGTTATGAATGAAATCATTGTCTATGTATATTCCAAACCACCTTATCTTAGATGTTTTGATTGTCTTTATAACGACCTCATTGACAGAATCACCAAGACGTCTGGAGTTTAAAACTGTTTTTATTTTTGATCTCTCTTCTATCTTGAATTCCCCTCTCAACAGTCTGCTCAGAGCCTGTAATGCATTATTGGGATTAACTTCTGAGAGGAATCCAAGACTTCCCATATTTATAGGAAGTATAGCTGACTTTATCCTTTTAAGAGTCCATAGGGCTGTTCCGTCCCCTCCAACAGTTATCACTACTTCTGTATCCATATCCTCAATGCTTTCTCCTTTAAGCTTCATTTCTTCTGCAGTAGATTTTTCAATAATTACTTCATTTCCTTCCCTTAGAAGGTAATCACGGAGGGAAGCAATTAAATCTATGCATCTTGGGCATTCAGGCCTGGATACAAAGCCAATCTTCATTGAAACACATCATCTCCCTGAGACTTAATAAATAATGAATTCCTTAATATATCTTTATTCCTCATTCATTTCTAAACATGCACCAAAAATTGAAAATATAAAAGAAAATTATTGTGTAATAATGAATGCCAAAAAAGAGGAGATAATCATTGCTTCTGCAATAATAATAAGCGGCGTGATAATACGTCTCATCCCTAATATTATCTACTATGCCTGGGGCAATGATTACGGAATCTATTATTATTTGAGCCAGGCTTTCCTAACTGGGAAATCACTTCTTTATCCACCTAATTCACCCTGGGGTGATGATGGATACCAGTATTTCCCTATGACTTATATTATAGTTATAGGTGTCCATTACATTTTTAGAATACCAATCAACCTAGCCTTGAATTATTCTATACCCATCCTTGGTGGCCTTACTCCATTCCTCCTATATCTAATTTCCAGGGAGCTCGGTTTTCAAAGGCTCACATCAGCTCTGGCAGGTTTCCTACTGGTTGTTAATCCAATTCAGGTCTATCAAACCTCACAGGCAAACTACCTGACCACCGGACACTTCTTTTTACTTCTCAGTATATTATTTTTCCTGAAATATCACAAAGATTTCAGGTATATTTTTCCTCTAGTGTTATCCACAGTACTTCTGGTCCTGAGTCATCAGCTCTCTACATATTTCTATTTAATTTCAATCTTTGGAATGGTCATATCAGTGAATATGATGAACGATAAATGGAAAAATTATATACTTTATGATTTTCTAATGATAGAATTCACAGGTACACTTATGATCGGATATCTTCTATTAAGAATTCCATCTATGGTGCACTTTTTCTCTCACGCACTTCTTGGCGTTGGTTATGGTGGTGTGTTGGGGTTATTCTATGTATCTACCATTATTTTATTCATAGTACTTCAAAGATGGAATAGTGAGAAATTTAAGAGAAATGTTAATAATCTCCTCATAAAATTGAAACTTGGGATAGAACCAAGAAGGGACATATTGCTTACATTAGTTTCCTTAGTAATTATCGAAGTTCTATTATTTGCTATGATATTGATACATTTTGCTCCTTCATACATAAGTTCGTCTGCCATTCTGATCTCAACACCATACATACTTTTAGTGGCTGTTTCAGCTGTAGGTCTCAAATATTTCTTGGCTGAAAAGAATATATCTGAAGTTTTTGGATGGACGATGGCAATAGTCGGCTCCCTGCTATATAGTATTGCATCACAAAATACTGTTCTTCTTCCAGCGAGGCACTTAGAATATCTTGCAGGTCCCTTCTCAGTCATATCTGCGTACGTTGTGAGCAAATGGTACCTTTATTATAAAGAAAATGTTAACAAAACAAGTAGAAGAACTAACTATCCGTCAGGAAAGGCATTTATTCCCGAGAACCTTTTGAAAGATAAAAAAGGTTCATTTTTCATAATTAGGAGGCACGTTTTCAGGGATGAAAGGAATATTTTGATTGTGAAAAGAAGTATTGCAGTAGAAAATGTGCTTTTGATTGTTATTATCTCAGTTGTCCTCCTCCTTGGCGTATTCAGTTATCCTATGACCTCCGATTTCATTCCTTCCCATACGGAAGCAATAACATATCAGGATGAGGCAGTGATACAGTATCTAAATGCAACAGGTAACAGGACCTTGTCAGTGGCAACAGATCATCAAATTGGTATACTCCTTGAATCTTATGGATTCTCTTCTCCATTCAATAATCTTTCAATATTTTGGAATTCGACGAACTGGACCCAGGCCATCTGGCAGATTACGGGTGAGAATGGTTCCTATGCCCCGGTTGGATATGTGCTTATATCTACTTATATGATTCAATATGGTGTCTGGGGATTCAACGGTTCTAACAATCCTAATCAACCACCTATTAAAATGAATAACACTACATTCGGAAAATTTTTCCATGAACCATTTTCCCTTACATATGAGAATTCATCTCTAACTCAAAATGTAACAAGCTACCTATTCTCTGTGAACTGGACTTATTTAGACAATTATCTAAATTCCAGAGATTTGGGGAACCTTACTTATTATGAAAAATTGTATTATAAAAATAAAAATTTAACTGGGATTACCCAACCTTCTCCCATTTTTCAAGCTTCTGAACTGACGAAAGCGTACTCCCCCTCTTTATCTCCTCCCGCACTCTATTTTCCCGCTCCATCACGTCAATTGCTCTATTAGCTATTTCCTGAGCTTCTTCCTCTGGTATAACTACAACACCGGAATAATCAGCTACCACATAATCTCCTGTCCTTACTTTTCTACCGTTTATCTCTATCTCCCCTCCAATTTCCCCATATCCTTTTGGATCCCCTGCGTTTGAAGCAACATATCTTGAAAAAGCTGGGAATGGTATTTTCATTATGTCATCAAGATCCCTTATCGCACCCCATATTATTACTCCCTTTAGCTTTCTTGAAACGGCGCTCCAAGATGCAAGCTCCCCCCATACAGCGTCTTCGCCTCCGTCTGCGTCTATAACCAGAATGTCTCCTTCCTTAGCCTTATCTATAGCTTCGACCGGTTTAGCCCAGTCACCGT
>JAVRLO010000063.1:0-5855 GCA_031961395.1 Thermoplasmatales archaeon I-plasma | reverse complement strand
GTGTGATTATTTTTTATTATTAGCTCAATTAATTACCAAAAATAGTTATTCATGCTACGTAATTTCATTTCAATGAATGAGATTAGAACTCAAACTCGAGTCCCAAAATACCGGGCATTAGCAACATTCCTGAAGACAGCAATAGAGGATGAAAAATTTGAAAATGTACTGAAATTATTGAATGAAAATAAGGAAGATGGAGTTGTAATGATTAAGATAGGAGATAGAGACGTATGCTCCCTTAAGATAGAGGGGAGAAGAATCTATATAAATCAAATAATAGATGAGACAAGAAATGAACTTGATGCTTTAACTCATTACCCTGTCAGTGATAAGGTTGCACTTAGATCTCTAGTTCAAAAATATGTAGAATCCTTGCGGGAGGATATTATCGAGGATACAGATTTCCTAAATAAGATAAAGGAAAGTGATGATGTGAATGAACACGATTTAAAATTCATTCTTAATATATGGGGAAGATTTTGGGAAATAAAGACCAGATTTACTGGAGATTCAATGGACGGTATATATATAATAAAGGAGAGAGATGTTTATGATGAAAAAGACAGGAATACTTTAAACAATTAATCTCTATTTCCCCCTAATCCTTTTAAGTATTTCCTGTGCATTATCAACTCTTATTTTCTTCTCCTTGACCATTTCCTCTGCGACTCTGTCTATTTCACTTCCTATCGCCCCTGCAGATATTGCTATATTTCTGGCATGAAGTTCCATATGACCTTTCTGAATTCCCTCCATTGCTAATGCCCTAATGGCTGCAAAATTTTGAGCCAATCCTACTGCCGCTAAAACATTTGAAAATTCTTTTGCTGATTCAATCTTCATTATTTTTCTCATAAGCTTTGCTTTAGGATGGGTTGCTGTTGCACCACCAACTATACCTACTGCCATGGGTAATTCAATCGATCCGACAAGGTCTCCATCTTCGTTCTTTTCCCACTTTGTAAGAGAGGTATACCCATTCAATGATGCGTATGCGTGAGCCCCTGCCTCTATGGCACGCCAGTCGTTTGCTGTTGCCAAAAGTACCGCATCTATTCCATTCATAATACCCTTGTTGTGAGTTGTAGCCCGGTAAGGGTCCAGTTTTGCAAATTTATATGCCTCTAGAATTCCATCAACAGCTTCTTTCCCACCGATAGCTTCCCTGTCGAATATTGCATAAGCTCTTGCTATCCTATATGTGGCGAGATTACTAAGAATTCTTAGTCTCACATGACCATTAGCTATATTAGATATGTGTGGTGCAAGTGCTTCTGCCATGGTATTAACTGCATTGGCTCCCATAGCATCTCTTACATCCACTAGAAGATGAACAACTATCATAGGTTCATTATCGTCCAATACCCTAACTTCTATATCCTTGGCCCCCCCTCCTACTTTTACTAATACAGGATCTTGCTCGTTCGCTATGTCTATTAACTCCTTCTTTTTTTCCAAAATTCTAAACTTGGCTCCAAAAGGGTCTGGCATTCCACTTACCTCAATCTGCCCTATCATGATCGGCTCCGATGATATAGCCCTGAACCCACCTTTAACTCTAGCCATTTTTGCTGCATTAGAAGCGGCCGCTACAACGCTAGGTTCCTCTATGGCCATTGGAATGAGATAATCTTTGTCGTTTATGAGAAAGTTGACTGCAATTCCGATTGGGATCTCGGTGACGCTAATGACATTCTCGATCATATGATCCGCAATATTTTCTCCTAATGAACCCATATTACGGAGAAGTGATATCTCCTCAGGTGTGAGGTCAGAAAATTTCCTAAGAAATTCTCTCCTTTCTTCAATGTTGAGCTTGTAGAATCCGGGAATATTAGAACCTGTCATCATTTTCAATATAGATGATTTGAATAAAGATTTATCTAAATTCAACATAACAATAAGCAATGATTTCACCAATTCCTTTGATAGTTCATAAGAACGAAGATGATCCTAAGAAATGTACAGCCAGAAAACTAAAGCGGCTGGGACTTGCAAAATTTATAGGATTTATCCCAAGAAGTGCAATAGTCCTTTATCCTGATTCAGATATAAGAATATCAAGAATGGATTCGGAATATAGATTCTTGTTGGCAATGGACGTGTCGTGGAAAAATATAGAAAAATATTCTTTCAACGGCTATAATGTAAGATCACTTCCATATCTACTTGCTGCTAATCCCGTAAATTATGGAAAACCATATAAGCTTTCAACAGCCGAGGCAGTGGCAGCAGCCTATTATATAATAGGTATGAAGGATGCATCACAAAAAATGTTAAGTGTCTTTTCCTGGGGAGTTCAATTCTTTAACCTAAATAAAAACCCTCTTGAAGATTATTCAAGGGCAGGTAATTCCGATGAAATAAAAGAGTTAGAAAAGGAATATTTTTAGTTCCATTCATTTCCTTTTAATTCTGTTGTTCCATTCGTATACTGTGAAATTATATCAATAATTCTTTTTCTAAATATTGCAGGTATATCATCCTGATTGCACCATTCCTGGCACTGGTGCATTTTTTCTATATGGCTGTGCTCCTTCCCAAATTTTCCATTACTTAACTTATATATTGAATGTTCTTTCTCGTCATCATCCAGTCTATACAGTCTTTCGTTGTATGTTTTTATGAAATCATCAATATCTTCTTGTTTATAGTTTATAATAGATGGATCCAATCCGTTAGCCTCCAAAAAAAGTAGGATCCCATTACATTTGCTGCACCTTCCGCATGGTACTATTTCCCCTTTCTCATAGTGACAACTGTGACACGATCTTTGTAACCTTGCAAGTTCTGGATACCTTTTGAATAGTATTCTTTCCTCTACGTAACCTGATATTGATCTTACAGCGGAAAAGAATGTTACGTCATAATTCTTACTTTTAAAATAAGAAGTTATTCTTCTGTCAAATTCTTGTGTTTGATCGTATATTCCATAAAAGTGTTTTATTTCATTAAAGGGCCTTATATTCCTTGGATCATCAAACTCATCACCCTTCATCACATAAGATATTTTGAATGATCTGATAATAGGTAAAATATGAAATATATAGACAGGAAAGATAAAGAGTTGTATAGGATAAGTATCAGACCACATTTTAAGCGCTTTTTCATTTAAAATACTCACTTTCTCATTCATTTTCCTGTAGAACCTATCAACAGTAGTCCAGACTTTTTTTGTGTTAATATCTGAAGAAGACATGTAATCATAGGCCATTTTAGCTGTTTTCCAATGACCCCCGGATTCATTAACATAAATTGGAAAGACTTTGGACCCAATTTCTTTCATAATACCGTATGTCAACAAACTTTCCTTTCCGCCGCTTGAAAGTATGGCAACAGACCCATCACCTTTTATTGATTTATTATAATTATTTATTGAAAAATTCATTTTTGGGATATATTCCGCGTCCTCTCTAATTGCTTCTTTAGGGATGTATGATTTTTTGAAAAATTCTGGCCTCTTTATAAGCTTATTAATATAGACTTCCACACTGTTTATCTTCATCATTTCATTGAAAAAATCATAATCTTCCTTGTTTATTGGAAATTCTGCTCTTATTTCAGAAGTGAAAAGGGAATAATTGACTAATGGGGATATGGATATTAGCCTGGCATCTTCTTTATCGATATCTATTGGTACCGAATATTTTATTAAAATATCCTTCGGTTCATCATCAACTAAATATTGTATCTTGATCTTACCCTTTGAAATTTCCGGATCCTTTATAACAATCTTATCTATTGAAACGTATTTACCCTTGTCGTTCAATTGACTCCACCAATTCTGCTAACTTCGAAATTTCATTTAATGGTTCAAATACGGGTATACCATATTTCCTTTCGTAATCTCTTTTTACCCTGACAGTCTCATCTTTAGACATTTTTTCTGTATTTATAGTGATCGCTACAACCTTTTTCCCCGAGAGAAGCTCAAGTATTGTTATGACTCTTTTCACATCCGGCATAGGATAATTCTCAAAACCATCCAAGAATTTTCTTCCAGGAGCATCCTGCAAAATTATATAGTCCGGTCTTCCAGCAGCTATAATCTCAAAACTTCCTGGATAAGCAGGATGTACTACTGAACCCTGACCTTCTATAATTATGAAATCAGGCCTCTTTTCTTCCCATGCTCTTACTACTTCATGCTCGATTGCTCCTGCAACAAAATCATTTATAGTTGCGTCTATGACTGTTCCATATTCAATTCCTTGCATCCACGCAGTCTGTCCCGTCCCTATCATTTCAGCTTTTCTTCCTCTTCTCTGCAATTCTTTCCACAAGAGGACAGCTGTTGTTCTTTTTCCTATTGCGCTGTCTGTTCCCAGCACTGCAATTTTCTTTGCCTTTACCTCTTCAATTTTTCCGGTAAAAGGAAATTTTCTGTCTCTGAAAATTTTCCTGATATCTATGAGCTCCACATTTTTATCTTTTGCAAGTTTAGAAATTTCTGGATCGTCAGAAAGAAATTCATGAAGACCGTTTATAACGCCTAGGCCCTGTTCTATGGCCTCTTTAATGATATGTCTGTATTCAGCGGGAATGTATCCGCCATCTGTAGCAGCCCCTATTGCGATATATTTTGGTGAATATGCCATTGCCTCTTTCAATGTAGCAACTATTGGTATTCCTTTAGCTTTCCCTTCCAGAAACTCACCAGCGTCTTTTCCAGCCAGTTGAGAATCTATTACGGCGACAACCTGATACCTTCCTGAGTATCTAACAAGACCATGTGCTGTTTTACCATAAGTGCTGCCAAATACACCTTCAGCTAATACTGCGACTTTATCCATTCTTAGGCCCTTCCGGTTATTATAGCAACATATAGATTTTCTTCAGGGTATTTTAATGTATTTTTGATAGCTTCCAGGGGTGCTGTGCTTGCTGGAAGAACATTGAGACCAATTTCCTTCTTTATGAGGCGTTTATAGTAAAGCATCTTGCTGTCAGATATATATTCTGCATATCCATTTGATTCTCTAATAGCCTTTAAACCTAATTCTCCATCATATGCATGAGAAGCCACCAGAGGCTCATTTATTAATGATTCATTAATACTTTCTGGTTGCAGATCTCTCAGTTGCGTCTTTTCTTTAAAGGCCTTAACCACTGGATTCCCCCCTGTCGTACTGGCTCCCAGCATCCTCGGTATTTTATCAATAAGACCCGCTTTCCTTAAATTTAAAAATCCCATGTAAATTCCAGCAAGTGTTGTTCCATTTCCAACTGGTACTGCCACCGCATCTGGAGCTCTCCCAAACTGCTGGAACAGCTCATATGAAATCCTTGAATAAGCTTCATAGCTGATGTTCGTTGTAACGTTTCCTGGATTTGCATCATACCAGTTATTGTCCCTTGCTGTTTCACGGCTTATCTCAACTGCGTCCTCATAAGCACCCGGCACCTCATTTACTACAGCGCCATTATGCCTTATAGTTTCTACCTTTGGTGTATGATACCTTTCCGGAACGAACACATGTGCCTTAACACCAAAAAGCTTTGAGTAATAAGACAGTGCTATTCCATAATTCCCGCAAGTCCCAATACTAACTGCGTCATAGCCGTTTTCAATTGCATACTTTACGTGACTTAGAGCTGCCCTATCCTTATGAGTTCCAGAGGGGTTCACCCCCTCAAACTTCAAAAAGATTTTTTTGAAAGAAAAAAGCTGCTCTAGGTATCTGGCACGAAAAACAGGCGTGCCACCTGGATCAGAATCCTCTCCAGTTTCTTCCATCAATTTTATCTGTTCCTCCCTAGAGGTTAGTGTGATGAGTTAATTATTCTATAAATATTTTTTGAACATATATTTTCAGGGACCTCAAAATTTCCAATGGAAATTAAGTTAGTTC
>JAVRLO010000062.1:0-5930 GCA_031961395.1 Thermoplasmatales archaeon I-plasma | reverse complement strand
AAGAGTAGTGATTAAAAATTGTCAAAAAATTAGGTAATTAAAAGGCAGGATATTTTTTATGCTACGAACAAATAATTTTATTAATTGAAGAGCATTTTTTGTAACGTATTATTAATCTTTAATTTTTTATTTCTTGAAGGTGAAAAGTCCGCAACTTTCTTAGCGGTAAATATTTTTAAAAATAAAAAATTATTTTATTTTTTAGGACCTGATAAGTCGCAATTTAAATCGAACATCTCTAGACCTGATATCAGTTTAGGATAAAAATCGGTTGATTTTTGTGGCATTATTTCCCCTCTCGATGCAACATCCCAGACTGCAGACGGATTAACAGGTTTAAGGATAAATGCAAATTTGGCTTTTCCGTTTTCAATCATGGGCCAAACCTCCTCAGGCCATCTTGCATACTTTATACTCTCCTTAGAATCCAGATCCAGTAACTTTGATATCACAAATTTATTCAATATGGAAACGTTTAATTTTTCGCTTAACGAAGATCCTGCTTCGAACTCTGGTTTAAGTTTGAGAACATATGCGTGATCTTTGAAGCAGTAGACAATGTCTTCGTTTATAAATCCTTTCACACTCTTGGGATCAATTTCCTTAACATTGAAAAATTCTTTAATTTTATCCAACAGCTCCTCTGGCCCTACTGTACTTTCTTCTATTATTCTATGTGAAGGCAGGATTATCAGACCTTCATCGTATCTATTTACTAAGACTGCCATTATGTATCCGGTAGCTTTTACTCCCCCCATTTCCTCTGAGTATGTTAGTGCAGTCTCATATCTGTGATGACCATCCGCAATTACCAGCTTTTTATCTCTGAAAAAAATTTCAATATCGTTAGATTTTACTCTATAAATTGTGTGGATAACTCCATTTTCGTCTTCCGTCTCCACAACCTTTTCGCCACCAGATTTTTTTAAAATTGATAAAACTTTCATTTCTGGATCGTCGTATAAGAAGAAAACAGGTTCAAGATCTACGTTTGTGCTTTTTAACATTTTCAATCTATCTTCTTTTGGACCCCTAAAAGTTCGCTCGTGAGGCAGAATAATTCCCTTATCGTATCTTTCCAATTTTACAGCAGCGAAAAAACCATTTCTTTCAAATGTTTTTCCTTGAAGTTTAAAGGTTTGAACATATCTGTAAAAGTATGGTTCATCGTCCTTTCTGAGAATACCTTTTGATAACCATTCTTGCAATGTAATTTTAGATGAATTGTAAGGGTCTTCACCTTTTGGGAGATTTAACCTGATAAAATTATATGGATCCTTTTTATAATAGTTTTCCTGCATTTCTTTAGATATTTTATCATAAGGTTCTGTTATTCTATTTTTTAAGTCTCCACTACTGTACATAATTCCCCTGAAAGGTTTGACTTCAGCCATTTTCTCACCTATTAAGATTTTTCAATTCATTTAGAACTTTTTTTGCTATTTCAATGCCGGCCCTCTTTTGGGCTTCCTCTGTTTGTGCCCCAATATGTGGTGTTCCTACAAAATTATCATATGGTAACAAAACACTCTTAAAAGGTTTCTCGGATTCAAACACATCCAGAGCAATACCTCCAATTATGCCTCTATCTAACCCATCTTTTACAGCTTCTTCATCTATTATGCCACCCCTTGCGGCATTTATTAACAGAACCCCTTTTTTCATTTTATTTATTTCCTTATTAGATATCATATGCTTTGTTTGATCGGTAAGTGGAACATGAACTGTAATAATATCAGAATCCCTGAGAATTGTTTCTAGATCTACCATCTTTATCTTGTCAGAGCTATTTACATAGGGATCGTACCCTATTACTTTCATTTCAAAAGCTTCGGCCCTCTTTGCTACAGCATATCCAATTCTTCCTACACCTATTATTCCTATTGTTTTTCCAGCAACTTCCATACCTGAAAATTTTTCTTTATCAAATTCACCCTTCTTTATAGATTCTGTTGCCTTAGGGATGTGCCTAGCCATCGATATTATGAAACCGAATACTAGTTCAGCTACTGATGATGTGCTTACATCAGGAGTATTAATGACTTTTATTCCCTTCTTTTCTGCAGCTTCTTTGTCTACGTTATCAAGACCAACTCCAGCTCTACCAATAACCTTGAGCTTATTTCCTGCCTCAATAATTTCCTTGGTCATCTTTGTCTTACTTCTTACTATTATTGCTTCATAGTCTCCGATCGCTTTCTTTAGTTCTTCCTTGCTGAGATCAAATTTTTCGTCAACTTCAAAACCTTCGCTCCTTAATAAGTTAACTCCGTCTGAATGTATGGGATCTGATATTAGAATCTTCATTATTTCACCTTTGGCAATATCTCATCTATATTTTCTAGCAATTCTTTGATTTCCGCAGGAGTAAGATCTCCCATATGAGCTATTCTGAATGTTTTATCCTTTAACTTTCCGTACCCGTTTGATATTTCAAAGCCTCTTGATCTTAGTTCCTTCCGTAATGATTCAACATTTATGTTTTTATTATTTTCTATAGTAGTAACGGTAACAGATTCATATCCGGGTTCTGCAAATAATTTGAAGTTTTCCTTACCCCATTTCTGAACCATTTCGGCCATCTGCTTATGTCTCTTGTATCTATTTTCCATACCTTCCTTCAGCATTTTCTCCAACTGATAATCCAACGCAAAAAATAATGATACTGCTGGAGTTGCGGGTATCTGTTTCTTCTCTACGTAGTAATCATGCATTGCAATAAAATCGAAGAAATAACCCCTGTTTTGTACTTTTTTTGCTTTTTCCATAGCCTCTTCACTGATGAATACTATTGCAAGACCTGGAGGGAGCGCAAATGATTTCTGAGTAGGCGCAAATATAACATCTGCCTTGTTAACGTCAATGAGGTCCCCAGCTAAAGAGCTGACTGCATCAACTAAAAGAAGTGCGTCATTTTCTTTAGCAACCTTATAAAATTCATCTATGGGAGTTCTTACGCCAGTGCTTGTTTCATTATGAGTTAGCGCTATACCTTCAAAATTACCGGTTTCCATTTTCTCCCTAACATCATCTACTTTGATTGCTTTACCCCAGTCGTAAGATAATTTATATGCATTTTTACCATTTGCTATGGCTATTTGATACCATCTTTCGCTAAATGATCCGTTTGTACAGCTTAGCAGATTGGATTGTATGGAATTTCTAACACTTCCTTCCATCAATCCAGTTCCGGAAGTAGTGAAGACCATAACCTCGTTTTTCGTATTAAAAAATTTCTGAAGATTATTATGAATTCTTTCATATAACTCTGTCATTTCTTTGGATCTATGACCTATTATAGGTTTTGACATCATCTGCAAAACGTCTTCCCTGACTTCTGTGGGGCCCGGTATAAACAATTTTGTATGCATTTGAATCATCCCGCCGGTATATGCCTTTGAACCTAAAATATTTGTCTTTTATCTCTAAAAATGATGAAGATTTAAAAATAATTTTAAAAATGAATATTTAATGTGCTCACAATATTTTCAAAAGTTCTTTAGTCTTCACTAACGGCATCAATTTGGCCATATTTTTTAGGCTTCTATCATGGGCTTCTTTGTCTCCTGACGACACAGCATCTTCGATTATTATAGTAAAATAACCAAGAGTCTGAGCATGTCTTGCAGAAGTTTCTACTCCAATTTCGGTTGCTATGCCTGTAAATAAAAGTGTATCTATATTTGCGTTCCTAGTCATAAGCTCGAAATTTGTACCTGTAAATATTGAGGCTGTATTCTTATTCAATACTATATCCCCTTCGGAAGGGTATACCTCCTTTACGATATCTCCTGGATCGAATCTTCCAAAACCAGATGTTCGCCTAACTGGGGATTCAAACTTTTCAGGTAATGGTGTTATTCTTGTATAGAATATAGGTATTCCCTTCTTTCTCGCGGCTGCTATTATTTGTTGCACATTTTCTATAAATTCGTTTCTGTTGAATATCCTTGATACCAGTGCTTCTTGTACGTCCCATATTATAAGGCCCAATTTTCCATTTTTAATTATTTTTTCAACATTTTCGTCCATGTTTCTACATTTATCGTTTACTTAAAAATATTTCCTTTATTTTATAGGTAAAAGAATTATAAGGAAAGGATATGCTTAATATATTCTCACCGATTCGGATATTCAATGATTAAGGATAGATATCCCTTGCTGGAGAACCATGGTGTTCTTCTTAATAATAGGACTGCTGCTTTGGTGTCTTCGGATGGATCAGTTGATTTTGCCTGCTTCCCTAATTTTGATTCACAGCCGGTATTTGCTTCAATCTTAGATCTTTCTAAGGGTGGTTTCTTTAGGATAGCACCAGAAGTAGATAATTATCAAAGTTTTCAAGATTATGAACCAGATACAAACATTCTCAAAACAAATTTTTTCAAAGATAGTTCCAAAATTCTAACATTACTAGATTTCTTACCCATGACTAGAGAAAACTCTGTCTATTTTTCTGAGATACATAGAAGAGTTGAGGCTCTAGACGATGTTAGGGTAAAGATTGAGTTCGCCCCTTTTCTGTTAAGTGAAAGGAATGAGTTTATCAAGGCTGACGAGAAGGGTTATTTTGTAAGATCACCTACTAAATCACAATTTCTTTCCACATATATAAAAATGGACGAAGAAAATGGACAATTTGTTGGAAGCATTGAAATGGCAGCGGGGGAGGTATTTTGGACTGTTACCGCATTTAACCTTTCTCGCCCATACAGCGTAGAATTTTTCAACAGTGAAAGAAGATTATGGGAAACTAGAAAATTCTGGAAAGAATGGATCATCAGATCTAAATACCAGGGTGTCTTTTATGAGACAGTAAATAGGTCACTGTTAATTCTTAAAGGCTTATTTTTTGAGCCTACCGGATTCATGGTAGCTGCTCCTACCACTTCTCTACCTGAATCTCTTGGTGGTGAAAGGAACTGGGATTATAGGTTTATGTGGATCAGAGATACTGCTTACGTGATTGAGGCAATGGTTAAGGCAGGATACACTGATGAAGCTATGAAGTTTTACCTATCCATAATAGACAGATATGAGAAAGATGGGAGACTTTATTCTCTTTACCCTATTAGTGAGGATGGGATTCTTGAGGAGGAAATATTGAATTTAAATGGTTACGATGATACTCCTCCAGTTAGAGTTGGAAATGACGCACATCGGCAGCTTCAGGTAGATCAATATGCATCATTTATAAGTGGACTTAGAATTCTTATAGAAAATGGAGGATATCTTAGCATTCATACTCTCGAGAAAGTTCTTGCTGTAGGTGAAGCACTAGAAAAGATATGGAAGTATCCGGATTCCTCCATATGGGAATTTAGAACTGAAAGACGAGATTTTGTATATTCAAAACTCATGGCTTGGAAGGCTTTCGTAGATCTTGCTTGGTTGTCTTCTAAATTAGGAATGAGCGAACTTCAGAGCAAGTATGAGAATATAGCAACTGAAGTTAGAAATGATATTATTAGCAATGGTATAAGCAAAAAAGGTTATTATTCACAAAGTTACGGTTCAGATGAAATAGATGCGTCATTATTAAGGATGCCTTTAGTAGGATTTTGCGATTTTAGCGACCCAGTGTATGTTAATACTTTTAATGTAATAAAGAAGTTTTTGATGAAGGACGATTTTCTTTTCCAAAGATACACAACAAAAGATGGAATAAAAGGGGATGATAATGCCTTCCTTATGCTAACTTTTTGGTACATTAGGAACCTTTTGGTTCAAGGAGATCTTGAAAAAGCATCTGCAGGCCTGATATGGATAATAAACAAAATGAATTCTCTTGGGATACTACCAGAAGAGTTTGAATTTAAGACACATAGATATCTCGGAAACTTACCACAGGCTTTGAGCCATCTTTCACTATTACTTGCAATATTTGATTATGATGAAAGAATTAAGAATTTTAAAAAGTGAACTATATT
>JAVRLO010000061.1:0-5964 GCA_031961395.1 Thermoplasmatales archaeon I-plasma | reverse complement strand
AAAATCATCTCTACCTTAATTAAACCATTACTTGAGATCTGCAATGGGTTTGTAATGTTTTCTTTACTTGAATAATTATAAGCAGTAAAAAAAGTTCCATAAGTAAGATTTAGTGTGGATGTAGGAAGAAATACAAACTTAGGATTCTGGGATGGTGGAGAGGATATAGAATGATGCGTAACTGATGGATAAACAATAAAGGCAGCAGCAACAGCGATAACAACTACAATTATCAAAATAGTTATAAGTCTAAGCCCTGAGATCTTAGATTTACGATCTGTTGGAGGTAACTGAGATGAATTTAATCCAGAGGACAATTAAATTACCTCCTGTGCTTTTAATGAATAGTTAGCAGAATTTACCTGGCCAGGAAATGTATTAATTACAGGCAAAACCTCTTTCATATACTTAAGATTCAAATAAAATGTTAGAAGTGAAATTTCGAATATCAATACAGATTTCCGCATTATATTTCTACTTGTCTCATAAGGTAAGAAATAACTTAGGATGGCCCCTGAAATTAGGATTGTAACCACCGAATAAATAAAGTTGATATCAATCATTAATTAATATAAATGAATTAAACTTAAATCTTTTTTCCTAATTAATGGGGTTAAAAGTCAGGGTTAGCTACTCGGCTGAGCAAAGCAAAATGTTCGGGCAGCGTTAGCGTCCATTGTTTTCTTTTGTGCATACAGTAGAAAATTAATTAATGTTTTATCATTCGCCAGATTAATGTGCCTTATTATATCGATAATATAGAATGATCTAGGGAGGTATCAGTTTTTACCACTTTGAACATTAACTAAATTTTCACATTTCTAAATATCTGCGAAACCTAAGCTTGAATTAAATTTGAAGCAAAAGTAGCTTGAAGAAAATTAAATCGCGCTAGTTATAAAGATTTTATGGTCTCTGATTCCTTTTTCTTATCATTGTATTGTTTATCTCTATACATTAAAATTAGAGTATAATTAAAGGATGGTCATATCTGGTCTCTTATTGCAGATTTTTCATAGTCGTAGTGGGTCAATAACTTAGTCTAACTTGTACCTCCTTCCTCTCCACATAATAGTCTTCTTTTGTTTTCCTGATATTAAATTATATATGTAGAAAAAGTAAAGAAAGAAATTGTACAGCAAGAATAAACTATCCTTTACTGGGGCCTTTCTATAATTATCATAAGAAACGTAGAATATAGGTGCTAAAAGTATAATGAAAAAATAGTAACCAATAATTGTCATTGCGATGCTTGAAATTATCAAAAAAGCTGCTAAACAATAGTATATCATTCCAAATACGAATACACTGTTGCTAAAATAAATTGATAGAGCAGTCTGTCTATTACTCCATTCTAAAAATGTGCTAAAGTCGTCAGGAGAATGAATATTGACTCTAGCCTCACTTACATAGGCCACTTTAAGCCCTTTCCTTTTTGCAATTTTTAAAAGGGAGATATCATCTGCAATTGAATTAGAAAACTCAATTAAATCTTCATCATTAAGAAGGTCATTTCTGAATGCTAAAGAGCCTCCCCAAGCAAATCTTGTAATTTTTGATTCCATCATGGACTCGCCTATCATACCCCAATACATTTTGAAATGAGACCAGAAGCCTTTTTCCGGGTAGAATTTGGGGAAAGTAGTAGATATTCCATATTCATTATTTGACAGAGGTTTAATCAAATTTTTGAGCCAGTCTCTATCAACTCTTATATCTGAGTCAGCAATAACATAACACTGAAAATCTTTGAATTTTAAAAGTGCACTATATATTGCTTTTACTTTCCCGCTGCAATTATTACAATTTGCATTTGATAGTATGTAATTTATGTTATTTGCCTTGATTTGGTCTAGCGCTTTATCATTCAGATCATCGATCACTGCTACGATTTCATAATTATTATAGGATTGATTCTTTATTGATTTAAGATTTTCTGACATCTCATAGTCTGTTCCTCTTGCTGGTATTATTACCAGTACTTTAGGATTATATTCATAAATAAATTCAGCGTTTTCCTTCTTAATCTGAATTTTCCCAATCCTGATTATCAATAATCCAATTGATATTAGTGCGTCTATAATTCCGACAATCAGTGCAATAATAATCAATGCTTTCCGAAAGTCAGGTTTTTAATTAAATATTATTTAGTTTTGCTAGCTATATTGAATAGTTAAAACATAACATAATTTTGACTTTAGAGCTTTTATTATATACTTTGTTCCTTTTGGTAACATACGTAAATTATTTATCCTTATTTTACATCCAAAAAGGAAAATATGAATAGCAAGATGAAAACAGTAATAGTTATTGTCATAGCAGTTGCAATTATTGTACCCGTAAGTATAGTGGCTTACTCATCTTATGTAAATTCACAAGATTCACCTCTAAATTACATCCCATCTAACACAACATTCTTAGTAAAGGTTACATCTAATGGATCCACATATTATGCCTTTGGAAGCACACAGGGTCTGGCTATAATGTTATCCGCTAGTAAGGCTATTTCTGTATCCGGACAAGATCTAAGATTTAATTCAACAAAAATACCTATAAGCATCTATGGGAATTACGGTGGCTTTACTATTTACAATATAAGCTTGTCCAGTGTTATTTATGGAACTCTCCTTAATTTAACAAATAATTCAGTAACTAAAAATGTGCCAATGAACTCATATTTAAGTAATCTTACTTCATTTTCACTTTATCTGTATGAGCCCTATTCTAATCATATCTTAATAGGAAGTCTTAAGGAAGTGAAATATTCAATAAATTCTTACAACAGCGGAAAGAATTTTCTATCAAAATCTAAATATATTGATAATAAGGGTACGATTAACTTTTACATTAGCTTGAACTCTACTACAATCTGGGGCAACTACTCTTCTAACACAACATATCTATTTGTTCAAGGTAACCATACATTCATTACAAATCTAATGAACGAAAGCAGTTACCTTTCACTTCTAGGCTACAAGATAAAGCTAATTAATTCTAATACCGTTGAAATTATTATCCGGTCAAAAATTAGCAGCAGAGTAGGGTGAATATTTCAATATGGCTAGCAATCTCTCTAAAGTCTATTTTCATTTCCTCAGAAACTACTATAGGTCAAAAAGCTTCTACATCATTTTTATTATAACAATTCTGGCATCAATTGTAGTCAGTTACTTAACATTCAAATATTCAGGCAAGATAAGCAGTCTTCTGCCGAGTAAACTATATTCGTTGTCTAGGGAGAATGAAGAAAGCTTGATACTTTACATATGGGCTTATATCATGTCTAGTCTTCCTGTTTTTTCGTCTGTATTTTTCTCGTCGCCTGCGATCAGCTCTGAGATGGAAAATAGGACAGCATTTTATATATTTACACAGCCTGTCGATAGGACCATTCTGGTTTTAGGCAAATATCTTGCAGCTGTTACTGCAAGTATCCTCTCACTTTTGGTTTATGTATTTGCTGAATTTTACAGCACATATGCTGTTTTTGGATTTATAGAGACAGATTCATTCTTGATTTCATTTTCTATGCTCTTTCTTTTCATCTTTGCCATAAGCTCATTTGCATTCCTATTCAGTTCTCTATTTAACAAAAATATGTATGCCTATATATCTACGTTCGTGACCTACTTCATAATCTTTTATTCCGTTAACATAGCATTATCTCTTCTATATTCCTACAATGCCTTTTTCCTCTTAAATAATGCAAGCACAATTATAGAGAGGGTTTATATAAACATAAATCCAACTTTATTCATATCATCATTTTCATTAAATGGGGCTGGAATACATGATATTATTCTTTCTTCAACAGTATTTGTAATTTATACAGTGGTATCACTTCTGCTTACCTTATTTATAGTGGAGAATAAAGAGGTGAAATAGACGAATATTAAAGTAGAATCTGTAAAAAAATATTATGGAAATTTCCTTGCATTGGACGGAATAAATATCAATATTGATAAACCAGGGGTTGTAACAATTCTGGGACCAAATGGAGCGGGAAAGACAACGCTTCTAAAGATTATTACATCTCTAGCTAAACCTCAGAAAGGTAGAGTTGAAATAAATGGCACCAACATATTTGATGACAGAAAGAAGATACTCAGTATAATGGGGGCACTTATAGAACAGCCTGAATTTTATACCTACACAAAGGGAAAGGAAATACTATCATTTACCGGTTCTCTTAAAGGTTTGCGTGGAGAAAAACTAAATGATGAAATTGCAAGGGTTTCTTCCCTAACGGGATCAGAAATATTTCTGAACAAGAAAGTAGGGAAGTATTCAAGAGGAATGAAACAAAGATTAGGGATAGCAGTTGCATTAATGGGTGACCCGCAGATTCTTGTTTTAGACGAGCCTACATTTGGAATAGATCCTATTGGTTCATTAGAAATAAGGCAGCTCGTAGCTGATTTAAATAAAAGAAAGGAAAAGATCATTGTATTCACTACTCATATTATAGAGGAAGCAACAAAACTATCAGATAGAATAATAATTCTCAATGGTGGGAAAGTTGAATATGATGCATCTAACCGTGAAGATATGGAAATTATAAAAGTGGTAGGCATTCTAAAAGAAATTCCAAGTGGTTACAATCCTATTAAAATTTCAGATGAAGAATTTTTATTCAATGTCAGAAAGGAAGAACTTCCAGAATTTAACAGGTTAATTACTTCTATTGGTAAAATAAAATACATTGAAAGAAGTTCTGAAGTGGAAGAGACAATAAGAAAAATTTCAATTAAACATTAAAACATCTTCTTCAATGCTTTGTGATATTGCAATTTCTCAATTCTCAATGACTTGTGGCGGATTATATCCAGATAGAAAGTCCGTTGCCAATCTAAATCGCTTTAGCTGCTTGTATCCTCATATAAAAATTCAATGTACCCTCGAATTTCTGCCTGCTTCCCACACCTCTAGGCCAGAATTCACAAATTCGACGTTTGAAACTTCATAATTTTTCTCTTTAAGGGATTTCATCAATTCGTGTCTATGATTTTCATCTGTATAGAGCAGAGCATATCCACCGCCACCTGCTCCAAGTAACTTATAACCCTTAGCACCATTACCTTCACAGAATTGAAAGAAATTCTCAATTTCCTCATTTGAAATATCAGCTGATAGAAGTTTCTTGTGGTTCCACTCTTCTCTCAAAAGATCACCAAAATCACTCATATCTCCGCTATAAAGTCTGTTTTTAATCTCGATCGCAACTCTTTTGATATCATCATAATGATCGAGAATTTCTTCGTTTGATAGATTATTAATTTGTTTGTTTATAATATTGTTAGATTTTCTTTTAATATTCAAATTCACCAGGAGAAGTCTGAACTGAAGTTCATTAATAATCTCATTCCTTATTCTCATCCTGTTCACAATTATTCTATCTCTGGAGAATTCTATAAAATTGAAACCTCCAAATACAGCAGCATATTGATCTTGCATTCCACCTGGAATTTTTAAGTCCTCCCTCTCAATTTTATACGCAAGATCAGCCGATTCATATTCGTCCATTACTGTATTCAAATATTTGGTAAAGGCTCCAACGACAGAAACAACTACAGTGGAAGAAGATCCCAAGCCTGATCCGTATTCAGTGTCAATATGTGATATTAGGGTAAATCCCTTATTTGGATTAAATGCTTTCATTATTGCAGTGAAAAAGGGTGATTCACTGCCGTCTATTTGTCCGGTATTAAGATCTATTTTATAATCAATATTAAAAATTGGTTCCTTTATATGAGCTATATAATCATTTCTTTCCATAAGGGTGGTGTAAGCATATTTTCCAATCGTTGCATTAACGACAATTCCCCCATTATTATTTTCGAAGTATTCTTTTATATCAGTCCCACCACCTGCAAAACTTATTCTCAAAGGAGCTCTAGATCTTATAATCCTTTCCATCAAATATCAAGTATTAAAACATTATAATAAACTTTTTCAAATCAAAAG
>JAVRLO010000060.1:0-6099 GCA_031961395.1 Thermoplasmatales archaeon I-plasma | reverse complement strand
AATCCCATAGTAGTTAAGCCGCTTGGTATGGCTCTGGTTGAGTCTCTTATGTTGAATTCTGTTGACATAGTTAAGCCAGAAATGACTGCAAAGCTTGAGAATGAAATGGATCTTATTGCCAATGGGAAAAAGAAGAAAGAAGATGTCATTCAAGAAAGCAGAGAAATGCTAGAAAGACTTCTTGATGACCTCATTAAAAACGCTGGAAAAATAGGTGAAAAATTTAATGAAACTTTAAGGAATGAAAGAAAAGTAGGGGTATGCCCAAGATGTGGCCATGATCTAATAATAGATAATGGAAAAAACTACAGATTCATTAAGTGCATAGGACCCGCCAATGATTTCTTCTATTTTCTCCCCAAAACTGGAAAAATTGAGATCACTGATCAGAAATGTCCAGAATGTGGACTGTTTCTTATAAAAATAATAAGAAAAGGACAAAAACCAGAACTTAGATGTGTTGATCCCAAATGTAAATATAACTCAGATAGAGAGAATTTTGGTAAATGTCCCTCAGATGGAGGGGATCTGATAATGCGAAGGAGCAGAAGGGGCACGAAATTCATTGGCTGTAGCAATTATCCAAAATGTACCGTCACCATTTCCGTACCTCAAAAAGCAGAGCTATTACCAACAGACGAAATATGTCCTATAGATAAATACCCTATAGCGATATTTAAATTTAGCAATAAAGAGGTGAAACAGTGCCTGAATCCGAAATGCCCCAGCAGAAGTGGTACAAAAGATTAATATTTCTTTCAATATTTATAATAACAAATATTCTTGCCATATTTTCTCTGCCATTATTTGTTAATTCAGGGACTCAATCAGTGAAAGAATCAACTGGAAGTTCATTTATCTTCCCAATATATTATATTTCTGCAATAATTTTATTCACATTACTTTTCATTTTCTTAGCGAGAAAAAAGAAAATTTCTGTATTGAGGGCAGTGATACTAATTCTCTTAGGATATTCTCTATTCGTAATTTTGTTACTTGACTTCTCATTTTTTAATTTAATAGCTGATTTTGCACTAACAATTGCAATAACTGCTGTGCTTATACTGTTTTCATTCAGGGGAAATAATGTAGCTGTTTACCTTCTTGGCATCATATTAGGCGCCGGAATAGCAGCAATACTAGCATCAGTTATAACACTTCAAATTACTATTATAATCATAGCTATATTTGCCATTTATGATTATATTTCAGTCAATATATCAAAAAGCATGATTGAAGTTGCTGAGACAGCAATGGATTCTAAATTCCCCCTTCTCTTTACAGTAGGAAAAGGAGATGAAACGCTTGCTATGGGATTCGGAGATGTTGTACTTCCCACTTTTGCATTAATGAGCATTCTATTGAGCATTTCATTTGCTGCCTACATTATTACTCTCTTACTGACTATTATTTCATTTTTCCCAATGATGTACTTCGCGTCAAAAAAACCACAGCCAGGTCTTCCTTACATGGTTAATGCCATATTCCTAGGAATACTTGTCTATCGTGTCCTTTATTTTCATTTATTTTAGATTATTTTTCAATAAATTTCATTGTTTTTAGATCATATTATTCATGATAACTTTCATCCTATTATAAATCATAAATTTTTACAAGTAGTATTGACCTTACATACTCCAAGATAACTTGGTCATTCCCTTGTTAGATATATCCTATTTGAGCACAATTTGTTACCATTCCTACTATTTTAGGGTGAGATTTATTCATAAAAATTATGCACATCATATTATATTAAATTTATCCCCCCTATAAAAATTTTCTATGTAAGAAAAATATATATACTAAGTATGACATATTGATGCCATATAACAGACGATCGTCATACAGGGAGGGAAAATGTTCCTAAAAAAAATAGAATTGGAAAATTTCAAATCATTTGGGAGACGAACAGTAATAGATTTTAAAAGAGGTTATACCAGCATAACTGGACCAAATGCCTCGGGGAAGAGTAATATTGGTGATGCTCTTTTATTCGTCCTAGGAACTAAAAGTAATAAAGCCCTAAGGGCACAAAAATTAACAGACCTTATACATAAAAATAATTCAGGAAAATTATCACCTTATCTTAAGGCAAGTGTTACATTTGACAATTCTGATAGGGAAATACCAATTGACTCAAATGAAGTAGTTTTTACTAGAATAGTCAAAATGGGAGAAAACATGGATGATTATTCTTCATATTATTACATCAATGAAGATAAGGCAAGATTACAGGATTTCGAATATTTACTGGAGAAGGCTAAAATATTTGCCGACGGATATAATTTTGTTAGACAAGGGGACATAACTAATATTGTAGAGATGAGCCCAAATGAAAGAAGGGGGATTCTGGAGGAGGTTGGCGGAATAACTGCCTATAACGATGAGATAAAAAAGACTGAAGATGATCGTACTAAAGTCCAAGAGAATATGGTTACTGTTCAAGCTTTAATTACAGAAATAAGTACTAGAGTAGAGTTGCTATCAGGGGAGAAGGAACAGGCTGAGCTTTATCTTAATAGAAAGAGTGAACTGGATAAATTAGAAGGCATATTAAAGTTTAGAAAGAAGAATGAGATAGAACGAGAATTATCTACCATTAATGAACAAATAAGTAAGATAGATTTGGAGATAGAAGAATCTGATAAATCTCTCAAAAGACTTGCAGAGAGAAACGATGAAATAGAGAATAAGTTAAGACTGCTTCAAAAGGACAACGAGGAGCTGAAGGAATTTGAGAGAATAAAGACAGATCTCGATTCCAAAAAATTAGCCTATGCAAAGAGTCAAATGGAGCTGGATTCAGTAGAGGACAATATTTCTAGATCTAAACAAGAGATAGAGGAAGCTAAGAGAAAGGCTAAAAAAACGCAGAATGACCTTGAAATATTGAATCAAAAATTTTCTGAACGAGAAAACGTTCTAAAAGAAAAAATTGAAATATTGAATTCTCTGGATAGAGAAATAGAAGAACTCGATAACAAAGCAAGAGATTCCATTGTAAAAAGTGATGAATTAAATAAGAAAATAGATTCTCTGAGGAAAGAAAAGGACAAAGTAATGTCAGAATACAACAGTTCATCATCAGAACTGGCAACTCTTGAAGCAAAGAAAAACATATTGATTGAAGATATTGCTAAGAACGAAGAAGAGATACAAACAATTGAATTCTCCATTAAAGATAGTGAGTGGAGAATTAAAAATTTGAGCAAGAGTGATACTGGTTCTGAATCATTAAAGAAAAGATATCTTGAAATCAAAAATAAATCTACATTGCTTCGTAACGAGGAGGACGAGCTCACTAAAGAAATTGAAAAACTTGAGGGAGAAGTTGGAAAAATCCAGGGTGTTAAACTATCTGGCATCTGGGATAGTATAAATTTCATTCTTTCTGAATCGTCACATGGAAACCTTAAGGGGATTAAAGGTACGGTTGATTCTCTCATTTCATATTCAAAGGAATTTGAAAAGGCAGTAAGAGCGGCAGGAGGAGGGAGATTACAGAGCATTGTAGTTGAAACAGATGCAGATGCACAGGCTGCAATTGAATTACTAAAGAAGAGAGAGAAAGGACGCCTTACCTTTTTGCCTCTGAACAAGATAATACCCATAAGGCCAAAGGGTAAATCCCTCATGCTTTCCCAAGATAAAAGAACACTGGGTTTACTCCTTAACAACATAAATTATGACTCGACTTTAGAGAGTGTAGTAAGTTATGTTTTCTCCGATACAATCCTGGTTTCTGATATCAATGTTGCCAGGGAGATAATGGGCGGGGTAAGGATTGTAACAATGGATGGTGATCTGATAGATCCCAGCAATGCTATGACAGGTGGTAACCTGGGCAGAAGAGAGATTGAGAGAGATGTAGAACAGATATCAACAAAGCTTTCTAGTCTTAAGAACAGGAGAAAGGAGATTAGAGATGAACTCAATGACCTGGAGGAAGAGCTCAGAAGCATAACAGAAAAGATAAATAAGGCAAACATAGAAGCAGGTAGAGGGGAAGGGACATATCAACAGCTAAATGAAAGGAAAAAGGAATTTGAAGATCAGCTTAGGAAGAAGAAAGAATATGTGGAAGGAAGAAAGAAACTTCTAGATTTAACGAAGGAGGAAATTTCTTCTACAAAAATCAGGGTTGATTCTTTATTGAAAGAAATTGAGAAGTTAGATTCCTCGATAGAGAATCTAAACCAAGAAAGAGATTCCTATCTAGATAAGGAAACTAGAGATAATCTCTTAATGCTTAAATCTAAGTATAGTAAACAAAGAGAAGAAGTAGATTCTTTGAATAATGAGCTCAACGAAATAAAATTTAACATCGGTATACTGAATTCATCACTCACTTCAATCAATGAGAATCTATCCAATCTAAAAAAGACTTTATCAGCAAATGAGGAGACCAAAAATAAACTTTCAGATGAGCTAGCAAAATTGAAAAATGAAATTAATGCGGTCACTTTAATTTATGATAAGATGGAACTAAAATTGAAAGAAAAAGGAAAGGAGATAGAGCTGCTTAACAATGAAAAGTTTAAAGTCAGAAATGAAACAGATTCAATAAATACGGTAAAGAAGACTAAATTTGATTTCAAACTTTCACTTCAGGCTAAAATGGGAGATGCTCAACAAAGGCTAGATGAGATAGTCAAGGAGATAGAGAATAGGAAGTTTGTTCCTGTCGATGATGCAAGACCTTCAGATGAGATAAAGAAGGAAATATCACTACTAGAGAATTCTATTAAGCAAATGGAACCTGTAAATTTAAAGAGCATAGACGATTATAAGCAAGAAAGTCAGAGATTAAACGAGCTAAAAGAAAAGAAGGAGCATCTTGAGTTAGAGATAAAAAGGCTTCTTGACCTTGAAAATAAGCTTGAGCAACAGAAAAAAGTTGTATTCCTTGAAGTCTTTGAAAAAGTGAATGAGAATTTTATAAACATATACAAAGAACTAACAAACGGTGGTGAAGGATACCTCTATCTTGAGAATATCACCAATCCTTTCGATGGAGGGCTTTTCATTAGAGCTTCTTCTAAAGGAAAGAAGGTTGATAATTTAGCTTCCTTGAGCGGTGGAGAAAAAAGTTTAGCCGCCCTTTCCTTTATCATAGCGATTCAACAATATGACCCTTCCCCAATTTACTTTATGGATGAGGTAGACATGTTCCTTGACGGGGTTAATGCAGAGAACGTTGGTAGAATGTTCAGAAGGAATTCTGATAATGCCCAGATTATAGCTGTGACCCTTAGGAAATCTACTATGAAATATGCTAATCAGATGATAGGTGTGACTTACCAGGATAAGAGTAGCTTCGTAATAACCAAAGAACTTGGAACGGAAGAGCAGGTGATAACGTGACTATCGATATTCTTAATGGAATTATTAGAGAAGATGGGGACAGATCTGTCATTGAAAAAATGGTAGAGAATGAACTTAATCAAGAGTTAGAGAAAAAAAGGAGTGATATCATACTCAAAGTTCTAGAAGTAGTTAGCAAGTACGATCTTGATCCTTGGAATATTGATCTTGAAAAATTTACAAAGATATTCATGGAAGAGATTAATGAGAAATTCAGGGACTTTCCTGTTGCAGGTAAAATAATATATTTTGCGTGGACCAATCTGAGAATGAAAAGTGAAATTCTCATTCCAAAGGAGACCATAGAGGAAACAACGGAAGGTGATTCTATATACGATTATTCGCAATCCTATGATGATAATATTGAGGATATGACTATTTCATTTGTACCTGTAGAAAAGAGAAATGTTACTGTACAGGATATTATAGACGCCATAAAGAGTACGCCTCTAAATATAGTAAGAAATTCAATCAAGAAAGTCAAGAAAATAGTATTCCAGGAGAATTCACATCCGGAAGACCTTCACGTTATAATCAAAGAAATATGGAAAAGGATGATTGATCTCGGAACTGATCATTTTCCGATTGAGTCAATAACAGATGGATCAAACGATGACCTCATAGACGTTCTTATGTCCACACTTTTCCTGACTTTTTACGGCAGAATTCTCCTTAACCAGGAACTCCCATATGGCACAATATGGATCAAAATAGTTGATAAATCAGACTCTCAGT
>JAVRLO010000059.1:0-6207 GCA_031961395.1 Thermoplasmatales archaeon I-plasma | reverse complement strand
ATATCACCTTCTCTGATGCTTCTATAAAATAATTTAAATACAAAATCTTAGGTAATTTTAAAGATTATTGCATAGGAGTAAATAATATCTAATCTTTCAGATAATTTTCATAATTTTTTACATATTGAAAATCCATGCACTTTGTTTAGATTCATATCATAGATTTTTATTTTCATACTCCTATTTGAAAAAATAGAAGCACGATAGAGAATACCTGTTTTGAGCTGGAACAAAGAATGGAATTATCTAACACTTTTATTTTCCATACTGATAAAGATTGTCCGGGAATGAAGAGATCTTAGAACGGAAAAAGTTTATGACCTATATTTAAGCAACTCAAATAAATTTTAATGTCTTTAAAGGGTGCAACAGCTGCTCTTAATATAACAAGATAAACATTATTATTATGATCATAAAGGAAACAATAAAGGGTATGATATTCTCACAGCAATGCAGCCTAAAGAATCATCGAGGAAATGATATTAACTTTTTTCATTCCTTCATCGCTTCTATGGCGGAAAGATGAAGCATCATCCCGTATTTTATCGATTCTTCATTTACTGTAAACACGTTTGAATGTTTTGAAACTTCTTTCCCATTAATTTTACCAGTCCCGAGAAAAGCAAATGCACATTTTCCTTTTTCGCAGTATAAAGCAAAATCTTCACCACCCATAGATGGTTTTGCATCTACTCTCCTCATTATTTTCGATGCCTCTAAATCAATTTTCTCAGATAATACTGCATCGTTTATCAAAGGCGGCAGCTCTTTTATATACTCAACATCAACATGCTCCGACTTCAGACTTTCAATCTCCCTTTGGATAATAATGGAGTCGTTTTTATAATGTGTTCTCACTGTCCCTCCAATTTCAACCTCAGCGGGTATTACATTCGTTACTTTCCCCCCGTTAATATACCCAACGCTTACTACACTCGGATTCAGAGGATCTATCTTTCTTGCTGGAATACTAATTAAATTTTGAATTATTCTAGATGCCTCTAAAATTGTGTCATATACTAGATGAGGATATGCTGCATGCCCGCCGTTTCCTTTTACTTTAATTTTAAATTCATCTACTGCTGCCATTGCCGTCCCTTTCACTATGGAATACTCCCCAACATCTAGTGCAGGCCATACGTGCAATCCAAATATTGCGTCTATACCGTCCATAGACCCACCATTTATCATCATCTTTGCACCCTGACCTATCTCTTCGCCAGGTTGAAAGATGAATCTTATTCCATCTATCCCTTTATTTTTACAATATTTCATAACACCAATTAAAATAGATGTGTGAACGTCATGACCGCAGGCATGCATTCTTCCTTTGATTCTGGATGAAAATGGAAGACCCGTTTTTTCCTCAACAGGCAACGCATCCATATCTGCCCTTAAAGCTACAATTGGAGATGAATCGGTATCCACTACAAGACCATTCTCTATCTCTTTAGTTCTAAATTCCAAAGCTTCTGCCTGTTTCTTTACTAATCTCATTGTTTCCTTCGTTTCCATACCTAGTTCTGGATTTTGATGTATTATCCTTCTTATCTCAACAGCATCGTTGAAAATCGTTTGTAATACTCTTTGATCAATCAATTAACTTCCCCCCTTCTACCTCCATTCTCTTGAGAAAGGCATAATCCAAGCTTACACCAATTCCAGCCTTTTGGAATGGTTTTATTTTTCCATCTTTCATAATGAATATCTCATTTGTTACATCCCTTTTAAAATATTTTGAATTGGGAGAGGTATCGCCGGGCATATTAACATATTCCTGAGAGGCAATTGAAATATTGAAAGACCTTCCTACTCCCGTTTCTAGCATTCCACCGATCCAGACACCTATTCCATTTTCCTTGGCGTTTAACATAAGTTCAAGCGTGTTGTTAATTCCTCCTACTCTTCCCGGTTTTATATTGAGTATATCAATTGCTCCTAACTCAACCGCATTCTTGAATGTCTCAAATGTTGTTATGCTTTCATCAAGGCATATCGGTGTCTGTATTCTCTTTCTGAGAATAGCATGCGCATTTAGATCTTCCATTTTGAAAGGCTGTTCAATATAAGCTAAGTTGAAATCATCCAGCTTTTCCATTATTTTAAAATCATTCCTTGAGTAAGATTGATTAGCGTCAACGCTCATATTTATATTCGGGAATTTTTCTCTTATTGCACTTACTATTTCAATATCATATCCTTTCTCTATCTTGACCTTGATTCTCTTATAGCCCTGCTCCACTGCTTGCTTTACTGTGTTAATCATGTCATCAATTGCTGACATACCTATAGATATTCCAACTTCAACTTCCCCCTTGGAATGTCCAATAAACTCATGAAGTGGTTTACCTTCTTTCTTTGAAACGTAGTCCCAGAGAAGCATCTCTAGCGCAGCTTTTGCCATCAGGTGACCTTTGATTCTTTCGGCCTTTTCCATGAAATTCTGCGGATCCTTCGTTTTATTTAGAATTTCAGCCAAATATTTCCTTATTACATATAGTGCAGTAAAGTTATCTTCATACCCATATAGTGGATCTTCCTCGGTAACTGATTCTCCATATGCCTCTATTTCACCATCATTTAAAATGAATAATATGGCATTCCTATCTTTCTCAGTACCAAAACTAGTCTTAAATTCTTTAATAAGTGGCAGCGATACTTTACTATAGAGAAGCATATGAACTAATCAATTAACTCATATAAAAGGTTGTTTGACTATTGTTTGACACAATTATTGATCTCTAAGGCTTCCTTTTAATGCGTTAACCACTGCCTGAATATCTTCTGTAGAGGTTAACTGAATAAATAAATCTTCTAGGTTTTTCTCTGATATCAGCGACGACGTTTCTCCCTCCGCAACTATGGATCCTTCCTTCATAATGGCAATTTTTTCACAGACGTTTGATGCTATCTCGAGAATGTGTGTTGAGAAAATTATTATTGTTCCGTCATTTGAGAGGCTTTTTAAGAGATCTCTAAAAATTTTTGCTGATTGTGGGTCTAGCCCGTTCATACTTTCATCAAGGATCAATATTTTTGGATTGTGCAACAGTGCAGCAATAATAGATACTTTCTGCTTAGTTCCAAAAGATAAACTTCCTATAAACTGGTCACTATATTCTTCCATCCCGAACGCTTTTAATAGGTCTATTGATCTTCTGTTGAGAATATCGTTCTTAATATTCCTAATTGAACCGATAAATTCAAAGTACTCAATAGGAGTCAGACTTTCATAGAGATAGGGTGTTTCCGGTACATAACCAACTATTTTTCTTATTTTTATGGGGTCTTTTTTGGCCTCCTCCCCCTCTATGTTTACGGATCCAGAATCATACTGAGATATTCCAGCCATAATTCTTAATAATGTTGATTTTCCAGAACCATTTGGCCCTAAAATACCATAAATGTCACCATTATTTATTTCGAGATTGATGTCCTTCAAAACCTGTTTATTCCCATAGAACTTATTCAATGATTTGATTAGTATTGACACGTTACAACATGGATAATCTGATAATTAAATTTTGGAATTTTTTAAACTTTTTTATATCTTTATAAGAACCCCATTTTTTATCCAAGCATGAATATTCATAAACTAGTCATAGCAGACTGCAACTATATTTTTTGATTTCTGTTTTAAAACACTAATATTTAAATTTCTTATGAAACATTTCATAAGTTTCAGATCATTCTTCATTGTATCTGATCATAGATCGCTATGATTTGTAGTATATTTTTAAATATGGAAAATCAATCGAGATTAATGGAAAAGATAGATAAAAATTCGTTATTAAGAAAATTCAAGGAAAATATTCCGAAGTCAAGGAAGGAAATATTAGATTATACAGTAACATTTCTCAACGATAATATAAAAATATACAATTGGGTTGGTATATACATGGTGAAACAAGATAACCTGGTTCTAGAGGCATGGAAAGGACCGGAAGCCACAGAACATGTAAAAATAAAGATAGGAGACGGAATATGCGGATTGGCTGCAAAAGAAGAATTTACAGTCATGGTGCCTGATGTTTCTAAGGATCCAAGATACATCTCTTGTTTCGCTAATACCAAATCAGAAATTGTTGTACCTATTTTTAAGCAGGATAAAGTTATTGGTGAGATAGATATAGACAGCGATTTCATCAATCCTTTTGATGAGTATGATAAAGAGTTTTTAGAGCATATAGCAAATTTTATAGGTAGAAGGTTATAAGGATTATCAAGGGAAATGATATCCACGGATTTGAGTATTGAGAAATATCCCTTCGGTGATATTATGACCGATAAAAAATATTCAAAATATGAAAAAGCAAGAATTGTTGGAGCGAGAGCCCTTCAAATATCTATGGGAGCTCCTATACTGATTGACATACCTGAAGATGTTTTCGATCCATTAAAGATAGCATTAATAGAGTTTGAAAATGATGCAATTCCTATGACTGTTAAGAGAAAGAATGAAATGACCAAAGGGTGAAGCGTTTGAAAAACTGGAGTGGCCACATTATATTTCCAGAAAATTTCGAATGGAAGCAAATGGAAAAGTCTTTCAGAGGTATGATGGAACTCTTCTTCAAAGAAACAGGAGAGATGGAAGATGAACCAGATCATAGGGAGGTCATAATTCTTCTAAATATGTTGGACATAAAAAATAACAGGAAGCCAGAAGGATACAATAGAGAAGGTAAACTTAGGATGATCTTTCCCTTGCACAGAAAAGAAATCACTATCCTATCTCAGTTACCAGAGAATTATGTCAGGGATGTTTCTGAATCCATCAGCAAATATTTAATTAGTAAAAAAATAAGACACTCTTTAGAATTTGACCAAATGAAATACACAGAATTTAGGAAGAAAAGGAAATAAATTAAAGGCTATCAAAGAAATCAATTATCCTTTCTGCTCCCCTGATCAGATCTTCCTTGTAGAGAGAGAAAGAGAGGCGTATACTGTTGATGCCGCTTGGACCAAATTGAGACCCTGGTGTAACAAGAATTTTCTTCTCCTTAAGGAGCCTGTTTGATAATTCATCACCTGTCATACCATTCAATATCTTTGGAAACATATAGAAAGTTCCCTTTGGTTTAGTAATCTTTAGATCTTCAATCTTTGATAAACTTTCAAATAATATATCCCTTCTCTCCTTGAACATGAGGTTCATATGCTTTGGGAAGTCTTCATTTTTTATCGCCTTTAATGCAGCATACTGTGATACGGATGAAGCACAAGTTATAGTGTGCTGCTGATAGGCATCTATGTAACCTGAAAGCGTATGTGGTGAAATAAGGTATCCAATTCTCCAGCCGGTCATTGCGTGGCTTTTAGAGAAACCGTTGACGACGAATGTTCTTTCTGCCATTCCGGGAAATTTTAGTATTGAGATGTGTTGACCTTCATAAATTATTGTCTCGTATATTTCATCAGAGAGTACATAAAAGTCGTGATCTATTGACAGATCTGAGATTGCTTTTAATTCTTCCTTTGTTCCAACCCAACCGTTCGGATTTTCTGGTGAGTTAATAATTATCATTTTAGTTTTTTTGTTTATAAGTTCCTGAAGTTTGCTTATATTAGGAGATCCATCATCATTAGATGGAAAATATACTGGAATTCCCCCAGCTATCTTTATCATTTCGTGGTACGAAACAAAACTGGGGTCCTGAATTAAGACCTCGTCGCCTGGTTCAATTACTGATTCAATAGCCATGTTCAGAGCGAATTTGGCAGGAGTTATGATCACATCTTCAGCCTTGATCTCGCTACCTGTCATTTTTGAGTACTTTATGGATATTTCATTCCGGAGCTCCGGAATCCCGCCTGAAGGGGTGTAATGCGTTCCCCCATTCTTTGCCTTCTCAAATGCAAATTCTATTACATCCATGGGGGTTGTTGGATCTGGCTCTCCTGCTGCAAATGAAATTACATCTTGACCTTCTTTTTTCATCATATTGTAAAGATTATTTAATGAAATTGTCGATGATGGTGTGATCGAACTAAATCTCCGTGATACCATGAACCATAATGCAACCGAATTATTTTTAAATTACTGGTAAGGCTTATAACTCATATTTTTGAAAATATGATAAAAGTTGAAATTATGTTTTAGATTCTATGCATTATATTGTGCATCATTAATATCATAAGGAGATAGAATGATTTTAAATAATTCACACAGGATGATAAAATGAGATATTGGTTTTCTTTTTT
>JAVRLO010000058.1:0-6210 GCA_031961395.1 Thermoplasmatales archaeon I-plasma | reverse complement strand
GTAATTCCGGGAGGAAGAATCATTTTAACAAACACTGTGAAATTCACTATGATATACGAGATACTCCTCCCTTTGCTGATTATAGGTCTAGCACTAGTAGCAGCTGGAATATTTATTTTACTCAGAGGCAGATCCGCTAAGTATCACGGCGATCGGCAAATCGCAACTAACAGCAGGGTCTGATTGATCCTTTACTACGCCAGTTACTCTAACACTTCCTGTGAGAGTATACTTCAGATGGGCGGCTCCGTTAGAAGCGATTCATTCTTCTTGGTGATCGCGCCCGCTCATAAAAAGAGCAAAACTGTTCCTGATATTTTATATTCCCTCGAAGTTGTACAGTCAAACTACATTTATATTTTCGCTTAAATAGTTGGAATTTGTCAGTTATGATCAAGTGATTCTCTATTGAACGATCATCATTTAACAAAGCTAGTTATGCTTACGCTTTGTAGTCAAAGTAATTCATTTTACCTAAATGAATTTTCATAATTTTTCTAAGGTCTGAAGCCCGTGATTGTTATCATCAAAAATTCCTTTTTTCACTTCTTTCATTTTTCCAGATAGGCTTAAAAATTCAAATACTAAATCTAAAATTCTGAGGTGAGGTCTGATAAGATGAACAGGTTCGATATTGAGTTTTGGAATAACAGTCTGAAAAGCACAATACTGATAAAAAAGGAGATAGAGAAGCTTCTTGACGTCTGCAATGAAAATGAGAAGGAAAAGTATCCAAGCCTCCAGATATTCTCAAAGATACCTCCCTGTTCCGGTAGACATTGCAAGGGCTATGGCATACCTCTATTCACAGAAGGGGATAGAAGCGAAGGCTGATGATCTTCTGGATACCGCCATTGCGATAATGCAGTTCTTCGGCTTCGAGAACGAGGTTGTTGGCAACCATTTGGAGCATGAAGACCTCGCAGTGATGTACCAGCTGGAAGACCTTGGTCTGGTTAAAACAAGGATAGAGGAATATCTCATTACAACAAATAGGGTCTGGAGGGCCAACTATTTCATTCTTGATAAAAAGAAGATAAAGGAATACGCGGCGATGGGGCCGCAGAAGAAGGACGAATTCTTCGATTTGTATGATAATCTACCGGAGGAGGTGTGGGTGAGATGGAAGATGTGAGTGATTTGTGCCGTGACGGGAAACATGATGATTGCGATGGTATGGTTTACAGGGAATCATGGAGCATGATGGAAGTAATTGCACCGTGCAGCTCCGGCTGCCATTACCTTGCTAGAAATCTTAAGGGAAAGGACATGGATTTGATAGCAAATGGAGCAAGAGAGGAGGAGAATATGAAGACAGAGAAACTGATTGACGGGTTTGGAATTTTTAAAAGGGAGGTGAAAGATGATGAGTGAAGAATTAGAGAATAAACTGGGAGAGTTTATAACTTTCAGGATAGCCAATGGGTATGCAATATCCACAGCGGAGCGGAGAGCAAGGAGGATAAAGACCCTGTCGAAATATATCAACGTTGAAAAACCGGACATGGGAGAGATCTATGAGTATATTGAAAAGAGACAGAGGCAGGGGATAAAGAAGAAATCGCTGAGGATAGAGCTAATGGACCTGGAACACTGGTTTTCCTTTATAGGGATAAAAACAAGGATGCCAAGATTGAAAAAAGAGCCATCTCCTGACCCGTATGTCCCTACACAGGAGGAAGTGAATAAAATACTTGATTTCTGTTACAACCATTTCCACAGGGAGATATGGTACAGGAACGCACTGGTGATCAAGGTGTTCGCATCTACTGGAGTCAGGATAGGGGAATTTGAAAAGATCAATATAGAGGACGTGGACTTTGAGAGAAAGCTTTTACATGTCAGGTCAGAGAAGGGAGAAAAGGACAGGTATCTTCCCCTTCCGGATGCCCTCGTTGAAGAGATAAAGCAATATATCGAAAAATACAGGATGCCTTCCGATCCAAGGGCGCTTTTCACCACAGAGAAAGGCAGGATGCCCTACCACTACATTAGAGCGATGATCAAGAAGGTGGGAGCAAAACTTGGCATGAAAGGTCTCCACCCGCATTCCTTCCGCCACTTCTTTTTGTCCCAATTATACGCTATGACGGATGATCTGAGGTTGGTTCAAATTCTGGCAGGCCATGCCCGCATAGATACCACAACCATCTATGAACACATGAGCACGTTCAAAGCTGCGGAAAAAGGAAGATCCGCAGTCGAGAGGTTATTTCAGGAGGGAGGGAATTTGAACCCAAAGGTACAAAAAATAAGTGGGAGCCGAACTGACCTGATGGGAGCACTGGGATTTGAACCCAGATCTGCGGGTCTCTCTTAGGGTCATCGCTCCAGTTTCTCATCATGGTCAGATGACCCACATTAAATCAACCCCTAACTGGAGCCCGCTAGGATACCTGACTACCCCATGCTCCCTTTAGCTTCTGGAGGCCTTTCTAATTCTCTTTAACCTTCTTATTTTTTTCTTTCTCCATTTCCATCTCATGTTGTGACGTTTCTTCCAATCTCTGGAACTTCTTTTCATTGGAGCACCCTTTCTAACCTTTATTACAAAGAGAATTTAATGTTTTGTATTTTCTTTTGATAAAAATAAAATTAAAAAATTTAGTCCTTTACTTCTAGAACTACAACGTCCTTTACTGATTTCATTGTTTTGAATGGTATTGCAAGCCTTCCTTGTGCATCTTTCTGATACTTATCACTCTCTATTCCTTCGGCAGGGTTCACCAGTACGTGATTAACCTGCCCGGTTTCAGTGTCCACTACAAAGTTTGATATTGTTCCAAGGATCAGTCCTTCACTCGTCATTACAGTCTTTCCTTTTAGTTCTGTTACGAATTTTCTCATTTTTATCACCTGTAATATATCAGATCTTCTTTCCTGGTAGGTTTACTCTCCCTACCTATGTTTTTAGATACGTCTTCGTAATATTTTATTGTTTCCTCGTCAAGGGAAGGCTTAATCTTTTGTAAGGCTTTTTCAAAATGAGCCATTGTTACCTTATTTGCGGAAATATTTTCCCTGATTGCCTCTAATCCTGCTTCTCTAACTAGGTTTTCTAGATCTGCTCCGGAATAGTTCTTTGTTCTTTCAGCAATACTATCAAGGTTTACATCCTCGGCGAGAGGCATCTTTCTTGTATGGACCTTGAGTATCTTCAATCTTGCGTCTTTGTTTGGTGGCCCGATGTATATTATTTTGTCGAATCTACCTGGTCTAAGAAGCCCAGGATCTATTATATCTAGTCTATTAGTTGCCGCTAGAACTACTACTCCTTTCATAGCTTCCATTCCATCGAGACTTGTAAGCAATTGATTCACTATTCTGTCAGTTACACCAGATGATGCATAGAGACCCCTTCTCGGAGCTATTGAATCCAATTCATCCAGAAATACAATAGTTGGGGCACTTTGTTTTGCTTTTTTGAAAATTTCACGGACAGCTTTTTCTGACTCTCCAACCCATTTACTCATTACTTCCGGTCCCTTTATGGATATGAAGTTCGATTGGCTTTCAGTCGCAACCGCTTTTGCGAGTAATGTTTTACCTGTACCAGGAGGCCCAAAAAATAATATCCCTCTTGGTGGTCTAAGACCCATTCTTTCGAAAACTTCAGGATTCTTAACCGGAAGTTCAACTGCTTCCTTTAGCTCCTTCTTTGCATCTTCTAAATCCCCTATATCATCCCAGGAAACATTTGGAACTTCTATAGTCACTTCTCTTAGTGACGAAGGCTCAATTTCCTTTAGCGCACTCATAAAGTCCTCTTTATTGACCTGCATTTTTTCCAATACCTCTGTAGGTATAGGATTGTCAAGATCTATTTCCGGGAGGTACCTTCTTAGGGCTTTCATAGCCGCTTCCCTGGCCAGAGCTGCCAGATCTGCACCAACAAACCCATGAGTTACAGAGGCTAGTTCCTCCAAAATTTTCTCCTTATCCTCCGGTCTTCCCTCCAATGGCATTCCCCTTGTATGTATTTGCAATATCTCCTTCCTTCCTTTTTTATCAGGAACTCCAATTTCTATTTCTCTATCAAATCTACCAGGTCTTCTCAATGCGGGATCAACAGCATCCAATCTATTCGTAGCTGCTATAACAATTACCTGTCCCCTGCTCTTAAGCCCGTCCATTAATGTTAGGAGCTGAGCTACTACTCTCCTTTCCAGTTCTCCCTGTGTATCTTCCCTCTTAGGAGCAATGGAATCAATTTCGTCTATGAAAATTATTGAAGGGGATTCCTTTGAGGCCTTATCAAATGTCTCTCTTAGAGCTTTCTCGCTTTCACCATAGAATTTGTTTATTATCTCCGGTCCATTTATTGAAAAGAACCTTGCTCCTGATTCGTTAGCTACCGCTTTGGCGATTAATGTTTTACCAGTTCCTGGAGGACCGTATAAGATCACACCCTTAGGAGGATCTATTCCAAGTCTTTCAAATAATTCAGGATGCTTAAGCGGAAGCTCAATCATTTCTCTGACTTTCCTAAGTTCCTCTCCAAGTCCTCCTATATCTTCGTATGTAATTCTTTCTCCTTCTTCCTCAGTAGAGACGGCTTCCTCTCTCATCTCAATCATTGTTTCTTCAGTTACGACGAATATCCCCCTTCCTGGACCTACTTTTGCAACCTTAAATGAGACTCCTCCTTTACCTGTTAAAGCAAGACCTTGTACGGAAATTACATCGCCTTCAACTATAGGTCTTCTGAGAAGAGATCTCCTGACATAGTCTTCTATGCCTGGAGCAAACCTTATCCTTTGATTTTCTGCTATTACTGGTGCTAATACTAGAATTTCTGCCTGCTTAACATCTGCCTTTGATATTTTTACCTTATCGCCAACCTTTACTCCAGAATTTTGCCTGACTAACGGATCAATTCTGATTATTCCTCTGTTTTCTTCCTCCTCGCTCAATCTGAAAACTCTAGCTGCTGTAGTCTTCTTACCGTCAATTCGTATAATATCTCCAATAGATACATTAAGTGCTTCTCTTGTAGCAAGATCTATTCTTGCTCTTATTAGCCCAACATCTTCCTGAAGGGCTTCCCATACTACTAATGTTACGTAATCAACCATAATTTCACTACTACAAAATTCACATCTAATATTTAAACTTTTTTAAAGTAAATTTCGTCCATTGTCTTTTTTGCGTTATGAATTGTCAGACAACTTTCATACAACGTCTATATAAATGGAAATGTTATACTTCACTAGTTACTAATTGAACAGAAATTTGATTGAAAAATATAATGAAATACCAGTTAGCAAAGTATATATATAGCGTCATACATATAGATGACACAGGTGTAAATTATGCCGATGAAATCATTGATCAAAAATGCTTTAGGTGATGAGGTTGTTGATAATGAACAGGAGAATAAACAATCTCAGCCGGGCCCTGTTGGTATACAGACCCCAAGGCAGCCGATTGCGTCTCCAGATGATGAAGAGCTAGCAAAGATAGTAGAACAGTTAAAGGTAAATATAAAAATAGTCGGATGTGGGGGTGGGGGAAGCAATACTATTAACAGATGCATGGAAGAGGGTGTTTATGGGGCAGAAATGATTGCTGCAAATACTGATGCTAAACACCTTTTAACAGTTAAAGCTCATAGGAAAGTTTTATTAGGAAAGAGATCAACTCGTGGACTAGGAGCAGGTGCACTTCCACAGGTGGGAGAAGAAGCTGCAAGGGAAGCAGAAGAGGATTTAATAAATGCCTTGGGTAAGGTCGACATAGCATTTGTTACTGCTGGAATGGGTGGAGGAACAGGAACAGGTTCTGCGCCAGTAGTTGCAGAAATTGCAAAAAGGCAAAAATCATTAGTTATATCCATTGTTACACTACCATTCTCCGCCGAGGGAAGAGTGAGAATGGAGAATGCACTTTACGGCTTAGAAAAAATGAGAAGAAACTCTGATACAACTATAGTCATTCCAAATGATAAACTTCTTCAGTTGGTACCAAGGTTGCCACTTGATCAAGCGTTTAAAGTTGCTGATGAAATACTGATGGAAGCTATGAAAGGATTGACAGAAATTATTACAAAACCTGGACTTGTAAACCTAGACTATGCAGATATCAAAACAATAATGTCAGGTGGTGGAGTTGCTATGATTGGAATAGGAGAATCTGATTCATCCGGACAGAACAAAGTAGAACAAGCAGTACAAGAGGCTATTTCATCACCATTAATAGAGGCTGATATAT
>JAVRLO010000057.1:0-6390 GCA_031961395.1 Thermoplasmatales archaeon I-plasma | reverse complement strand
ACAAAAGGGCAAAGATAGGTAAAAATCAATTTGGGAAGGTATAAGAAATAACGATCCTTGCTACAGAAATGAAAATAAGATTATAATTGATATATGCAAATGTTATGATTGATTTTAGCCTTTAATGAATAAAGAAAAATCTCAAGACAGAAGAATTTAAGTAAATTATAGTAATCTGGTCACATTAATAAAATAAAAGTAATTGGATTTAACTGAAGTGTAAGAGAGGAGTCTTACAACAGGCTTCTGTTAAAAGATCTAGCAAATATTATGTCTAAAAAGACAAACAATATAGAGATGAAAATTCTGGAAGTTGAAGATATACCTATATACAATCCAGATGAAGAATATAATCTTCCTAAAATAGTAGTTGAGTATAAAAAAATAATAAGAGAAAGTGATGCGATCTTAATTGCAACTCCAGAATATAATTTCTCTTTTCCCGGAGTACTTAAAAATGCTTTGGATTGGTTTACTAGACCACCAAGTGATAATGTACTGAAGTATAAAATATCAGGAATTTTATCTGCATCTACGGGTATGCTAGGGGGAGCAAGAGCACAATGCCAACTAAGACAGGTTCTCTTATAGTCAGAAATGGATGTAATTTCAAAACCTGAAATATTCTTAAGTTTTGCCGATAAGAAATTCGATACCGAAGGAAACCTTAAGGACGAAGTTGCAATAAAATTAATAGATGATTTTGTGTCAAATCTGATCCGTAAAATAAATATAAATTAATCCTAACTCCCTACAGCTTTCTCTAACGAAGACTTGAGTGAAGGATACCTAAAAACGTAGCCGCTATCCACCAATCTCTTTGGTATGGCTCTCTGGCCATTCAAAATCAAAGCCTCACCCATCTCCCCCAGAAGTATTTTTATTGCAAAGGACGGTACAGAAATAATCTGTTTCTTTTTCACAATATCTGAAATTGTTAACATAAAGTCTTCGTTTCTTTCTGGATTTGGAGATGTTACATTGTATACTCCACTCATCTTTTTTTCAACAATGTAATTAATGGAATTTATTACATCATCAATATCTACCCACGAAATCCATTGTTTTCCTGTACCAATTCTTTTAGATAGCCCATACTTCACAGGAGTAAGGAATCTCTGTAATATACCACCATTATCGCCAATAACAACTCCAAACCTGAGAATTGATGTATATTCTGATGTAGCTCCCTTTGTAGCAGTTTCCCAATTAGCTGCCAGTATTGATAAAAAATCATTTCCATGGTCAAATGTTTCGTCAATTATTTCATCTCCACGAAAACCATAGTATCCAACTGCTGATGCACTAATAAACATTTTAGCACCCATTTCAGGCAAGTGTTTGACTAGAGTTTTAGTACTTTGTATCCTGCTATTCTCTAGCTCCTGTTTTATTGATTGAGACCATCTTTTAGCTGCGATAGAAAAACCTGCAAGGTTAATGACTACATCCACATCCTCAATTTTTTCAGAAATTTTTCCTTCAGTAGGTTCCCATTTTATATACTTAACATCACCCTTAACAGCACTTTCATTTCTTGTTAATATAACTACCTCGTAACCTTTAGACATAAAGAAGTTAGTTAGATTCTGACCAATGAATCCAGTGCCTCCAGAAATTACTATTTTCACAATTAATAAAATGTAATCAAGTATAAAATTTTAAGTGAGTATTTTAAAAATGAATAAGGAGAGACCCAAAGAAAATAGGATAGCGAGTACCGATGTGATCTTCGCTATATTTACTGATTTCCTTACAGTCTCGTTCAATTTTTCATAATGATGCTCCCCTGCAATTCTAAGTCTAAGTTCCTTCTTAACTCTTTCAAAAGATAGTTCCTTCAATTCTTGTAATTCCACGGTCATTCTTTTTATCTCATTTACAATCTCATCATGATTTCCCATTCTTCCAACCGGATTTACTTTTAATCCTTCTAAATTTACCACATGATTATCTGTGGTACATACCAACACTTTATCATATCCTGAAATTGAGTCCTCTATTTTCTTTCTTAAATCATAATCCATATTGTTACCGTCAATGAGGATTATAGCTATCTTGGTTTCATTCATTTTCAATGCCAGAAATTTTATTCCTCCCGGACCTATGTCTTTCCTAATTAAATTGTTTGAGGACGCAATATTCCCATAGACAGGATACTGTTTCTTTCTAGATGTTACTGAAATGGAGACCTCATCCATTAAATAGGAAACATCCGTATTTTCAACAGGATTGTCCATGTTGTTGTTATGTTGATCCACGACTACTGCCCATTTAAGACCAAGCGATTTTGCCTTTTTCACTATTTTCATTCCTTCAGTTATCTTTATATCGTCAAATCTTGGATCATCAGGTGAAACGAAAAAAATACCTCCATCGTTAAGAGGAATGAGTGTAATATACTTACCAAAAAAAGGTTCGTAAGAATTAGAGAATTTTGAACCACTTTCGTTTAAAACAGCAGATATCTTTTTCACTTCTCCTTCTCCAGAACAGTTATCATCGTGTGTGGTAGAAGTATGGAAAACCATAATGTTTCTGTCAGGATGCATGCGCTGTAACTTTCCAGTTATATTGGAACTCCCGAACTCGCCTATAGGTCCAGGATGAACATATGGAAAAACCAAGTCCAATTCTTGCTCCTGTCCTTGAATTGAAGTCTTGAGAACTGTTACCTCTCTAGGAGCGAATGTATTATACATTTGCTCGGAAAAAGCTGTTAAAACCTGGTTGTGTGATAAATCCGAACGGACGTAATTAACCATCTGTGTTATTATCTTAACCGGATCCATGCTAAATTCCTTAAGAAACTTTGAAAAGGTTAATCTTACAAACAGCTCAGAGGAAAGAGAATAAATTAAAGAAGAGAGTATAATGGGAATTATAAATATAGAATATTGCGGCAAAACTAAAAATATCAATATTGAAAAATAAAGTGAGAAACTAATACTTAGGAAATGAGTCACAGCATATTTTCTTTCAGTAAATGTTATAAATACCATAGTCCTAATAAATGGTAATAGGGTGATAGAAAGCATCAAAGCGTGAATGGGAGGAAGAAAATGTATAGCCAGAATTAAGAAATAATAAACTGTGGAGATGTAAATCACCACAGTATCTAGAAATAATGATCTTGTGATTCCAAATTTAAATTTCCATACTATAGGCGCAATAAAATCTGTCAGTAGTAGGAGAAGAATTGACAATGAATAAACTTCAAACATTTTCAAATTCCTTGAGGATAAATAGAACAGAATGGGAGGAATAACTATTAAAGGAATAGTCAAATAGGCCGAAGGCGACCTGAATGCATACTTATGTAATCTCTGAGTCTCGTTCAATTTTATCGTTACGTAATAGCGTTTGAATATATTATTTTGTCACAATTTTGTGAACCAGAAGAGAACCAATTATAATATTGAAATAAAAAGTTATAAATCTCCATATAATTATGAAAATAACTAAATAATTATGAGGTAAAAAAATGGAAAAAGTAGCTAGCATAAGTATCTCCATAATGCCAGCAGCTCCAGGAGTCAGGGGTATAAGGGAGATAAGAACAAGAAATACCTGGATGAAAATTATATACACAACGTCCGGCCTTACACCGAACCCCATGATTAATATAAGTGGTACAGTAAAATCAGAAAGCCAGATCAGTGAAGTTATTATAACTCCAATAAGCATTAAGGAAGGTTTCTTTATAAACATGACTTTAGTAGAATCGCTAAATAATTCTATTTCTCCTGCTATTTTAGAAAATGATTCTCTTTTCCTTTTTCCTTTTTTATCTATTTTTATTAAAAAATTTTCTATTCTGTTTAAAAGAGTCTTAATGAAATTTTTAGCTCCAATTGACAATATCAAAACCGCTAAGAAAACTGATAGAACAATAATTCCTATAATAGCATATAGATGGAACGCAGCAGTAAGAGTAAAATAACCTGATAATATGATAAAAGCAAATACAATGACGAAAAAAATGGAGTCAAAACCCCTTTCACCAAGTATTATGGCAGTTGATGTTCCAGGAGGAATACCATAATCACTCAGTTTCTTGATTCTAACAGGTTCTCCTCCTATGTAACCCGGAGTTAAAGTAGCAACAAAAAGCGATGATATCACCGTAACAAAGGACTGATAGAAAGATATTCTAAATTTATTTACGTAAGAAAGAAATTTAATCCTGAAAGACCAGAATACAAATGACAACAAATGAAACCCTAACGCGATAAGAAAAAATATTACAAAGCTAACTGGTAACATCTCCATTGTTGAAAGCAGATTATAGGGTCCATAGATATATACAAATATAGATAATGTAAGAATGGAAATAATTATACCTATATATCTAGCCCCGCTTTCTACTCTCAATCAGTTCACCATACCTCTTTAATAATAAGTCTGCTGTGGATTCAACTGAGTAATCTTTGCTGGATTTATATGCATTTTCCTGGTATTGAGATAAATTTTCCTTTTCTAGGGAACGCAGCTTTTCTACAATAGATGGTGGATCGTTAAATTTCACAAACCAGCCATTATAGTTTTCTTTAAGTATGCCTATTTCTCTGGATTCGCCTGAGGCAACAACGGGAGTTCCTGATGCCATAGATTCGACATAGACAACTCCGAATGTTTCTGCTCTGGATGGAAGAACTAAAAGCCTGGCCTTGCTTAGAAGCTCTATTTTATCCTCCTCTTTAACGTATCCTAAGTATTTTATATTATTATACTTATCAGCATATTTTTCTACAAGATCTTTCATAGGGCCTATTCCTGCAATAATGAATTTCTTATCAGGCATTTCTGATGCTGCAACGAGGACATCCTGAATACCTTTATCAAATGTTAATCTTCCTAAGAACAGAAAATAATCTTCCTTTTGCTTGTTATATTTGAAAGGTTTTAGATTTATACCTACGTGCACTACATCCGATTTTATATTATAACGCAAAAGCTGCTTGTACATAGGTTCAGAGGGAGAGATTACAGAATCAATTTTCCTGTAGAGATGCATATTATACTGAAATCCTATATTTAAGAGACTTTTAACAAATGGAAAATCTATTGTGTTATTCATATTCACGAAATCTGTATGGTAAGTACCTACAACCGGGATACCTCTTTTCTTTGAAAATCTGTACCCCATTGTACCTAGTACAAATGGAGTATGAATATGAGATACATCAGGTTTAAATTTTTCAAGATCTCTATATAAATCGTAAACTGGTAAGGGCATCCTATATTCTTTATAAAGTGGGAACTTTACTGAGGGAAGTCCATAAACATTATCTTTTTCATTTTTAAAAACTGTATAGACTCTGACCTCATGACCCCTGTTATTGAGTTCCCTTTTGTAATCCACCAGGTGTTTAGAAACTCCATCTGGTATAGGAAAGTAAGTATCGCTAAACAGGGCAATCCTCATTCACTTTGACCATGATGCCTCTTATTATATAGATATATCCCTACGACTAGTTTCCCCTGTTCAACAGGCTTCTTTATGCTTGGTTCTCTAAAACATTGAATAAAACAGGAATTGCAATGGTTATCATAAACATCCCATTTTCTATTCTTATTTAATTTTACATCTGTTTTATAAAAACAGGGATAAACATTTCCCCTATAATCAGCATAGAAAACGACTTCTCCTGCCCTGCATCTTGATGCCTTACCATTTTCAAGCCATTCCATTGCCTCTTTGTAGTATGTTCTCGTATTTCCAAATTTATAGACCTTGTAATTTTCAAAAGCAAATTTAAAAGCATCGTGGATATGATCTTTCTGAACGGGTACCTTTTCGTAGTAGTAAGCGGTATTATCAGGAAAACACATCGAAACTGGTATACCAATCTTATTATTCACAAAATCTGCGTATTCATCTATCCTATTGTAATTAAAGTCTGTAACAAGCATATTGGATGTCAAAATCTTTACCTTAGGTCTTAGGAATCTCATGGATTCGAGAACTATATCGAAAATCTTTCTGCCTCTGTATTCATTGTGAAGTTCTGGTACGTGACTGTCGAGGCTTACAGTTGCTGCATCGAGATATGGAACTATTTTCTGGAGCATGTATTTATTAGTTCCGTTTGTTGCTATATGAGTATAAAATCCTTTTTCCTTAAGTGTCTTCATTATTCTTGGCAGATCAGGATGTAATGTGGGTTCACCTCCAGTTACAGATACTATCTTGACTTTATTGTACTTCATCTCATCTATGAAATCTTCAATTCTATCTGATGGAAAAAGTTCATTCCCCTGAAAAGCATTACATCCTTTGCAGAGAAGATTACATTTAAAATCAATATTCCATATTACAGTTCTCATCCATATGAGAAAAAAATGATGTATTTATAGCTGACCTTACTTTTTGAGCAACTTAGAATA
>JAVRLO010000056.1:0-6430 GCA_031961395.1 Thermoplasmatales archaeon I-plasma | reverse complement strand
AATCCACCTGAACAGTTGATAAAAGATGTGGACACAATTCCTTACCCTGCCTTTGATCTTTTACCAATGGAAAGGTACAAGGCTGACAACAAGGAATACGGTACAATCATAACATCAAGGGGATGTCCTTACAACTGTATATTCTGTTCATCATCCCTTCAGTTCGGTAAGCAGTGGAGAGGTCATTCTGTGGAAAGGGTTATTGATGAACTTAAGATATTAAGGGACAGATACAACAAAAAGGAAATAGAGTTTATGGATGATACATTTACACTAAACATGAAAAGGGCAATTGAGTTAACTAAAAGAATTAAAGAAGAGGGTCTTGACATATCCTGGTCAGCAACTGCAAGGGTAAACCTTTTCAACGATGAAATAGCAAAATCCATGAAAAGTGCCGGTGCCCATACAGTGTATTTTGGGATTGAATCTGGAGTACAGAAAACACTGGATTTTATAGGAAAGGGTATAACGCTTGAACTTGCAAAATCAGCTGTTGAAAAGGCAACCACTACAGGTCTTCAGACCTTTGGATCCTTTATAATAGGTTTTCCGGAAGAGACTGTTAAAGATGTTGAGGCAACAATAAAATTCTCACAGAAGGTAGGGGTAACACTGGCTCAATTTACAATTGCAACACCGTTCCCAGGAACAGGGCTCTGGAATTATGTTGTTGAAAAGGGTCTTCTTTTAACAAGAGATTGGGGGAAATTCTCAGCAATTATGCCAGTGATAAAATTAAAGAATTTTACGTCTGATGAAATTATGAAATGGGTTGCAAGGGCTTATATATCTTTTTATCTAAGGCCAACCTATCTTGTGAGTGATATTGTAGAACGCGAAGGATTCATATTCAAGCGTATGATTCTCTATATAAAAGATCTTAAAATTATCAGGCAGTATATTTGAAGAATGATTAAAATTGAGTACTATAAACATTTAAAGTTTATATTAACAATTTACTGCGTTATCGTAGGAAACATCAAATTCTTTCAATTTAACCCTAGTGGTATCTGGAAGAAAATTGACTGTGGATGAAGTTGCAAAAATAACATTATATTCAATTGCCAGATTTCTTTCTTCCCTAAACAGCCTTTACTCCCTTTTTATTTTTTTGTTCTATTTGATAACCGAACTTATATTTTAATAAGAAAATGATTTCACGCTATTTTTGAGATGCGATATGTTGTCTGAGATCATATCACGAGTATTTTTATTTTATTCATTTTAATTTATATATTAATCTAGATTAAACAACAATTTTTGGGATTTATCTATATCCCCAATGATACCATGGGGCTGCCCGGATTTGGACCGGGGTCTCAGGCTCCCAAAGCCCGTAGGATACCAAGCTACCCCACAGCCCCTACCCCTTTATTTTTAAGATGTTAATATTCTTTACTAGTAATTGAGGATTAAAATTATTTACCCATTTTTACTAAGATGTATTATGAACTGTGAATTGTGTGGAAAAGAGATAAGACATTATCACGAAGTAATCATTGATGGAGTTACAATGAAAGTATGTGATGAATGTGCCAAATATGGAAAAGAAGTTAGGCATCAAACGATCCATTATCCACAAAAGGGTGTTGTGAATATAGCGAAACCGGTTGCGTCACAATTATCTCCTAAAGCTCCCGCGAAGAAGAGACTTCCAGAAGAGCTTTTAGATGATGATGAGCCCGTTATAGATTTTGGAAAAATAATTAAGAAAAAAAGAGAGGAAATGGGCATGTCACAGGAGGAACTAGCTGTAAAGTTGCAGGAAAAAAAGAACCTCCTTGCAAAACTAGAAAGAGAAGAGATAAAGCCAGACAAAAATATAGCAAAGAAAATAGAAAAGATTTTAGGAATAAAGATAATGGAAAAGGTACAGTAGTCAAACATTAAATAAAAATTAAATAATTACAATATTTTCAGCAATATTTATTAAATATTTATTTTAATTTTTTTGCAAAAAATTCTATTCTCTTTTTCACGAATTCATAATCCAGTGATGTCAAAAGAAAGCCAATCCTGGGACCAGTTTGAGAGCCAAGCAAAATATTGTATAATGTTGAAAAGCATTTTTTCTGGTCCTGGAGAGTCTTGGCACAGCAGTCGTGGATCATTTTATTTATCTCTTCAGGGGTGGAATTGTTAATGTAATTTTTAAGAATCTCATTAAGGAATTCCTTTTCTTCTTCTCCCAGCTTTATATCCGGGGGATTATCCAGCACTTTTATTTTAAATTCCGAGGGGGCAAAATTCTCAAGCCAAAATGTTGCCGCATTTATTCTTCTCTTTAGGCTTTCTAAATTTCCATTTACATTATATCCTGACCATTTGAGCGCTTCAATTATCTCATCCATATTTCTCTTTATCTGAACTAGATTAATGATATGATTATATGGCACTTGGACAGGCATTTCTTCCGGAATGTTTGATATCTGGGATAGCTCATACATTCTCCTGTAATCATTCTCCTTCTCCTGGTCAAATGGTTTCTCCTTTTTAAAATAGATTCTTTCATACTGGTCATATTCATTTACAAGAGAAATCAAACCTTTTCCTGGATCAATCTCTATGTGCCTTTCAGGAATATTCTTTGCTATAATGAACCTGAGAACCTCTGGAGGAACCATTTTTACCATGTCAATAGCCCTTATCAGAATACCTTTTGAAGAATGCATCGCTCCAAGTCCCTTCAGATGGATCCATTCATATACCACAGGAGTCGGCGGTTCTATCCCAAATACCTCCTTAGCTATTCTCTTACCCGTATCATATGAACCTCCTGCCGTAGCGTGATCTTTTCCAAAAGGTTCAATCGTTACTCCCAGAATTACCCACTTTGCTGGCCACTCGACCCTCCAGGGGAGTTTGGCTGCCCCATTTCTCACATCAACCTTTCCATCGTAGCCGCAGGATTCACAATGATATTCAGCCATTGGCCAGTCAGCAGATTTCACTACTGTTTTATCAATCCTTCCACATTTTTGACATATTATATTAAGCGGATAATACTCTCCCTTTATTTCCTTCCCGGAGACTTCTGTCAGAATAGATGATATAATATCCCTTTTTTCAATAGCTATTTTTATAAGATCATTAAACAAGCCTTTCTCATAAAGTTCATGGGTGTATAAAAATTCTGGTTTTGCACCAACAAGATTAAGTGTCTCTACGAACGGATCTATAAATTGATTTGACCAGGAAGAATGCTTACCGTCTGGTGAGGGAATTTTATAAAGTGGCATTCCTATATATTTAGAAAAAGACTGATCAATACCATTTGGTACTTTTCTAAGTGGATCTATATCATCAGCTTCATAGTAAAATTTTGCTGATTTACCCAAACTCTTCAAAGCCCTAAAGATCATTTCCCCTGTGAGAACCTCCCTCATATTACCCACATGGATTTCACCTGAGGGCGAAATTGCAGTTGAGACTACTTGGTTGTCCCCGACCTTGGACGCTACTACGTCTGCCCAGTGCATTAACCTATCAACCTAGCCCTTATTAGGGACCTCAATGGAACGCCCATGATTTCGTCTTTTCCTGTTTTATTTGTTATAACAACAATTAATGCCACTTCTCCCTTTTCTGACTTAACAGCTTCGATAGCCTTAGTTATTGTTTCCCCAGTGCTAATGACGTCATCAACTAGTACGACTCTTTTTCCAGTTACTTTCGCATAATTGCTTGAGAAGGTCCCTTGAGCCTTCTGTGTGAGAGGTCTGTAAATTGCAAGTTCCTTACCAAGAATATCAGAAATAAATGTTGCGAATGGAATTCCATTAATTGTTACTCCGACTATTGTATCTATATCTTTTTCATCATTGAATGTTTCTTCTTCTATTATATCTGACATTATTTCAGCTAAACTGTATATCCTACTGCCGTAAACTCCAACGCTTCTCCATCCTATTTTCACATCATTCGGCACTTCTTTAGTCTTTGATTCCCCACTTAACAACCATATAACCGTATTTACAGAGAGATGCATCTCTGTAGCAATATCCTTATCACTCATTCCCTTCTCTTTTAACTGTTTAGCTATCCTAGCAAGCTCCTCTACGCTTTTCATTATTATCACCATTCAGTACTCATAGGGGTCATCACAGCCTAAGCTCAGCTGACCCTCTTATCATCACAACATAGAATATTAAATAAAGATATAATTCTTTTTAAGAAAAATGTCAGGAAGGTATTTTGGGAACAATATTATATGAAGTTGCTATAATATGACCATGTTTAAGTTAATTGATTCAAGAATTCTTGATAAAAATGCGGAAGCATCTGGAATAGATATGGAGAAATTGATGGACAATGCAGGAGCTGCGGTGGCACAGTTTGTAAGATCTTTAAAACCTAGGAGAGTATTATCAATATGTGGAAGCGGTAACAATGGCGGCGATGGTTATACAGCATCAATAGATCTTATGCGGTCTGGAATAAATGTTAACGTATATCCGGCCAAGATGCCAGAGACGCCACTTGGTAAGAAAAAATATTCTGAATATGTTTCAAATGGGGGAAAGATTGCACAAGGCCTGGAATTGGATGATTACGATGTTATAATTGACGCAATGCTTGGTATAGGTATCTCTGGAATACCCAGAGAACCTTATGCTTCTGTTATCCAGAAGATCAACAACAGCAGAACAAATGTGGTTTCTGTGGACATTCCATCCGGTTTCCCATCTCAGCTTAGTGTAAAAGCTGATTATACCGTAACAATGCAATTTAAGAAAGAGGGCATGGACGAGGCAAAATGTGGAAAAATTATAGTGGCAGATGTTGGGTTCCCTACGGACATAATAGAGATGATCGGCCCAGGAGACCTGCTTGCTTTTCCTGAGAACAGAAAGGATTCCCACAAAGGTGATAATGGTATTGTGGTCTTAATTTCAGGTAGTATTGAATATTACGGAGCACCAGTGTATGTATCAAAGTCAGCGCTCAGGATGGGGCCGGACTTGGTTTTTCTTTTTGCGCCAAGAAGCATTCATGGATTGGTTGCATCTCACACTAATGACATAATAATAAGAAAATCAGGAAATGATTACATAGAATTTGATTATGAATTGAAAAAGATGATATCTGAAAGGGCTACATCTGTTGCTATAGGTCCTGGAATATCAAAAAATGAGCTGTCAATTGACAGTGCAGCTAAAATTATTGAGCACTCTTTGTACTCAGGGAAAAAAATTGTTATAGATGCTGATGCGCTAAAATCTATCGACACATCAAATGATTTCAAAGGTCTGGCAATTATGACACCGCATAGGGGAGAATTCAGGAATACATTCAACCTTGAGCCGACTGAGGAAAATGTAAGGAATGTAGCATCTAAATTGAATGCAACCTTACTCGTTAAAGGACCGGTGGATATAGTCACTGATGGTGAAATAATGAAGAAGAATAGTATATACCATCACGAAAGTATGACAAGGGGAGGAACCGGTGATCTAGTAACGGGAGCAACAGCCGGTCTATTATCGAAAGGAGTAGATTCTTTACATTCTGCTTTCCTGTCATCATACATTATAGGCAAGGCGGGACTTATGGCCTTTGAAAAAAAAGGTTATTCATATTATACGTCAGAAATATTAGATTTCGTCCCAAATATAATAGCCCAAAAAAATAATGAATAAATTTATTAATAGAAGTATCGAATTGAAGTATTGTATGGCAACAGTAGAAGAGATAATGACCAAGAATGTTATTTCTATAAGCCCCGATGAACCAATTTCTAAGGCAATCTCGAAAATGACGGAAAATAAGATACATCATCTTCCGGTGATAAAAGAAGGAAAATATTTGGGGATGATAGATTTTGATAGTTTCCTGAGGAGATCAGCAATTGTGCTTAACACAAAAGTAATGAATGTTATGGAAAAAGTTCCAACAATAACAAGAAAAACAGAAATTGCAGAAGCTGCAAAACTGATGATTGATAACGGTATCAGGGTCATTCCTGTGGTTGAAAATGATCAGCTTAAAGGCATCGTTACCACATCAGACATAATATACTCATCTGCAAGTATGCCTGATATCTTGGATTTATCAGTTGAAGAGATTATGTCCGGAGACCCTATTACAGTGAATGAAGATGAAAGTGTAGAAAGGGCTGTTGAAAAAATGAAAGAAATTGACGAAGTGACGATTCCAGTTATAGATTCCAGAGGCAGGATAAGCGGAAACGTAAATCTTGATGAAATAAGCAAGCAGATATGGAGGGAAAAGGAGAAGATGCATCAGGGAGAATATTACAGGAATGAAGCTTCAGTTAGAGTGAAAGATGTAATGTCACCTCCTGTAACTGCAAAGAGCAGCTCTAAAATCGCTGATTGTATAAATAAAATGAAAGAAATGGGAGCCAGGGTATGTACTGTTGTTAACGAAGACAACAAGCCAGTCGGTATAATTAGCCACAAAGATA
>JAVRLO010000055.1:0-6477 GCA_031961395.1 Thermoplasmatales archaeon I-plasma | reverse complement strand
CACATCTTCTACCACAGAAAAATTCATCTTCTCACCATAAACCCTACTATATCTTCTAAAGATGAAAATCCTTCTTCTTCTAAATATTTCTTAATACCGCTGTTTATTTTATCAAATATAGCATAATCCTCATAATATATTCCTGTACCAACCTGAATTGCCCTTGCACCCATTAGGAAGAATTCAACAGCATCTGACCAAGTTGTTATGCCTCCTACTCCTATTATATCCTTTCCAGTCTCTTTATAAACATCATACACAGATCTTAACGCAACTGGCTTAATTCCAGGTCCAGAATAGCCTCCAATTTTATTTGATAGGAGGAAATTTCTTGAATATATGTCGACTCCAGTAGCTTTGAGCGTGTTTATGAGAACGTATGCATCAGACTTCGCAGCAGCTTTAGCAATATCCACCAGATCAGTAACATTAGGTGTAAGTTTTGACCATATCTGAAGATTTGTTTTATTTCTTATTTCATTGATTATAGATTCAACAAGGTCCGGATCCTGACCCACCTCCGAGCCTACGCCCTGAACGTGCGGACACGATAGGTTTAGCTCAACTATCCCAAATCCTGCTTCTTCCACTCTTTTTGCCAGATATGAGAATTCCTCCTCGTCCTTTCCGAAGATTGAAACTGCAATTTTATCCTTAAATTGAATTTCACTAAATTCTTCTAGAAATGCATCTATTCCTGGATTGGCAAGGCCAACTGCGTTTAGCAAACCGGTCTGTATTACAGATATCACTGGAGTTTCGTAGCCCCTTCTTTCTTCTATTCCAATAGATTTTGTGACTGCTATATCAGCTCCAGATTGCAATGCTCTGATAATGGAACCGGAAGTTTCATCTAGTATTCCGCTAGCGAGCATTACAGGCTTTTCAATAATCTTATTTCCAATCCTGGTAGAGATAGAAACCATCCAATGGAGAATCAAAGATAAGATAAAAATTTAAGGATTGTCCAGCAGAGCCTTCTTTTTTTGGGAATGGTACATCTCTATTATCTCCTCCTCACTTGTAGCCTCTTCCGGGCTCTTATCCTCTCTCCATCTTCCAGTAAATCTAGGGAATCTTATTGCAAGTCCAGATCCTTCCTTAATAATATTCCAGCAGCAGGTATGAGTAGGTGATATCGTTATTTCTGCTCCTTTAACCTCTAAAACTTTTGCAGGCTCAAACCAGTAATCAGCCTCTATGATGCTTTCTACCCTCTTATCCTTCTCCTTCAGCAAAAATGGCCGCAAAATTCTTGGAAGATTGTTGAGCTGATCATCCGTAAAACCTGAACCAAGCTTACATACAGTTCTGAAAACACCATCTTCCTTAGCATATACAGCCATAAGAAGGGCACCGTATCCGCCACTTCTTTTTCCCTGACCACCAAAGGCACCTATTATAACAAGATCAACGGTATCCTCCATTTCCATCTGGTAGTCTCTCTTGTACTTAATCCACAAGAACTCTCTGGCACCTGCCCTATAAACAGATTTTTCCGATATGTTCTTAGCTACAACTCCTTCACATCCTGCTTCCAATGCCTCTGTAAAGAAATTTTCTGCCTCTTTGACATCTGAGATAATTTTGCTCTTTCCTATTTTAAGTTTTACAGATTCTTTAATGCTATTTATAAGTCTTATTCTTCTTTCAGTATATGGCTCATCCATCATACTTTCATTATTTACATAGATGATATCAAATAAGAATAGCACTACCGGTATCCTCTCTGCTGTTTCGTCCAGATCAAATTTCCTTCCTCTCCTTCTTGAGATTTCCTGAAATGGAAGCATTTCGCCTGTATCGAGGTTGAATGGGACTGCTTCTCCGTCAAGTATTGCATTCTCTGCACGTACTCTCTCCTTTATCTCCTTTACAATATCCGGAAACTGAGCAGTTACATTTTCTAGCCTCCTGGAAAATAATAAAACTTTATCTCCATCCTTATGTGCCTGAATCCTAAGCCCATCATATTTGTATTCAAAGGCACAGGAGCCTCCCATCTTATCAATTATTTCTCCCAGAGAAGGTAGTCTCTCGGCAAGCATTGATCTTACGGGTATACCTGGCTTAGCACACATCATCTTTAGTGAGGGAATACCCATGTTGCGAGCTACAGTCGCTATTTCAGCAAGATTTGGATGAATATTATATGCCCTCTCCACCTCGTCCTCATCCCCCTTACTTCCGAAAGCTTTTGCTATTGCATCTACTATAGTCATATCTGCAACGCCTATCCTCATCTTTCCTATCACTATTCTTATAACGTACCTTGCCTCTATGGGTTCAGAATTTTGGAGAAGTTCCTGTAGAAGCTGTATCTTCCGTGTCTGAGAGCCGCTTCCAGATTCCTTTGCCATTCTCAATAGCGAGTTGTATACCTTTTTTATCGTCATCTCTTCGTAAAAGAGAGTTGACTGCTTCTTGTCCTTCATGAGATTTTCTCCAACTTTCCCCAAATCACCTATTTTAAGAAGCTCGGATTCTACTTTTCCTTCTCCAATTCCTGTTATTGTAGATAGTACCTTTATGACTATTTTCTCGGCTACCCCTAATTCTATTCCCTCATAATCTGGTGCCACTTTCCCCTGTAATAGATAAACTGTTTCCGTTATCTCATCATCCGCCCTAGTTAGGAAATCAGAAATTATATCGACCATTTCCAGTCTTTTCGTAGTACTTTCTATCCTGTCAAGAACAGCGGCAAGCTCAAGAAATTTCATAAAATCAAATCATTTCTGGGATAATAAATCTCTCTTTTCAATCTCAAAAGCTTTTATTTTATGAATTGATACTCCTCGTGATAATCTTGGCAAGAGATAATCTAAGTTTGACCTTTGATGTTGTTTTTCCTGCCGAGATGTTATCATATGAGGGGTGTTTTTATGAGTGATGTTTATATAGTAGGAATGAAGAGAACTCCAATTGGCAAGTACGGAAAGGCTCTAAAATCTTTCAGTGCAATAGACCTAGGTACCTTTGCTATAAGGGGAGCTATAGAAGATGCAGGTATTCATAAGGAGCTAATTCAGGAAGTTGTTATGGGAAATGTTATAAGTGCTGGCTTGGGTCAGGATCCTGCCAGGCAAGCAGCCATAAATGCTGGTATACCTGTGGAATCATCTGGGTCTACTGTCAATATGGTATGCGCATCTGGAATGCTTTCTGTAGCAAATGCTTACAGGTCAATAAAACTTGGTGAAAGGGATATAATGGTCGCTGGAGGAATGGAGAGTATGAGCAATTCTCCATTCATTCTTGACTCCAGTTTCAGGTGGGGAGATAAGAGTCTCAGCCCGTCGAGACCAGTACTTGACGCTATGATAAGTGATGGTCTCTGGGATTTCAAATATCATAAGCATATGGGAGCTATCGCAGATGAATGGGCAAGAAAACACGGGATTACAAGAGAAATGGCAGACGATTTTTCTTATGAGAGTTATAGAAGAGCAATGGATGCTACAAAGAAAGGGCTATTTAAAAAGGAAATAGTACCTATAAATGGTCTCGATTTTGACGAAGGTATAAGAGAGACTTCTAAAGATCAACTATCAAAACTTCCTTCAGCTTTTGTTAAAGATGGTATTCTAACAGCTGGGAATTCATCACAACTTTCTGACGGTGCAGCCGCGGTTGTTCTGGCTAGTGAAGAGGCAGTTAAAAAATTCAATCTTACAAAGAGAGCAAAGATAATCGGTGTTGATACTACTTCAATGGATCCGTTTGATTTTCCGTATTCTCCAGTCCCATCTTCAAAAAGACTTATGGAAAAACTGAACATGGGAATTCATGATTTTGATCTAATTGAGCATAATGAAGCATTTTCAATTGCGTCTATTGCCGTTATGCAGGGCCTGAATGCAGATTATGATAAATTTAATGTGAGGGGTGGAGCCGTTGCAATGGGGCATCCTCTAGGGGCTTCTGGGGCAAGAATAACAATAACACTTCTAAGAGCTCTAGAAGATATGAGCCTCAGCAGGGGACTGGCTACCATATGTCACGGTAGTGGAGGGGCATATTCAATGGCCATAGAGGTGATATAAATGAAAATAGGAGTAATTGGATTAGGAATAATGGGGAGTGGTATTGCACAAGTATCTGCAGCAGCTGGGCACGAGGTAATAACTACTGATGTCTCCAGACAGATTTACGACAAGGCTATGGTTTCCATAGGAAAAAGTCTTGACAAACTGACAGAGAAAAAGGTAATAACAGAAAAAAAGGAATCTATTCTTTCTCGAATTAAATTCACCGATAACTATTCTGATTTCAGTGACTGTGATATCACAATTGAAGCAGTTGTAGAAAATATAAACATGAAGAAAGAAATTTATTCAAAAGTTGAGCCTTATCTTAAAGATGATGCAATACTTGCATCTAATACTTCTTCTATAAGCATAACTTCACTTGCCGCCACAACGAAGAGGCCTGAAAAGTTCATAGGAATTCATTTCTTCAATCCTGTGCCTTTAATGAATTTAGTTGAACTTATAAAAGGACTCAGAACATCAGAAGAAATAATTCAGAAAAGCATTGATTACGTTAAGACTTTAAAAAAGGAGTATGTGGTTGTCAACGACTCACCTGGATTTGTAACTACCAGAATAATAGTGATGCTGGTAAACGAGGGAGCGTTTGAGTATGCTGAAGGTCTTGCATCCAAGGAGGATATAGATAAGGCACTCAAATTCGGAGGCAACTTCCCAATGGGTCCATTAACACTGGGTGATCTAATTGGTCTGGATACTGTTGTCAACATAATGGATACCCTATATGAATCATTCAAGGATCCTAAATACAGAGCAGCACCGATATTGAGAAAAATGGTAGAAGCAGGAAAAATAGGTAAAAAAAGTGGAGAGGGTTTTTATAAATATTAATTCATTCGTCTGGTTCAGCCCAAATGTCAGTAGCTCTCCATTCAGGGTCTCTAGCTGTTTTTAATTTTATTTTCATTCCTATTCTAAGTTTTTCTGGATTCTTTGTTTTTATTCTTGTAAGGAAAAGTGTGTCTACGCCTTCAAGCTCAACGTATGCCAAGTAGAATGGAACATCTTTCAGAAATTTTTCCCCCGCAAAATACATTGTAGAGAATGTATGAATTACACCTTTCCCAGAAATCTCTACCCATTTCGTCTCCCTTAAACATTCTGGGCAATCGTTCCTTGGGGGAAGATATGTTTTATTGCAATGCTCACATCTCGTTGCCATTATTTTCCCTTTCGCAAGATTAGTGAAGAATGGACTTGTCTTTCCATAGGAGTGCCTGTATTCAATGTAATAATCATTCTTTATAATTAACGGGTCTATAGAAAATACTTCTGTCATTTTTTCACCTCCTCATAACAGCAACAGTTACATAGGTGCCGGTTCCGGCGTGGGAATGTATAAGACCAGTTTCTGCACCTTTAACTTGAGTTTTATCTGAGCCGTGGAATTTACCTGCTACTCCCTGCAGCTGCCAGAAAACTTCAACCGCCTGCATTATACCTGTTGCTCCCACAGCATGCATATTTCCAATCAAACCTCCAGAGGGATTCACCGCAACTTCTCCATCTACAAGCGTTTGCCCTTCCTGTATTAGTTTCCCGCCATCCCCATATTTTGCTAGACCGAGATCTTCATAAGTCTGAATTTCGCTGCTGGTATATGCATCATGTAACTCTATAACATCTATTTCCTTCAATGGATTTGTTATCCCCGCCATTTTGTATGCTTGCCTCGCAGCCTCCCTTCCGGCTCTGAAGGAATGCACACCGGGATAATCAAGATTCTTATACCATTCTGGTTTTTCGTGCGGAAGTAACGGAAGACTTTTCTTGTCTCTAGGTCTGTCTCCAGCTCTCATAGCATCTGATCCTGCACCACTTCCAGTAATCCATACGGGTGTATCAGTTATCTTCTTTGCCTTTTCTTCCGATGCTAATATTGCTACAGCTGCTCCATCACTCATAAGGCATATATCAAGTCTCTTTAGAGGATATGCTATGTATGGAGATTTCATAACATCTTCAACTTTTATTGGACCGCCATCTTTCATAGCATACGGATTCATCTTCGGATTTGTTTGGGCAAATTTGTTATATTGTGCGTTGTTTCTATTCTTTACTGCTACCATTGCCATCTGCTCCTCTGTTGTTCCGAACTCTTCCATGTGTCTTCTTGCCATCAGAGCATAATATCCACTATAATATCCTCCAACCGGAAAATCGAAATCAGTATCTGAAGCTAGGGCTATGAATTCGTTTCCTTTTGCAGTATTGACCTCTGACATTTTTTCAAAGCCTATTACCATTACTACGTCCAGCAACCCCGAAGCAACTTGAGCGTATCCTTCTCTTATTGCAAGTCCACCAGTAGCTCCGCCACCTTCTATTCTCACATGACTTTTCGGGTTTAGACCCAGGTAATCAGTTATTATCGCACCGAATTTCAATTGCTGCTCGAAGTGATCCGAGAAGTATCCGGTTATTG
>JAVRLO010000054.1:0-6518 GCA_031961395.1 Thermoplasmatales archaeon I-plasma | reverse complement strand
CTGGAATCATTGGGCATCAAGATAGAACATGTGCCTAAATTTCTGAAGAATTAAGGTTAATAAAGATTGATTTGTAAAACAATTCTCAAATAACTAAATAAGGAAGACTACTTATATAACCCAATCTTTTAGTATTAATAGCATGATAAAGAAAACAGTTATTGAATCTCAGAGAAACATAACTTTTATAGAAAGGATAAGACATTTTCCTAGATGTTTAAATATGCATTATTATTTTAAAGTGATAGTGTCTAGGGGTGGAAGATAATATGGCTAGCTCAATTCATAATCAAAATGTTCCTACATTCGTGTCTTCACTAGACACAATAATAAACGGCGGAGTCCCCTCTGGATCATCTGTTCTGCTTCTTGGAGAGCCAGGCGCTGGAAGTTATGAATTTGCACTGACGTCAGCTGCTAAGTTGGCACTTGCGATGGATGGAATTATCCCGAGAGAGCTTGAGAACAGAGAAATTAATATTCTGGGAGGAATATTGTATATCACATTTTCCAGACCTTCGAGCGAGATTATAAGACAGATTGAACTCACATTGGATGATGATCTTGTAAAATCGTTAACAAGTAAAATTAAAATAGTTGATTTTTCACAGTCATATTATGCAAAAACGCAGATACCCTATTCCTGGATAGGGGGTTCTCATCTTAAAGAAAAAGAGGACTTTATGTCATCCCTTGTTTCATCGTTAGAGAAGGAAGGAAAAAACAAATTGATAATACTTGACTCTTTAAGCGATCTTTTAACTGCAAGAATTTTTGATAAAGAAATTATATTTGACCTATCACGTGGTATTTCCAGGGCTGCAAAGAAATGGGATTCTTTGCTCTATGCAATGATGACTGCTGACATAACAACAAAGGAAAATGAAAACATTCTTATGGATATATTCGACGGTACTATGATGTTTAGATGGAATGCTAGTGACAAGTTTAGCAGAAGAAGAAGATTTATGATAATTCCGAAATTCACAGGAGTTCTTCCTAGAATTGAGCAGGAGCGGATAGAGAGATTTGATACTGACTTTGATTACAAGACTGGGATGGTAGTACTTAATACAATGAAGGTGAAATAATGGAACTTGTAGATACTGGCCTGGACGGGCTTAACAACATGCTAGGAGGCGGAGTCCCAGTGGGAAGCTCCGTACTTGTCCTAGGAAGTTATGGTGCTGGAAAAACAACTTTAGGAATACATTTTGCATACTCTGGACTTGTAAAGGGTGAAAGGGTAGCATACTTTTCACTGGAAGAAAGAAAAGATAGCATATTGAAAGCTTCAAAGCAGTATGGAATGGATCTAGAACCATTCGTGGAGAAGAGTCTTGTACTTATGAATCCGGGTGCACTAGAATTTGTAGAGATGCTGAAAATGAAGGATAACTTCAAAAGGAGTATTGAGGAGGAAAATGTCTCAAGGGTTGTAGTAGATAGCATTTCAATAATGATGATAGCAGCTGATTCAGACATTCTCAGGAGAAATATTCTTTTAAATCTTTCAGAATCACTCAGGGATCTTGGAGTGACAAGTCTTTTAATAGCGGAAACAGAAGTGGGACAACCTTATTCCAGCAGGGAAAAATTTGCTGAATTTGTGGTTGATGGAGTAATATCCCTTCAGAATATTTATAATGATAAAAATGGTGACGAGGTAAGCCTTATTAGAATATTAAAAATGAGATTTATGAACCACGACAGAAGGGCAAGACCATATATTATCAGCGATAAAGGAATTCAGATAATGTCAAAATCTGATGTATTTATAGGCTAACTTCAAAAAAGACCGAATTCTACTACCTTTCCCGTATTTCTTATCCAGTAATCCCCTATCTCTTTTGTATTAGATACGTGAGTTCCCGCACACGCACACACATCAATATTCTCTATTTCTACTATAGAGAGTACATCCACTGATTTAGGCAACTTCTCAAGGTTGCATCTTTTAAGCACATTTGGGTCCAGTTCCTTTCTGGACAAATTGAATCTTTTTAAACTGTAAGATTTTTTTGAAATATCATACGCCTCGTCAGGAATTGCCTTCAGCTCTTTGTCTAAGGTTACATATCCGTAGCCGGGAAATACTTCAGATTCCATGGTCATCGCCCCTTCCTTAAAGAAAAATGAGGAGAGTGCATGCTGGAGAGTATGCATCTTCATTATTTTGTATCTTCTTTCCCAGTTTACCATTAACTTTCCACTTTTAGCTTCTTTGATATCCGTGGAAAGGTGTATTATCTTTCTGCCTTTCTTGATAACGTTGTATATTCTTATTTTTTCATTTCCTACTATTATGTATCCTTTGTCACCCGGCTGCCCTCCACCTTGATAATGCATCATAGTTTTGTCAAGAACATATCCTCCATTCTCGTAACCGATTATGGATACATCAGTTTCCTTGATGTAAGAACCTTCTATACCTTTCAGGTAAAGAAGATCAGTGATCTCACTCAATGAATGTTTCACCCTTTTTGTAATTCTCCTTGATTTCCTTGAGAATCACATCCCTGTCTCTTCTGAGCTGACTTTCGTACCACTTCGCAATAACGTTAAGTAAAACATTCTCTAAATCTTCTACTTTTGCCTCTTTAATTGGCGAGTTATATAATATATATTGGGTAAAATATCTGTGCCAGCCAGTATACCTATCATATTTCTCCCCTTCTGAAAATTCGAATATAGCACTGATCTTTTCCTGTTCATCCTTAGTATAAATTATTTTCAGAGAGTCGCCAAGTCTCTCTATCTCCTTAGCTGTGTCTCTGAATGCTATATTATTAACGTTCTCAAAGAAGAAATCATTTCTTAATGTAAATTTATCCGGATATGTAGTGAATTCAAGCCACTTATTTGGAGGCGGGTCTATTGTGAAATGAATGTCCTGCTTGTTAAAACGGACCCAAGTAAGCCATAGGTCTGTTAAAATTTTCTTGTTTATTTCAGCCTTCTTTCCCGTTGTCATTGAACTATCCTTCATAACCTGTTTTTCTTTATTTTCAAGTTCTTCCTCAAGTCTTGCAAACCAGTCTTTTTGTTCTTGCTCACCGGACATTTTTTATCATTAGAGTATTAAATATTGATTATTTAATCTTGTAGGTACCTTACAGAATATAGTGTTCTCAATTTTTAATTTTCTAACTATGAAAAAGAAGAGTTAAATATAAATACATGTTTCCATTCTACAAATTGTTTCATTTTATTCGTTAAATACGGAGTATTCCGTTAAAAGCAGCGCGTATTGCCTGCATCGGGGTATTTGTATTTTTAATTGGAAATCTTGGCCTTTTTTATTAAAAATTTTTATGGGGAATTTTTGGACTTCGATAAGGGCAAGAGAACTCTTTGGCGGATAAAATGAAATAAAAAAAGGTGAGAACATGAGAGTAGAGAAAAGATTGTATAAAAACTTTTTGGGGGAGTTTGAGTATTGCCTGCAGTACAAGTTTTCTGGCAGAAAAATAAGCATTCCGCTGAGAGAAGAAGAGGCCATGGTTCTTTTTGGAAAGGAGATAAAGGAAGGGAATATATGATGGAAACGTACTACCAGATTATTCCTAGAAATGTAGCACACATGTCTAGCATACTATCAATTCTCATTTTAGGAAGGGAAACGAAGGTAGCAATTAGAAACACAGGCTTTATTTCTATAGTCGTAAAAGAGGAGAGCAGCGAGATTCTTCGATTTATTAAAAAAGAATTGAACACAGAGATCAGAGAGGTAAATCATTTCCCTGAATTCAAGGAAAACATATTTTTCTCAAAACCTCCCAAATATTTTTTTAATTCTTTTTTTCCTTTTATTTTAGAGACAGCCATTCTCAGCCAGGTTGGTGATAATTGTATTATAAAAACTGAAAAATTCAGAAGTTTACTGCCATTTAGAAAGATAAAATACGGACAAAAAGTTCACCTGTCACTTTATAGAATGCGTATTTATCTCCCTTTTCTGGCGAGAGAGTATATATCTAGGGATGAGAAGCAGAGACTTACTATGCGTCATGGCTACAAGATCATAGTCACTCAGCAAGAAATAAGAACATTTATAACAACGGAGGGATATGATGGACTACTGGCCCTATAGAGATGGGTATTCCTTACCCCTCACATCCGGTTCTTTAAATATACCAGAAGAGTTCCTTAGAAATCACACACTCATACTTGGAAAAACAGGGTCTGGGAAATCAAATTTACTTGCACATCTTATAGATTTATACGAATCAGCAGGAAAGACGGTAATAGTTTTCGATTCTCACGGGGAGCTTTGGAAATATGGCAATAAAGATGCATCCATCATCTCTTTATCCCCTATTTTTGACGGTAATACTGGATACTTAAACTTCAATTTGATGGGGGTGCTTCCATATAAAAACACATCTGAAAGAGTAATAAACGAGGACCTGGTGATATATACGCTAAAGGATATATTTTCTAATGAAGAAACTTTTTCTCACGGGACCTGGGGGCCAAGGATAGAAATGGTTTTTACCATTATTCCTAGATTGATGTTGAAATACAAAATGCTGCCGACTATTTCAGACATGCTTTCTGTTCTTCTGAATTATTTGGTTCGCAAGGATTTTGCATCCTCACTTGAAAAAGATGAAAAAATACAATTTTATTCCATATTCAACCAGGGCTATGATTTCATATCATCCTCAGTAAATAAAATAATTCCTCTCCTCTCAGGAGATGTTTCTAAGCATGCGTTCTCATCAAGAACAGATTTCTATGATCTATCAAAGCTTAGAGGAACACTGTATGTTGATCTTTCTCCAGAACACTCATCCATGGCCATATCAAAACCCTTTGGTATTATGTTATTATACAAAATATGGAACAACATTCTCCTTGGAAGGATGAAAGATGTAGTTCTTGTCATAGATGAATTTCAGACATTTTCACCCTTTCTAACGCAAAGAATAGTGAACGAAGGCAGAAAATTTGGTCTATGGCTCACAGCTGCTACGCAATCATTCTCATCTTTGAATTTGGCAGTGCGTGAAGCTTTAAAGACCAATATACACAATTTTTTTCTCTTCCAACTGTCCCCTGAAGATGAAAAATTATTCAGAGGATACACCAGGGACCTAATCAATCCATCTTTTCATAATTTCTTTGCTCTTATACCTAGGGATAACAATCACTTCCATGGAGCTGCAAGTATACATCCTGAAATTAATGAATACAAGATTAGCAGAGAGTTCTATAACTTCGATAGTTCAGATGAAATTCCATTGCCGTCTGAAAAATTAGACCCCTATTATATTCATATACTATTATCAAACAACCTTCTCAGCCTGGTTGATGGGAAAATTGTCCCTACTGAGGATTATCTGAAGAAAATGGGCTCAAAACAATCTAAAGGTAGAGAATCGATATTTCACAGGTATCTTATAACATACTCTTACTTCTATTTCAAGAAACAGGGATATGAAGTATATGAAAACATAACAGTCAATGGAAGAAAACCTGATCTAGTGATAGTCAAAGACGATAAGATAATCCCTTTAGAATGCGAGTATTCAGATATAGATAACAGATCGAGGATCGAAGAAAAAAATTCCTTTTACACTGAAGTAATATTTGCAACGTTCAAAGGATTTGAAAATAAAATGCCAAAAAATAGAAAGATTCTATTGATACCTCCCATCGGAGAGATAGGGGATGCTGAGATTGTATGATTTAGAATGTTACTACTGAATATCCTTGTGAAAGCAGATATGAAATTCTCTGCCCGTACGGTTCCTGATTAATCCCCAGAATCTTCAAATTTTCTTCTATGCCTATATTCTTTGCAAAATTTAGGCACGCAGAGTCTATAACCCTCTTGTCTGATAGTTTCTTAATAGCTTCAGCTCTACTTCCCGTGGCCTTCGCTGCAAAACTCTCGCTCGGTCCTAGAAATAGTATCTTAATATCTTCTACCCTTTTATTTTCAAATATATTGAGAGCAGTATTAATTGCAAGATCAAACCTCTGCGGTGCATCTTCCCCACTTATAATAAGGTACAACAATTTAGTCATAATCTGTAATTAAGTAATTATTAATAACTTTTTGTATTCCAAAAAAATAATACTTGACTTTTAATTCCAGTTTATGGAAATATACATTGACGGGAACTACACAAATATAAGATTCTCTGCAGCTCATTTCATACCTGGTAATTGGAAGTGCGATAGGATTCATGGACACGATTATTCGATATCAGCCAGAATTTCAGGGGACATGACCCATAAATCGTACTTTATTGATTTTTCAACTGCAAAAAATTCTCTAAAGGAAATAGCAGATTTTCTTGACCATAGAATGTTAATTCCAGGTCAGAACAAAGAGATGAAAATAGAAACTCAGGAAAATAATGTAGTTGTAAGATTCAGGGACAAAGTTTATTCTTTCCCTTCGACAGAATGCAGAATCCTCCCAATAATGGATACTACTGCTGAGTGCTTGAGCATATATGTCCTTGAAAGGTTTAAAGATTCAATTAAAGGAGACATAGATGGAA
>JAVRLO010000053.1:0-6579 GCA_031961395.1 Thermoplasmatales archaeon I-plasma | reverse complement strand
TTTACTACGGAGAAAATTTTACTGCCAAATCCAGATTTCCCTACCCTAGGTTCTCTAAGATCTGATAAAACAATAAGATTCTCAATTGCAATTATGACTGCCAATAATCCTCCGATAATCAGAGAAAGTCTCCATCCAAATAAATTGTCAATAAATACCCAGCCGAAAGCTCCTACTCCTCCACCTAGATTAAAAGCACCATTATACAATCCAACCTGAAAACCAAAGGATTCTGGTGGTGATATTTGCCTCAGAAGGCTAAGACCAGGCGAAAAGAAAAGGGCAGAACCCATCCCAGCCATAAACCTAAAAATTGTGAGTTCAAATATATTTGTGGACAAACCTGAAAGTATTCCCGCAATTCCAAGTATAATAATTCCTGAAAATGCTGTTATCTTGGATCCATATCTCGAAGCAAGAATACCTCCCAGCATTTGAAATGTGGCCAATCCAACGTAAAAGCTTGTTGTCATAATGCCCAAATCAATTAACTTGACATTAAAAGAATCTGAAATATATGATAAGCCAGGAGCTATATCAAACCAATTCAACGCATAGATTGCCCTAGCAGTATTTATTGAGACTGATTTGATCTTATAGCCCAGAAGACCACCTTCATCTTAAACATCTTTTACTATAAAAAAAACAGCAATTGAAAAACATATATAATGAAAGATTTGGCTAGGTATTATCGAAAAAAATGAAGCCTCTTTATCGATTAAGCGCATAAATGGTATAATTGATTCCCTGATTATTTTCCCCTTTTCCGTTAATTTATATAGAACTTTCCCATTATATTCATTCCTTGTGATGTATTTATTTTCTTCAAGTTCTTTCAATCTTGCAGATATAATGTTGGAGCTTGAATATGGAATACCCATTAATATTTCATTAAAACTTTTACCATCTTCATCCCCTCCTACAAATGCAAGTATGATTATACTATATTTTTTACCCAGTAGGTGGAAAACTGGAAGGGATGGATCTATACATATTATTTCATTTCCATACGAAATCATACACGTTTCTCTTTTCTTCATTTTCCTTATATTTTCCTTCTTTTCGCCTAGGCTCATATCACTTTTCCCTCAATTTTAAATGCTCCGGTATTATAAATGTGGAAATCATATCATCAAGTTCTTCCTTCCTTCTTATTAGGAATAAACGATCCTCATCGATTAGAATTTCAGATGCCCGGGGAAGAAGATTATAATTTGATGACATAGACGCAACATAGGCACCCCCATTTAATATAGCCAGAATATCGCCTATTTCACATTTCTGGATTTCAACATCCTTCCCAATTCTATCTGTGTTTTCACATATCTGACCAACTATATCCCCCTTTTTCTCCGCTTTATCATAAAATCTGTTCACTGATATTATAGGATGTACAGCTCCGTAAAGTGCTGGTCGAATCAATATATTCATTCCAGTATCAGTCCCTATAATATATTTATCATAGCTCTTGACTGATGTTACTTTCGTTAAAATAACGGCAGAATTTGCTATTATATATCTTCCAGGTTCTGCTATTAGCCTGGTTTTATCTTTAAATAAATCCTTGAATTTCGATATATTTTCTGAGATGTATGATCCAAGTTTCTTTATATCTAATGGGTTTTCACCGGATCTGTAGGGAACACCAAACCCGCCTCCAATGTCTATGAAATCAAAATCAATTCCTGTTTCATTGGCTATTCTAGAAGCAATTGAAAAAAATATGCCTATGGATTCCCTGAAGAATGTTGCATCTAAAACATTTGAACCGGTCATCATGTGAATTCCGAATCTCCGTACACCTGACTTAAGTGCCATTTTATATCCATTTATTGCTATATCAGGTGGTATTCCAAATTTACTTCCTTTACCTCCAGTAGTTGTCCCTTCGAATTCGCCTTTTCCTATCCCTGGATTTATTCTGAATGAAACAGTATCCGGTGGACTGTCAGATATTATTTCAAATTGAGAGACATCATCGAAGTTAATGGTAACTCCAGTATTTTTTATATTCAGGAGTTCCCTTCTGTCCAAATTGTTTGGAGAAGCTATTATACTTTCTTTTTTAAACCCATTTCTAAGTGCAAGTGAAACTTCGTTAAAGTTGGCAGCATCAATGCCAACATTCTTGTTTCTTATAATGGATAGCAATGCCGGATTGTAGTTCGCTTTCATTGCATAATGTAGAGAAAAATTATTAAAATTTAGGCTTTCATTCAATCTGTCAATGTTATCTTCAATAATCTTTCTTGAATAAACGATTAGTGGAGTGCCATATTTTTCCGCTAGTTCATTTAAATCCTTCCCTGAGAATGATAATTTATTTTCCTTAACCTGAAAACTATCTATGAAGTTCATAGTTTGTAAATAAAAATATTGAATATATTACTTTAGAACGCTTTCTGATCTTTAGATTCCACTATAGTATCCACCAGACTGATTTCTTCATTGCTAAATGAAAGTTTTCCAAGGCCGGGTGATGAATCGTCCATTCTGTATCCATTTTTTAATGGTAACATAGTCCCACCTGTTAAAGTGTTCTTCATATCAATATCAGAATCAAGATCAACAAATGCTACATTTTTAGTACTTAGAGAAAAATGAATTCCTGCTGCTATGGCTATTGAACCTTCCATCATGCATCCAACCATGTTTGGCATCCCGGCAGCTTCACTAATATTTGCTATCTTAATTGCGTTATGTATTCCACCACTCTTCATCAGCTTTATATTTATCATATCGGCTGCTTCTTTCTTAACAACCTTAATTGCATCCTCCGGTGAATGAACCGCCTCGTCTGCCATAATAAGGGAAGATGTATTTTTTCTTACAAAGGCTAACCCGTCTATATCATAAGCTATTACAGGCTGTTCTACAAGGCTTATCCCTATATTTTCGAATTTCCTTATGTTAATAATTGCTTCTTTTGGTTTCCAAGCCTGATTCGCGTCAATGAAAATTTCTATGTTATTTCCAACGGCATTCTTAACTGCTTCTACTCTTGCAAGGTCTTCATTTATATTATTTCCTACTTTCATTTTTATTCTTCTTATTCCATTGTTTTTTAACTGTTCTCCCTTCTTTACGGCGGAATTGATATCCATTATTCCTATTGTTACATCTGTCTCTATTTTTTGACGATATTTTCCAAGCAGATTTGTTAGCGGAATATTCCTCTCCTTTGAAACTAAATCGTATAGAGCCATATCAAAAGCAGCTTTTGCAGAAGTATTCCTAAGAATAGAATGGTCTATTTTATCGAAAAGAGATGAAAGATCATCTGTGTCCAGACTTATTAATGATGATGCTATTACTCTACTTGCAGCGATAGCTGTTTCTTGGGTTTCGCCTATAATGTGAGAGGCTGGAGAGGCCTCACCAAGACCGATAATTCCATTATCTCCATACATCTTTATTGCAACTTCATCGCTCTGCTCTGAAGACCCCAGAGAGATCCTAAACGGGGATTTGTAGAAAACTGTTCCTTTAAAAATTTCTATTTTCTGTATTTTCATATCTGTCAATCTTCATTATTCATACATATTAATGCCTTTTGAAAGAAAATTCAACGAAAAATTAGATAAGTTTTTTTTCTTATTTCTTATAGAGAATTATGATGATTGTCACGAGTGTGGCAGACGTCAGAAAAGAACCAAGATCGGATGCAGAGAGGGATTCTCAATTTATATATGGTGAAGAGGTTGAAGTTTTGGAAAATCTTGGAGAATTTTCTCTTGTAAGAAAGAAGAATGATGTACAGGGCTATGTAAAGACTGCATTACTCGGAGAGTATTCAAGAAGGTTATTTAAGCTTAAAAAACAATTTAGAAATAAGATAATGGCTTTACCTTTTGGTTCTTACGTTAATGATGAAGACATAAATACTTTTAAAATACCTGACAGTTATCTAGTGAAAATAGATGAAAAATTCAATCCAGTAGAACTGACCAAGAAATTCATGGGTATTCCATACCTGTGGGGCGGTACATCTGATTTTGGTTTTGACTGTTCCGGGTTCACGCAGCGCTTATACAGATTTTCGGGATATGAAATTCCAAGGAATTCAGATCAGCAGAGGGAGGCATCAAAAACTATTAATGATTTTGAATCTGCAAAGAAGGGAGACCTTATATTCTTTAAAGGGCATGTAGCCTTTTATCTAGGAGACGGAAAAATAATTCATGCCAATGGACATTATAGTAGAATAACAGAAAACAACATTTTTGATGGATCTCCTTATTCTAAGATTCTTTTAGGAATAATGGAGAAAATCGGAAGATTTGAATTTCATTAAACTTTTTGATTATACCTAAGCAAAATATTAAAATCTTGAAATTATTTTGTAATGATACTTATGAGGAAGATGACACAAAAGAATTTGAATGAAGCATTCTGTGGGGAAAGCCAGGCTCACATGAAATATCTAATATATTCAGATGTCGCAGAAAAAAATGGATATAAAAATATCGCAAGACTGTTCAGGGCAATATCTTATGCAGAGCAAGTTCATGCAACCAACCATTTTAGAAACCTAGGGATGATAAAGAGCACATCTGAAAATCTAGAAGATGCCATTGCTGGAGAATCCTACGAAGTGAACGAAATGTATCCAGTTTTCAATGAAGTTGCCAAATTCCAGAAAGAAAAAGGCGCCGAAACATCTACAAAGTACGCACTTGAAGCTGAAAAAATACACGAAAAAATGTATAGTGATGCACTTGAAAGTGTAAAAAACAATAAGGATATAGAAATAGGCGATATTTACATATGTAGTGTATGCGGGTATACCACTATAGGTAAAGTTCCTGAAAAATGCCCCGTCTGTGGAGCATCATCAAGTTCATTTAAAAAGTTTTAACTTTTTTGTTTTTTGATTTCTTCATCTTCCAGCATCAGTTCTTTTATAAGATATCCAAGTTTCCACTCGAGAGTTGTTGGAGTAGTTACAGCCACTATTGTCTTACTGCTAATACCAATATCCTCCAGCGCCTTGATAATTTTTACATATTCATCCTTACTAAAATTGTGAAGAACCATTACTTTCCTGTTATCTGGCATATAATAACAATTACAAAATACCTAATAATTGTATTCTAGGATTTGCAATCCGAAGCTTTTTTAAAACATATTTAGATAATCACCTAATGAGAGACCTCTCCAAGGAAATAGAGATGAGCGACGATTTAAAGCTCAGAATACTGAGACATTTTAAGAAATATGGAGCAGATTACGCTAAATCGATTGGAAGAGATCTTGAAATGAATAAAAGGGATGTTTGTCAAGCTTTGAAGAAACTATTTTCAGAAGGATACATTGAGAAGAGGAATTCTGGAATGCTTAAGAGAAAGGAGGCCAGGCTTAAAAAAAGAGTTGTAACAACTCCTCATCATACTTACTATGTCCTGAGTGAGAAAGGAAAGCAATTTTTAAAGGATTCGGAAGTGGAAAAATAGAAAATTATAAATGCCATGAATAAAATCGTTCACCCTTGAAATATGAATTCGTGCGGAGATTTTTGGATATGTAAGTCATTTCTTTTGAACTAAGTACTCCTTTAATTTATCCAAAAGATATTCGTCCATATTAACAGGCTTCATTTCTCTATCTACAGGGACTACTATAATAGTGCAATTTGCTGAAATGATATCATCATCTACGTTCCAAATTTCGTAATCAAGGGTAATGTGTCTCTTTCCTATTTCCTGAATACTTAATTTAACCCTTGCAGTTTGGTTAAATTTTAATGAGTGGTTGTAGTCACATTTTGCATGAACTCTTGGAAGGTAAATTTCCCTGTCATTCAGATTCAGATAATTGAAAAATTCCTGCTCGGTCCTTTCGCACAGTCTAAAATAATTTGAAAAATGAACTATGCCCAGAGCATCAGTTTCTACCCATGGTATTCTATATTCAAATATGAAATTCTTCATAATCTGACACTTATGAGCTTTTATTGAATGCTATTATAAATAATATTGGCATATTATTTGAATTTCAAAGACACATTCAACCAATAATAATTAAGAATGATTTATTAAATTTAAAGATTTGACAAGATTTCCAATATCCGAATTATTTTTTGCCCGAGAAGAGATTGAAAGAATATCTGAGTATCAATAATTTTATCTTAGTTATATATTAGACAAGCATGGAAAGGATAAGCACAAGAGTCAAGGAGTATCTGTCATCGAATCCCTGCACCATGAATGCCCTGCAGGGAGGGATAGTCAATTATTCTTCCCTTGCCAGAGTCATAATGAGAGAATTGAATACACAAAAGTTTAATGCAGTTCTAGCAGCATTAAAGAGATATCCAGAATCCAATCCTTCACTCGAGTCAGAATACAGAAAATCATTACAAAAATCCAGAATAGAAGCTTATTATTCTATTTACAATATAACGATAAGGAATTCACCTTCTAATTTCGTTAAAATGGGCAATGCCTATAAGGAAATTTATGAATCCGGCGGGAGGATTCGAATAATCCAGGGTAACCAGGGGATAGTGATAATAACTGATAAAAATAATGTATATAGGATAATGGCAGACTTCTCTGATGATGAAATTATTTCTGAACG
>JAVRLO010000052.1:0-6649 GCA_031961395.1 Thermoplasmatales archaeon I-plasma | reverse complement strand
TGGTGCACGGATAAAAAGAGAGTGATCCATATCTAAAAACTAAGGATAACACTGATTGGGCAAGCACTTTCTCTAAAAATCAAGTGCGGAACTCAAGTTTACAGCAATATAGTAATTAGGGGCCTAAATCTAATCCTAAATAACCACTCTTTTAGGAAATGGTATATTAGACATTCCTAATATAGTTTCGATCAATAATAATAACAGTCTTCTGACATAATTTTATATAAGCTTATAAAATACCCAGTGCAAAGGTGAAAGTTAATGGTAACAATGAGAGCTGTTATCTCCACAAAGGATGGCAAGAGTAAACAGATAGAAATTCCAGAAGACAGACAGAATACTCTATTTGGTAAGAAGATAGGAGATGTTCTTGACGGCTCAGTTCTTGGTTTCCAGGGAGTTAAAATAAAAATAACAGGAGGAAGCGATAAAGATGGATTCCCAATGAGATCTGACTTCCCAGGAATGAGGAGAAAGAGAGTACTTCTTACTGGAGGTGTAGGATTCAACCCAAAAAGAGATGGACTCAGAAAGAAGAAAAGTATAAGAGGGAATACAATAAGTGGAGATATATCTCAGATAAATTTCGTAGTGGTAGAAGGGAGCATTGAGAGTCCGCAGGGAGAAAATCAATGAAGGTTCCTAAACCACCAGAGGTTAATATTGGAATGGTCGGGCACGTCGACCACGGCAAGAGTACTCTTACAAAGTTATTGACGGGTGTTAAAACCGATTATTTCTCGGAAGAAATTAAAAGAGGTATTTCTATAAAACTAGGGTACGCTGATGCGCCAGTTTATAGATGTCTTGGTTCTGAGGGCCCGAGGTATTCCAACAATGAGTCCGATTGTGAAGGTGGGGCGGAACTTGAGAGAGTAATTAGTTTTGTTGATTCGCCAGGGCATGAGACCCTAATGGCTACAATGCTATCTGGAGCAGCCATAATGGATGGAGCTTTGATGGTTATAGCATCAAATGAGAAGTGCCCTCAGCCGCAGACCAGGGAACATCTTATGGCATTAAACATACTAGGAATAAAGAACATTGTGATAGTCCAGAATAAAATAGATCTTGTATCGGAGGAGAGGGCTCTAGAAAGCTATAATGAAATAAAGGAATTTATTAAGGGAACTGTTGCAGAAAATGCGCCTATAATACCAATGAGTGCTATTGACAATACCAACATGGATTATTTACTATATGCTATCGAAAAGTACATCCCAACGAGGATATTCAACAAAGATGCCGAACCAATGATGTACATCGCTAGAAGTTTTGATGTTAATAAGCCTGGCACAAAACCAGAAGACCTGCAGGGTGGAGTTGTTGGCGGTTCTATATTTCAGGGTGTATTTCATGTAGGCGATGAAATAGAGATATCTCCAGGTATAACTGTTACAAAGGGTGGAAAGAAAACTTGGAACCCAATTAGCACTAAGATTACTTCAATAATATCAGGAAGTTTATCCCTGGACGAGAAAGGGCCTGGAGGCTTGGTAGGAATTGGAACAAAACTTGATCCGTACGTGACGAAGGGAGATAGTCTTGTAGGAATGATAGTGGGAAAGAAAGGAACTATTCCCAAACCTGTATTTTCGTTAAGTCTGAAAGTCAATATTCTTGAAAAGGTAGTAGGAAGTTCGCAAGAGATGAAAGTCGATAAAATATCGAATAGAGAAACTCTTTTATTGAATGTTGCAACAGCGGTTACAGTAGCAACAGTGACATCTGTTAAGGGAGATAACGTAGAAGTTGACCTAAAATATCCAGTTATAGCTCTTCCAGGTCAGAATGTCGCAATATCCAGGAAGATACTTAATAGGTGGAGACTTATAGGGAGCGGAATAGTTCACTGAAACATACAATTTTCTTTTAGGAAGCAATTATTACAGTCAGGATTCTTTTTGCAAATTCTTTTAGAATGTTCATCAATTAGAGCATGAAATTCCCTCAACATTTCAGTATCAAAAACATTTGAAACAGAAGTTCTCACTTCTTCATAGTCCATTAAGCTCAAATTGAGTGAAAAGTATCTGTTGAACAGCCTAATAGTATAAGAATCAACTGGAAATGTTCTCTGATTGAATGCATATAATGCAATGGAATCCGCCGTCTCCCTGCCTATCCCCTTTACCTTCAGTAATTCTTCCCTAGCATCAAAAATTCCTGGGGTATCATAAATTTTTCTTTTGTAAAATGATAATACATTCCTTAAATATATCGATTTTCTGCTATAGAATCCAGCCTCCTTAATTAAAGGTATGAGAAACTCATTTTCACTGTTAATAATCAATTCAATAGATAATCCTCTTAAATTTTTAACGGATGCCTCAGCATTCTTCCAGGAGGTATTTTGCGCAAGAATTGCACCCTCTATTACCTCAAGGGGTTCATTCGCTGGCCACCAATACAAAAATCCATAAAAATTAGAAAGTTTGTTGAAAAGTTCAATTAATGAATAAAAGTTAATTAAAAAATTAAAATTAGATCTCATCTATTTTGAAGTATTTGCTTGCACTGGTTTATTCTTCAGTTCAAGTTTAGCTTTTCTTATAGCCTCAGTAAATTTTGGAACGATCTCGTATGCATCGCCAATAAGTGCTACGTCTGAATATTTTATAATGGGTGCGTTAGGATCTTTATTGATAGAGATAACATATTCGGATGTTTTCATACCGGCAACGTGCTGTATAGCCCCAGAAATCCCTACTGCAATGAACAATTTTGGATGGACAGTTTTTCCAGTCTGTCCAACCTGTCTGTCCCTTGTAATCCATCCTGCATCGACTGGAGGTCTTGACGAGGCAACTATTCCTCCCAACTCATTTGCCAGCTCTTCGAGCATCTTAAATCCTTCTTTCTTGCCGAGGCCCATACCACCTGCCACAACAATGTCTGCTGTTGTTATATCAATTTCCTCCCTAGGTACTATTTTCAAAACTTTGGTGATTACATCCTCTTCCTTTATGTTACTCGTGAGTCTTTCTATCTCTCCCTGCCTTCCTGGAATTCTGTCTATAGGCTTGAATATACCAGGTCTGGCGCTTGCCATCTGTGGTCTATGATTTCTGCACAGTATGTTTGCTAGTATAGCACCACCGAATGCAGGTCTTCTTGCTTCCAAGAGTCTTTTAGATGTATCTATGTCTATTTCAGTACAGTCTGCAGTAATGCCGGTATTGACTCTTACTGCAATTCTTGATGCTAAATCTCTCCCGTTATGAGTTGCACCTAATATGAAATAGTTAGGTTTTCTCTCCATAATCAGTGATCCTAGAGTATCAGCATACGGGAATGTTCTATAATGCTTGAAAACTGGATTCTTTACATAAATAACCTTATCTACACCGTACTCTATAGCTTCTTTTGCCATTTCCTCGCCAGACTCATCTGCTAGCAAAATTCCGACAAGCCTTTCTCCAGATTTATCCGAAAGCTTCCTGCCAATTCCTGCCATTTCAAGTGCAACTCTTGATAGATGCCCGTCATTTTGTTCTAGCCAGATCCATATATCTTTATAATTTTCCGGGTCCTTTGCTGGAGTTGCACATTTATTTTTTATCATTTTACAATCCCCCTTTCAACAAGTACTGAAATCACCTTGTCCAGTTCCTCTATCCCTGGTTTAACTGGCGTCTTAACAGGGTCAGCTACTGTTTTCATATCTTTAACAATCGTAGGAGAACCCTTAAGACCTATGCAATTCGGATCCAGATTTAATTCCTTGTTGGTTACAAGTGTTACACCTTTCTTATATGCTTCTATCTTCTTCTTTAGGGTTGGTCTTCTCGTCACATTTGCATTTAAAGTTATAGTAACAACTGCAGGCTTACCTATTTTTAAGGTCTCTGTTGCTCCTTCTATATCCCTCTCTACTATAAAGTAGGGTTCTTCGTACTCTACTTTATTGACGTAAGTTGCCTGCTGGTATCCAAGAAACTCCGCAATACCGGGACCTACGTGTCCAGTTGATGAATCAGTTGTTTCCTCCCCGCAGAATATTATGTCAAAGCCTCCAAGATAATCTGCTGTGGAAGCAAGTGTGAAAGAGGTTGGCCAAGTATCCGCCCCTGCGAAGAATCTATCTGTTACTAGAATTCCCTTATCAGCCCCTCTGCCCATGCAATCAAGAAGAGCAACATCTGCCATCGGAGGTCCCATTGTAATAACTGTAATTTCTCCTCCATGCTTATCTTTCAACAAAAGGGCCGCTTCTAGAGCATTGAGATCAGGAGGGTTTACTATATTTCTAGCCTGACTCCTGTTGAGAGTCTTAGTTACTGGGTCTATAGTAATATCCTGACTGTCTGGAACTTGTTTTATCATCACAGCCATTTTTAGCATCCTGATCACCCGAATTTGTAAACTACTCCTTTTCCAGCCTTTGGATAGTGCCAGGTTACAGAGCCCTGGTCACACGCTATTGAGCAAGTTCCACACTCTACGCAGTCCTCATAATTAAACATAAGCTTTCCGTTTTGAAGTGTATAGCACTGGGCAGGACAAGCCATCACGCAGAAGTGATGCGGGCATTTTTCGCAAATGGCCTCATCAACAGTAATGTGCGCATATTCCTTATCAACATCATATTTTATCGTCCCCAATCTTTCTTTTATATCCATCATATTTACATCCTCCTATAAATACTGTAAAAGTCTGTAAGAGCCTTTACTTTGCCCATATTTAACTTCCCAGCAGCTTCACTGAGTATATCCCTGACCTTCTTCTTGGGTTGTCCTCTTTCCCATAAGGTTTCAAGTAGAATACCCTCCAATAACTGTGGATATACGGTATACATCTTTGGATTCCCGGTAACTTTCCTTATGTCCTTGAACGTTTTTAAATCTTTGAGAACGTATGTTTCATTTAATTTTCTCTCATATTCAGCAAGTGACTTTGCAGAAAAATCATTCATCGTCTTTGCTTTTACTGCAGTTTCCCCTGCTACTATACCTGATAATATAGCATAATTCATTCCCTGCAATACAAGACCATTAGAAAATGCAAATCCTGCAGCATCCCCCAGAATCATATAGCCGTTCCCATATAATTGCGGAACACTCTCCAGTCCTCCTTCTGGTATCAGATGTGCACCATATTCTGCAACAGTTCCCCCCTCTATGAGCGGAGCAATAGAAGGATGTTCCTTAAATATTTCTATTAGGTCGTACGTATGAGTTACACCATTCCTTCTTAGCTCTTCCATAGGCGATACTATTCCTAGAGATATACTATCCTTGTTTGTATATAAGAATGCACCGATATTTAGATCACCTAAGTTGCCAAGAATATACTCAGAAGCTACGCCAGAACCTTCTTTTAAATTAAATCTATCTTCAATCTTTTGTGGGCTCATTTTTATTATCTCTTTGACCCCGACGGAGATTTCCTTATCCTGGAGTGGTTTCCTTAAGCCTGCCTCTATTGACAATCTAGGATTTACACCTTCAGCTAAAAGTACTACGTTTGCTGTTATAGTATCTCCGGACTCCTGAACCCCCATAACCGTTCTATCTTTTATAGCTAGAGACTCAACCGTAATTCCTGGAATCACCAGTGCTCCTGCTTCCTTAGCTTTTTTAGCCATCCAGGGATCGAACTTAGCTCTTAGAACTGTGTTTCCTACAATGTTTTCATTAAAAAATTTTGTTTTGAAATCTATTGTTATAGAAGATTTTTCGGTAAGAAATCCTATCTTTTTATTATCTATGAACCTTTCTAAAGGTGCCTCAGACTGCCATTTAGGTAAAATTCGAGATAGATCGTTACCCCAGAGTACTCCTCCTGAAAGGTTTTTAGCACCTGGAGGGTCAGCTCTGTCAACCAGCAGAACACTTAGTCCACTACTAGCCATGGTAATCGCAGCGGCAGATCCTGCATTACCGGCTCCCACCACAATCGCATCATAATCTGGCATTCAACCTTAATTGATTCTAAGTTAATTATGTTTTCTTAATAAAATGAGCATAAAAAGGAAATACTTCTAAAAAATATGAAATGATATAGCTCCTTTTATAATATCATATTAATGTGGCTTCTCAGCTTTATTATGAAAAGAAATAGAAATTTATCACATTGTTAGGGTTACTATATTCAACATATTATTTTCTGTATATACGATTTTACATCAGAGTTACATTCATAATAATGGAGAATTAGAATTATTTAACATCTTTAGAATATGAAATTGTGGGTGCACTTTATGATTATTTCATTATGATATATTCTAGCTTCATTATTTGAGATATTCTCCTTTAGGTATATGATTTGAAATCAAACTTCTCTTTTATTGATTCTTCCAAAATATACTAAAATAATATCATTCGTTGACTCTTTAATGTCTTGTAACGACAAACATTAGAAGGAGTCAAAAAGATTTATTAGGTTATGTTTATACGTTGTTAACGCCACCGTAGCTCAGCCTGGTACGAGCGCGTGCTTGGTAAGCACGAGGTCGCGGGTCCAAATCCCGTCGGTGGCTTGAATAAATAAATTTATAATTTCACAAATCTAATCTGAAAGGTTAAATAAGAAAAAGGCTTGGTTTTAAGAAAGCATTTAAATATGGCAAAAATATAAATTTCTATAATGAAGGGATTAAAAGTAATCCTAGTTCTTATAGTTACTTTAATAATTCTTTCTTCAG
>JAVRLO010000051.1:0-6664 GCA_031961395.1 Thermoplasmatales archaeon I-plasma | reverse complement strand
AGTTTATTCATTTCATCATCCCTGGCAAGTATATTCTCAGGGACAAATTCCTGTGATAAGATATACTCGTTTTTGATTATCTTCATGCTGAATACATGTAGAAAAAATAATTATAAAAGCAGTACTTTAACGTTATGGAATTTAAAAAAATAGGTAAATCCGATCTAAAGGTGTCTGCTATAGGCCTGGGGGCGTGGCAGGCTGGTGCAAAAGGGTGGGGTAAAATTTCAGATAATGATGTAAAAAATGCCTTGTCTACTTCAATTGAATTGGGAATCAACTTTATAGATACAGCTGAGGTTTATGGTGATGGTCATTCTGAAAAACTAATAGGGGAAGTTGTTAAAGATTATAGGGACGAAATTGTGATTGCTACTAAAGTTTCCGGAACCCATCTTAAACCAGATTATGTTGAAAGGGCTCTGGAGGGTAGCTTGAGAAGACTTAACACCAATTATGTAGATCTCTATCAGATCCACTGGCCAGACATTTATACCCCTCTCAGGGATACAATGAAAACTCTTGAAAAGCTTGCTAACAACGGCAAAATCAGATATATAGGCTTGTCAAATTTTAGCATATGCCAAATTGAAGAAGCCAGGTCTTATCTTTCAACGATGGATATAATCTCTAATCAAGTAAGATATAACATAATCCAGAGGGAAATAGAGGATGAGATGTTACCATACCTTACAAAGGAGAATATAGGAGTAATAGCATATTCCCCATTAGCTCAGGGTCTTTTAACATCTAAATATGACCATGCAAACTTTGATACCTCTGATGTTAGAAAATCAAACAAATTATTCAGCGAAGAAAATATACATGTGGTAACCCCCCTTCTCAATGTTTTAAGAGAAATATCTTACGAAACAGGACATTCAGTTGTACAAATTGCCCTTAACTGGTTGATTGCTCATGACAACGTAATTCCAATACCCGGCGCGAAGAATAGAGATCAAGCAACAATAAATTTACAATCTGCAGGGTGGAGACTTACAGAACAGCAAATGAAGAGAATAGAAGACGCCTATCTTCCTATAAAGGATAAAATAGATACTTTTTGATTTTTCTGATTTCTTTAATTTTTATGATATTTGGAAATACTATGAGAAACGCTTCGATATAAAGAAAAAGATATAGTGTCAATTTTTATTTTTATATTAATAAACAAATTTATTAACATTTGAATTATTTCTAAAAGCGATAAAAAATTAGGAAAAGAAATCCTTTACTGCATTGAAAAATACCTCTGGCTTATCAAGATAAAGTGGATGACGAGCGCCATCTACAACTATAAACTTGTTATTTCTCAATGATTTCTTATATTTTTCCGAAGCTTCCTTCGGTATTACAGTATCATTAGCCCCGTACATTATGAGAGCGGGTTTATCAAGAGAAGCAACGTATTCAGCAATCTCTTCAGACCAGACTGTTCCGATAAAAAGGAGCTTGTTGATATTTTCAGGATGCCTAAATGCAAAAGAGACTATAAATGGACCGGAAAATGATGCTCCTAGCAGCGAGAATCTCTTTAGTTTTGTAGCTTTAGAGAATTCCTCAATAAAAATTGAAGCATTTTCATATTTCTCAGTGGGAGGCCAAAATTTTTCGTTACTCTCAGATTGCCCCCAGCCTGGATAATCAATAGCTATAAAATTAAGACCAATGTCGTTAAAATGTATGTCTGCATTGATCGATATCCATGTTTCTGCTTTAAAAGATTTCCCGTGAAGAAGAACAACAGTATCCTTGGGGTTTGATATCAGACTTTCATAATAATGAACTTTCTTTCCATAAACAGTGATGAATTTTTCTACTGCTTTCATTCTTGAAGATTTACACATTATTTATTAAAATTTTGCAATGTCTCAATCTTCACCTTCTTTTATGAGCTCAAAACTTCCTTCAAACAATAGGTTTTTGAAATTTTCAGAGATTGTATATTTTCTTGTTTTCATATTGCTCTCTATAAGCATAAGTTCCGATAGTTCATCTGGATATCCTTCTGCGTATACAATTTCTGTAATTCCGGCATTAATGAGCATCTTGCTACATACAACGCATGGGTGGGTTGTCACATATATTATACCTCCGGAAATAGCAGTTCCATTTGAGGCCGCCTGTATTATGGCATTTTGTTCAGCGTGCAATCCTCTGCAAAGTTCGTGCCTTTCTCCAGAAGGTATATGGAGCATTTCCCTGAGACATCCTGTTTGATCACAGTGTAATGATCCTGTCGGAGGTCCGTTATATCCAGTTGATATTATCCTTTTATCCTTTACGATTACTGCCCCCACTCTTCTTCTTGTGCAGGTTGATCGAGTAGCGGCCATATAGGCCATCCTCATGAAATATTCATCCCAGTCAGGCCTTTCCATTGTATGAATATAATATACTCTTAGAAAATGTTTCCTTAATTCTGATGGTTAAAAGGCAACAATATTTAAATTGATTTGACTTTACAATCTGTGACCTCTGATAAATATTTTACAAAGAGTTCATTGGTTGAATTGATAGAGAAAGCGCTTGACTCTAAAGATTCCGTATTCGTGAATAATATAGAAAAGCTGGATAAATACATAAGGAATCTTAAATTCCAAAAAAATGATGAATATAGTGAGAAGGATATCGAATTTTTACAACTAATTTTAGAAAAGATTCATAACTCCCAAACTCAAGAACGGAAGAAATATTATTTAAGGTCACTAAAGAAATCCCTATTAGGTGTGAAAACCAATGGGGTAAATGATATTGATCTTAACAGGATTGATAGTTATAGTGAAATCAAAACGGATAGTTTATGGATATTTGACAAGAGGGATAGGGAGGGAGGTCACTTAGGATGGTACTGGGGTAATTTTATTCCTCAAATTCCAAGGCAAATAATACTTAGATTCTCTAAAACGGGTGACTGGATTATAGACCCTTTCGCTGGAAGTGGCACTACTCTCATTGAAGCTGAGAGGCTAAAAAGAAGATGCATAGGTATTGAATTGAATAATGATACTGTAAAATTAGCAAATGAACATTTTAAGAAAATAGGGATTTGGGAAAATGTGCAAGGCAGGTTGATTCAAGGAAATTCTTTAAAAATAAATTATTTCGAAATTATGGAAAATTTCAATATAAAGTACTTTGATTTGGCAATAGTTCATCCACCTTACCATGATATTATAAAATTCTCTGAAAGTCCTGAAGATCTTTCTAATGCAAAGAGTGTTGATGAATTTCTCAACGATCTCAAAGAACTCTCTATTTCTTTGAATTCGATTCTGAAAAGTAGGGGTTATCTAGCACTTGTTATTGGAGACAAGTATGAAGACGGTGAATTGATACCTTTAGGATTCAAAAGTATGGATGTTTTTTCTCATTCCGGATTTAAACTTAAAAGTATTATCGTAAAAAATATAGAGTATACGAGGGGTAAAAACCAACAATCAGAACTTTGGAGATATAGAGCTCTATTAGGCGGATATTATATTTTTAAACATGAATATATAGGTTTATTTGAAAAATCTTCATAAAATTTCAATGATCTTGTCACTGGATGTTCCTCCCCTTATAATTTTTATGTTCCTAACATCCTTTCCATAATACTTTGAAAGCTGCTTAATTATATCATAATTGGCCTTGTTTCTTTCTCTTGGGACATTAGTATAGACGATAATATACCCGTCTTTTTCCTCTACCCTGGCTTCCCCTTTTCTCACTTTCACCTTAATTATCATTTCCATACTTTTAATTAATGTATATTAGCTATAACATCGATTTCAACCATTACCTTTTCGTTTGGAAAAGATGTTACCAGAGTTGTCCTAGCCGGAAAACTTGAATTAAAATATTCTTTATAGACTTCGTTCATCTCTTTGAAATAATCTGACTTGGCTAGATATATAGTAACCTTTAGAACACTATTCAAAGATGACCCAGCTTTATTCAATATTATTTCGACCTTCTTCATAGCGTTCTTGAATTGTGTTTGAAAATCATTTCCTTCTCCTGTCTGTCCAGACAGAAAAACCAGGTTCTCTGTTTTTATTGCAAGAGAGTAAGGTCCCAATTTTGGTAATCCTTCAACATCTATTGTATCTCTCATATCACTACAGTATATTCTTATATTTACTATTATTTGGAATATGGGAATATCACTTATTTCAAACTTTATTATTAGTTATTATGAATAAGATTTAGGATCAAAATCCAAATTAGCTGTACCGATATAACTTTAATTTATCCCTATTTACAGCTCTTAATAATATGATAAATGATATTAGGATAATATATTTATTATCGAAATTGATATCGGATTCGATATGGGTGAATAAATGACAGACTTTTCTAATTTTTCACAAATGTTCAAACGACACGGGAGTTTGAGATATTACATACTGTGGATCTTGGCTAACGAAAAGAAGAGGGGGATTGATATTATCGAAGAGATGGAAAAAAGGAGCATGGGTTTTTGGAAACCTAGCCCCGGATCTATTTATCCAACTCTCAAAATTCTTGTCAATGAAGGGATGATCCAGAGGAACAGTGACGGTACTTACGAACTTACCCGTCAAGGTATGGAATTTCTAGGAATAGATAAAGAAAATACAGATAAATTTAAATTGGGAACAATAGACAGGTGCCTTGATGAAGCCGAAAGTTGCACAGAATATCTGGTTGATCTTGGAGATGATATAGTTCCCTATTTAGATAGGATTAAAACGATTGGAGAAAAATTCATTAAAATTTCAGATGAGCGGAGGTATAAAAAATGAACATTATTGAAACAAAAAATTTAACCAAAATTTACAAGGGTGGGATAAAAGCGGTTGATAACCTTAATCTAGGGATAGAAGAAGGATCAATATATGGATTGCTAGGACCTAATGGAGCTGGAAAATCAACAACAATAAAAATGCTTACTACTGTAATTAAACCAACTTCTGGAACGGCTACTGTAGCAGGCCTGGATATTATAAAGCAATCCATGCAAGTTAGAAGAATAATAGGACTTGTTCCTCAAGACTTAACCACAGATGAAGATTTAAAAGGAATAGAAAATCTGATGATGGTAGCAAAATTTTATGATGTTCCAAAGGAAATAGCTAGAGAAAATATTGATAAACTGCTAAAGCTTGTTGACCTTCAGGATGCTGCTAACAGATTGGTAGGACAATATTCCGGGGGTATGAGAAAAAGATTGGAGCTCATCTCTGGTTTAGTTCATGATCCTAAAATTTTATTCCTGGATGAACCAACTCTCGGACTGGATGTCCAAACCAGATCCTTAATGTGGGATTATATTAAGAATATTCAGGAAACTAAGAATATAACAATAATATTAACAAGCCATTATTTAGAAGAGGTTGATGCACTTTCTGATAGACTTTCCATAATTAATAGAGGAAAAGTTGTGGTCTCTGGTACTCCAGATGAGCTTAAAAATAATGTTGGCGGGGATATACTTACTATTTCTTTTAAGAGTAGTGAAGACATGAACAAGGGTATAGAGGTCTTAGCTAATTATTCACCTATAAAAGTCACGGAAAAAACTGCTCGATTCAAAGTTAAATCATCTGAGATTGTTCTTCCTGAGATAATTGAACCTTTGAAATCAAACGGAATAGAACCTCTGAGATATCAAGTGGATAAACCTTCATTGGATACAGTTTTTATGGAATATGTGGGAAGGGCACTACCAGAAGAGGAAGGTGAAGGAGATGCTAGAAGGATGATGATGAATCTGAGGAGGCTGAGAAGATGAGCGGACTGTGGCCTTTAACATCTAGGGAGATGAAAAAATGGTATAGAAATCCTACCTTCTTTATTGTAGGACTTCTTCAGCCATTCTTTTGGATAGCGCTTTTTGGAAGTGCGTTTGACATAACGAGAGGATTTGGAGCGGCAGGAAGATTAATACTCCAGGGTGCACCTAATTATATTACATTCATTCTTGGAGGTGTTGCAACAACAACTGCACTCTTTACTGGCATGTTCTCTGGATTGAATATAATATGGGACAGAAGGCTTGGAACGCTTGGAAGATTTTTATCTTCGCCAATTCACAGGAGCTCTATTGTATTCTCAAAAATAATATCCGCAACCATAAGAATATTGGTCCAGATACTCATATTATTTGTTGCGGCTCTACTGATTCCTAACGGATTAGAAATAGCGAAATCATTTTCTGCTCTTGACGTTCTTTTGATCATTGCAACTGTTTCCCTTGTGAGCATTTTATTTTCCAGTATATTCTCAGTAATTGCGATAAGGGTTACTAGACAGGAAACTATAATGGGAATAGTAAACCTCGTCAATTTGCCACTAATGTTTGCAAGCTTTGCATTATTCCCTAAAAATCTAATGGCACCTTGGCTTGCAGATATAGCACAGTATAACCCAGTTTCATGGTCAGCAACTGTTATCAGAACTGTAATAATCAATGGTTCTCTTACAGCATCCCAGACTTCAACTATTCTAACTAATTTCCTAGCTCTCCTAGCCATGACAGTGGTGATTGTAATAATTACTTACGTGCTATCTGAAAGTGAAATTCGACAATAAATTTGTATATTTTTTCTCTTTTTATTATCAAATGTATACAATTTTATAGGAAACCTTACATTTCAATAATAAAATTTCATATAAATATAAAAGTGTCTTTACATAG
>JAVRLO010000050.1:0-6702 GCA_031961395.1 Thermoplasmatales archaeon I-plasma | reverse complement strand
ATGGTCTCTCTATCCGAAATACAGAAGGAAATCATGAATGTAGTGATCAAAAATACCTAAAAAGATAGGTAATTAATTGAAAACGCCGTGGGGGAGATTTGAACTCCCGACCCCATAAGGGGACCAGCTCTCAAGGCTGGCGCCTTGGGCCGCTTGGCTACCACGGCTTAATCGTTAATAAGGTGATTAATATAACCTTTTACATATGGATTTTGAAGAAACAATAAGAGATATTACAGAAGATGAAAGATATAGGAAGGCAAGAACTGTTGCAATACAACTCCCAGAAGGTTTGAAGAGGCAGTCAAATAGACTCATAGAAAGCTTGAAAGGGAAAGAATTGATATTTCTTGGAGACCCATTTTGGGGGGCATGTGACATCCCCCAAAAAGGGAATTGGGATCTTCTTATACAATTTGGCCATAGTCCTATTCCAAACCTTGGAAGTTTCCCATATGTAAAATTTGTTGAACTTCAGGAGAAAGTAAAATACAATATTGACTGTACTAAAATTCCATTCTCATCTTTGATATTAACATCCAATGTAACATATTCCAATGAATTGCCGAGGATCAAAAAGGAATTAGAAAATTGCAATGTTAAGGTTACCCTTAAGAGAGGGGATTCAAGAGTTCTTTATCCCGGGCAAATTCTTGGTTGCAATGTTTCATCTGCTAGGAGCGATGATGAGGGTATACTTTTCGTGGGAGAAGGAATTTTCCATCCACTGGGGATAGCCTTAGCCCTTGAAAAAGAAGTTATAGCTTTTAACCCTAGAACAAATGAATACATCAATTTGAAAGATTACAAAAAAAAGTTCCTCAATCAAAGATATTCAGCTATTGATAAGGCATCCAGAGCAAACAATTTTGGAATTCTAGTATCTTCAAAGATAGGTCAAACGAGATACACCCTGGCCAATGTAGCAAAAAAGTTACTGGAAGAAAATGGAAAAAATGCATTCATAATATATTCAGATCTCATCCGGGATGAAATTTTAATCAATTTCCCAGGGGAGGTGTATGTGAATACAGCCTGCCCAAGGGTTACTATAGAAGATTATGCAACATTTTCTAGACCGGTTATTACATTCTATGAGATGCAGATGGCACTAAACTTACGAGATAAAAGTAAATATATACTTGATGAGATTGTTATGACAGATGAGGTTGGCAGTCCTAGCTTCTGGAGAGGGAACAAATCTTCAGGCCATAATTGATTCAATTAAGTCCGGATATTTAAAAAATATATCCATAGAATACGTTGTGTCTGACAAAATTAATTCAAAGGCCCTTAAAAGGGCAAATGACAACAACATAAGAACATTAGTTATTAATAATAATAATTTCGTTCAAAAAATGGAAGAAGTTTTCAATGAAGTTGATCTAGTTGTTTTAGCTGGATTTTTAAAAATTATACCGAAAGAGTTGATCGGTAAAAAAATTATGATTAATCTACACCCGTCATTACTTCCTCTTTTTGGAGGTAAGGGGATGTTTGGATTAAGAGTACATGAAGAAGTTTTAAAAAGTGGTATGAAAGTTAGTGGCTGCACAGTGCATATTGTAACAGAAGAAGTTGACGGTGGGCCCATAATATTACAAAAATGTCTAGAAATAAGAGATGACGATACTCCAGAGACACTGCAGGAGCGTATACATGAATTAGAACATAAGGCTATAGTGGAGGCTATTAAATTATTGAATGATAATAAATATAATATATTAAAAAATAAAGTAATTTTTAAATAATTTAACTCTACATTATTTTCCTACCAATAGATTTCTCGTAGAACTTTATTATTTCTTCCTTCTCTTGGTCTGTGTATTTCCTCACATACTTCTCCTTTCTGAGGTCTATACCAGTTTTCTCTTCGTAAAGTTTGGGATCCATTGAAAATCTTCTCTGTGTAGCGTCTCTGTAAAGCTCAGGGATTACATTAAATGCACAGAATGGAACTATTTTTCCATCGGGCATAGCATAATGTATATCGCATCTTTCGACCCTATCAACATCGTAATTATAAGGATCCATAAAGTGCATAAATCCTATGAACAGCGATTTGTAATGGAATGCCTTCAGGCCGTGGTAATCCCCTCCAGTAAATGCGCCGAATATCATTTCCCTCATATTGAATCCTGGTGGTGCCTTACTCTCATCCACGAATGAATTCAGCTTTCTGAGCAGTGATGTTAGTGCAGAGGCTTTCTTCAGAGTCTTAATTTTGGAATCGTTTATATCATTGGAGAGTTCATTTAGGTACTCGAAAAGACCTGCGACATCGATGAATCTTGTTACAGGTATTATAGAACCATCATCTTTCTTGAAGACATATGTTCCCATACCACAGGCAAAATGTATGCTGAGCCTATAAGTAGGTTTACCTTTGAGAGCCTCAACGAAATTTGTAACTGCAGCAGTACTTGGAACGGTAAAGAAATCTTCTCTACCGATAGCACCATCAAGTTGCTCTTCTATTTTCTTTATTGAACCAGGGGTCGTAATTCTCTGTCTCTCCCTTAATTTATCTGGCATTCTCCCTACAAGTGAAACCGGCTGAAAAGTGACGCTCCTTACTACGTCTATATTTGATAAACCAAATTTAATTATGTCACCAAGCTCTCCATCATTAACCCCTCCTATAACAGTTGGAACCAGAACAACACCAACACCAACCTTTCTGTATGTTTCAAGGGCTTTCGGTATTTCCCAGAAATTCTTAGGATTGGACCGTGGGGTAACTCCGTCGAAGCTTGTATATACGACATTTGCCCCTGCATCGTGGCATTTCTGTATGAAATCAGGGTCCCTGCTTGCCCTTATACTATTTGTGTTAAGTTGCACGTGGTCATATCCTTCTTCTTTGGCAATCTTTACAATTTCAGGAAGATCGTCCCTCAGTGTCGGTTCTCCACCCGTGAGCTGAACAGCATTTGCTCCAACCGGTTTTTCATTCCTCATTCTTCGGAGCATCATCCTAATCTGGTCCAAGGATGGCTCATATATAGGATCGTTTTCCTTTGCATAGAAGAAGCAGTACCAGCAAGAAAGATCACATCTGTTTGTTAGTACTATATTTCCCAATCCAGTGTGACTCTTATGCTTTACGCAAAGTCCGCAGTGGGTTGGGCAATCTATTTTTTCGGCTGCTAGAGTTATTTGGGGGTTTTCTAGTTTTATTCCCTTATCTGACCATTTTTTTGCATTCATGTACATATCGTAGTCTTCCCAATACTTCTCCTTCGTTACGCCATGTTCAGGACATTCTTTTATCATTTTTACTTCGCCGCCCTCTGCATAAACAAGAGCTGGAATCTTCATTTTATCGAATTTGTTTTCGGCTACGCATTCAGGGCACAGCGATGCTGTTACTCTCAGAGCTAACATCCCGGGTTTCATTAGATGTCCAAATCTCTTATAGACCTCTTCCATACTCTTTATATTCGAATTTGGACTTATCTCGAACTCGGGAGATATCATAGACTCAAAAGTCTGTTCCATAGTACTATTAATAAGTATGGTATTAAAGATATTATGTATTATATGAAGCTAAAAATAGCATCATGATCTATTCATTCCTTTTTCTTAAAGAAAAAATTACCATTTTGCGGATGCAATATCTGGTAGAATTGAAATACATAAAATAAATATATATTAGTGGAAGTAAGAAAGATTCAGAAAACTGGAGGGTCAACACTAGTTGTATCCCTGCCTAAGATATGGTGTCAGAATTTTAATCTGAAAGTAGGATCAAAAGTATCGTTAAACTATAGTGAGAGAGGGGCAATAATTCTGGAACCATTTGAGAAGACAAGGGAGGACGCCACATCAGTCATTGAGCTTAAATCTTCTGAAAATCCAGACAATGATATGAGAATACTAATCTCCAAGTATATTCAGGGAACCAAAAGAATAACAATAAGAAGTAAAAGTAAATCAATCCTAGATTATACAATCAATAAATTTATGGAACTAACAGTTGGATTTGAAGTCATAGAAGAAAGTCAGAATGAGGCAATATTGGAAGACATAATATCTCTTCCAACTCTAACATTTGAAAAGGCTCTAAAGAGGATGGATACACTGGTCAGAAGTATTGTTAGAGAATCTATCAGTGAACAAAAAATATCTCAAGAATATGTTGCAAAGAAAGAAAATGAAGTGGATAAATTCAATATATATATTCAAAGGCTTTTTAACCAAAGTTTGAAGGATTACTCAGTTCTGCAGCTTAACAAGATATCTACGGAGGAGGCACTGGCATTTCTACTTGTATCGAGAATCCTAGAAAGAATTGCAGATCATGGAGTCAGAATATACTATCTCGCTGAAAGTAAAATATTAAAGAATTCAGAAATTTCAAAATTTATCGATCAATCAATCCAAGTTCTTGAACAGGCAATGGAATATTATTTTAAGAGGGATATAGACGGAGCAAATAATCTAATCTCAAAGAAAGACTTTTTCAGGACTCAAAGAAGCATTATCTCAGGCAGTTTGTCTAATGTGGAAGACGACCTTAAGATTGCGGAAATTCTGGAGGATGCTGAGAGAATTGCATTTTATTCAACAGACATATGTGAACTTATAATTGATTATTTCCAATAGTATTATTTATAGAAAAGGTATATAATATCAATGGAATTTGATAGCTTATTATTGCAGGAGATAAGAGCCCTAAATGATAGTGAGTTAACATTTGATGTAACAGAAGAGATTAAGAAGAGGATATATGATACTATAATAAATTCTTGGACAGATGAAAAAAATATAAGATCTATTGCGGAAGGTCTTAGTCCTTCATATGGGAAACAAAATAGCACAATTTTTTTTAAAAGGGAAAGGGCAATTACAGAGTATGTTTCAATGATAAATACCATGATGCTTGAACAGTCAAATTGCAGGGATTTCTATCCGTCAAGAATGGAAAATCATCCATCTGATGCAATACCCTCAATAATTGCTCACGCTGAAAATGAGGCTTCCAAAGGATACGACCTTATTAAGGCAGTATATGGGTCCTATCAAATATCGTCAACCTTCAGTGAATTTATTGAAAAGACAGGAAACTATAAAAGTGGTATCCCACAATCCATCGGAATAGCAACCGGAATCTGTTTAATTCATGATGTGAAAGATGAATTTTTCAGAAAGATGCTAAATTATTCTATAAACATCGGAGATGAGGAAAGGAAATTTTATTATTTCAACAAATACAGGTCATCATATTACGCAAGAGAGCTTTCATTTCTTTACAGATTAAATGATTCACTTCCAGATGTGAATCTTGATCCTAACATATTCAAAAATATGGAAGGTGAGCATTTTTTAGACTTCAAAAAGGATAGGGTGTCTAAAAATGTTATGAAATATTACGAAGTGGACGACCTTCTTTTAAGTGCAGTGGAAATTGCAAATGAAATGAGAGAAAATGTAAAAGGAAATATTCTTAATATAGGAATAGTGATCCCCGAAATCATCGAAATGAGGAATGTAAGAAATGGTGAGATAAATGATAATACTGATATAAAATCAATGATAAGAAGCCTGAAATTCGCTGTAGCCTACACATATTTCTATGGTCTCCCAAGAAGCGAATCATATAATGAATCATTTTTGAATGATATAAACATAAGAAACCTTATGGATAAAATGAAGATAAGAACATTAGAGGAATACGATAGGCTGTTCCCTGAATTCTTGCCGACAAAATTGACATTTCAAACTGACCAAGGAATTTATGAAAGGGAAATTGACGTACCATATGGATATTTTAGAAATCCAATGACGTGGAATGACCTTAAAAATAAAGGATTCAGATTGACCAGAAACGAAGATTTTGTGAATTCATTAATGGATTTCATAAAGAATATAGATGATAAATCAATTGAGGAATTAGTGGAGGTTTTAGGGAATGCACCCATTAAAGAGCAACAGGAATCTGGGTCCGGCTCATCTTAGAAGGATGATAAAAGAAGGAATAGTTGAGGCACCAGGGGTATTTAACGCGATAGGTGCAATGATTGCGGAAAGATATGATTTCAAAGCGCTATATTTATCAGGATCAGGGGTTGCGGGAGTTCAAGGGCTTCCGGATCTCTCTATTACTACTATGGATGAAGTAGTATCTGAGGCAAGGAAAATAACAAGTATGACAAGTCTTCCGCTCATTGTCGATATAGACACTGGTTTTGGTGAGGTATTGAATGTTGAGAGAACTATTATAGAGATGGAAAGAGCAGGGGTTTCGGCTGTTCATATAGAAGATCAAGTGATGCCAAAGAAGTGTGGTCATCTGGAAGGGAAGTCAGTCATACCTGAACAGGATATGGTCGAGAAAATAATTGCAGCAACCGAGGTAAGGAGAAACAAGGATTTTATGATAATCGCAAGAACGGATGCCAGAGCAGTAGAAGGATTTGACAGGGCAGTAGAGAGAGCGAAACTTTATCTTAGAGCCGGGGCAGATGCAATTTTTCCAGAAGCTCTGGAAACGGCAGAAGAATTCAAAGAATTTCATGAAAAGGTTCCGGGAATATTGCTTGCTAATATGACAGAATATGGCAAGAGCCCGCTTCTTAGCTCAAAAGAATTAGAGAAATTGGGCTACAGGATAGTGATATATCCTTTGACAGCATTCAGGGCAGCAATCAAGGCAATGGATAGCATCTACAGAGAACTTAAGGAAAAAGGAACACAGAG
>JAVRLO010000049.1:0-6734 GCA_031961395.1 Thermoplasmatales archaeon I-plasma | reverse complement strand
TTATAAAATTCTACCAGAGAACTATTACTTCCAATAGTGGTGAAATTCTCTATAAAGTTGTCGTATGCATCAGTAAATATAATCATTTTAGAATTTTCCTTGATTTCTTCAAGGAGCCCCTCAATCTGCTTCAGAAGTCTTAATAATAAAGAAGATTTTAGATTGAAGAGAAACATTCCAATATCAGTTTGATTTCCTATAGTTATGCTTGAAAAATCTATCTTTGACTCCAGCACTTCATTAATATTTCCAATCTCATTCATCGCATTTGCAACTGATTCCCTTTGATAGTAATTGAGTAAAGCCCTTACATCATTTGGTATCTGATTTTCATTAATTTTTAACCCAATAAATGCATTCGTTAAAGCTAAAGAGAGCGTCATTTCTATTATATCTCTGCTACCTTTAAACCACGCTTCATTCTTCATATTTTTTATTTTCTCATTGATATTCTTTATGGAATCAAAGGCCTCCCTAAATTTATATTCAATAATCATCCTCTTTATGTTAAGAAGCTCCCTCTTATCTTCTTCTTTTAGGTATTGAGATTCAATGTTAAGTTCGTTCAGACTGTCCTTGAGATATTTGATATAAGGCAAATCTTTAGATGCTCTGGTTACAATATCATCGAGCTTCTTTATCGCATCGATATATTGCCCTAGCACCATCATACCCGCAACCTTTTTGAACTCATCTTGGAACCACGGAATTTCTTGACTGTATTCATTGCTGATCATCCTCAGTCTAGACAGCATTGCAGTTAGTTCTTTACGTGCAAATCCTTTTTCTATGTACTCGTCGTATAGAGCAACTGCATTGATATATGCCTGGCGCGGATTTTCATTCATTATCGATTCTATTTTACCAATTGATATGTTCAGAGGAGTTGTAGACCTTTTAAGTCTCATTTCACTAATAATTTTTGAGACTTTCTCCCTTATTGCATTGTCTAAAGATCCTTCATCAGTTACTCCACCAATTCCATACAATAAACTAATATCCTGGATTATTCTTGTTCTGGCAATTTCTTCAAATTCTTTATTATCGCTGCTATCATTAGCAGTCAACTTAAAATCATTTAATTGTATTATATTTCTTATTGCTTCTGGATTCAGAAGGTAGCTTGGATTCTTTGTGAAAATTTCTTCTATGTCCTTACCTAAAGAATCTTTTAAATGCTGGTAAGATATTTTTTCTGTTGTTTCATCATTAATTTTAATGTGCCAGCTAAGAGTGTCAAGCAATCTCATTATCCTTGCTATTTTTTCTTTAATTATATTTTCCGGATTTAGTAAATTTTCATAATTTTGAATGAGAGGCTCTTCATTATATAGGATTCCTATGTCAAGAGTGAATACTTCTACTGCCCTGTGGTAAAGATGCTCTTTTAAGTCCGACAATTCTTTATTGAAATCACTTAGCAATTCTTCTACCTTGGTCAATGCATCAGAATGGGTAAGAGCCTCAATATTTTCATCTTGCTTTCTCTTATTGATCAATACTGCATTTAATATTTCTCTGTATTCTGTAATTGCTTTTTCAGCCTCCATAATTATTTGATCGGACTTCCGGTCGGGACGCTCTTCTAAAATCTCTTTAAGATTTTTAATTTTTGGTAAAACTACCCCTAAATTGTTGAAAAATGTTATGAAACTCGAAAGTATTTTTAGGTATTCATCATATTTAGATGATACAATCCTTTCGTATTCTGCATCGCATTTACTAATTGATTTTATTAAAACATCTATATCACTACCTTCGCTACAGCTCATCTCTATCCCATTCTGCTTCAGTCTCTGTTCTACTTCGCTTCCTATTTCTTTCAGATCCCCCTTTACCTTCTCTCTTATATCTAAAAGCTTTTGCAGAGTAACTATGTCTTTTTCTTTCACAAAAGAATCGTTAAACTCTAAATTCATTCTCTTGAATTTTTTTAATATTAACTGCGCATCCATGATTTCATTCGAAATCTTTGTAACGAAATTAGAAACTATCTTTTGAACCTCGTTTTCAATTTCTTCTACCTGTTTATTTTGAATTATCCGGTTTGAAGAGATGTTATTAATCTTACTTATAATCTCCTTTATCGATTCATCCTCGAAAGGTAGAGATTCTAGTGAATTTTTAAGTACAGACAGTTTTTCCCTTAAAGAGGATTGTGATCCTTTTATTTGCTCTAATTCTTGCCTTAATGATTTTATTGAACTAAACGCCTTTTCCAAATCATTTTGTTTAATCAATTCTCTTATATTTTTAATGTTTTCAGAAATATTGTCCGGTATTTGGTCACCAAAAAAATCTCTAATATCAGCATTTAGTTTTGATAATTTTGAAACTGTCTCATCAAATAGCTTTCTATCTAAAAGTTGTTCCATCTTCTTTAAACTGTCTGAAAGCTGGTTCAGGTTATTTTCATAAGTTCCATTTTTATATTTCTCAATTGATTCCTCAAATTCCTTCACATTTACTTCTATTCTATTTCCAAGTTCCACATTTTTTATTATTGAATCTATGCGTCTTTTTATGTCCTCCTCAATGACTTCTGTTATCTTTTCTCTATATTCTTCAAGTAATTTCAGAGTTTTATCCAATTCGTCCTGCCTGAAGTATGAAATTGCATCTTTTTTAATATTTTCTATTTTCGTTAGATCTAATTTGTTCTTATATGCGTAAAGTTCAAGCTGAGATATTTTAGAAAGTATGTCCTTTAGCGTAACATTAATCTCATCCCTTCTTTTTAATAGAGATTCAACGTCCTGTTCTAAAATATCTATTATACTTTTGAAGTTTGTAATTTTATCAAGTCCCAACTTTCCTCTTATAAAATTATCCAATGAAACAAGATTTTCGTATATTTTACTAATATTTTCTTGATCTAAAGTAGTGACATTATCTTTCTTTAGAAAAAGGAAGAATTCATCATATTTTTCTCCAAGTTCTTTGCGCATTTCTTCAATTCTAGTCTCAATACCTTCATTGTAAAATGTCCGCCATTCCTCAGCCAAATATGCTTTTACTTCTTCTATCATTTGTAATGCATAATCAATGTCCCTTTTCCTGATAGATTCTTCTATTTTCTTCTTATAATCATCTATATTTAAATCCAGCCCGAATTTATTCAAAATATTAACTATATTTGAAATATAGTCTATACCGTCGTCAACTTCCTTTTTTTTCTTTTGAAATTCCTTTGCTTTATTCTCCAGTTCCTTAGCAATTTTTAGAGAGTCTATATAGGGGTTGGGCATCCTGAATACATGATATTAAGATCATTTTAATATTTTCCCTTTTTGTTACTAAATACAGCTATATCCAAATATTACCGAAGTGAAGTATAATTAACCCAAAATTTTTGTTTGAGTGCATAAACCCCTGTCTTATGTCTATTCCAGACAATCTACCCTTAGTCCTCCTAATAAAGGATAAAATTTCATTGGAATCTATATCATCATTTATTTCAAAGATTAAATAAAGTCTCTTTATTTTGTTTTGATCCAATGATGATATATGGTCGAAAAAGTCCCTTTCTATGATGTTGAAATTCTGGAATGAGTAACTAAATACTTTTATGTATATTGGCCCAAACATCTCTGTCATCATTTTTATGTCTCTTACAGATATACCAAGAGTACTGGAATTATTCAATATTTTCAATATTGCAGAAATTTTTTCGACTATAGAGCTATAATAAGCATTGTTAATGTCTAGTATTCTCTCAGCTTTTCTCTTGCTAAAAAGTTGATCTGAATCTATGATTTCTAAAACATCCAAAAATCCAAAACTCTGGTTAATTTTCTCTATTTGTTCCTTTTTATTAGCACCAAACGGTATTATAGCAAAAAAACCTAGGAAGACCCCGGTCGCTCTCAAGATCTTTATGATAAGAGGAATAAGTGTTTCTTGGAATTTTCCCTCTGTCTGACCTATTATGAATACAACGGGACTTTTTATATTTTCCAGCACTGTTTCTCTTTCAACTTGGAAAATTCCCTCCATACGTTCTGCAGATGAAAAATCGAAATTTTTTATAAGTAAACCGTTGTCTATTTTACAATCATCAAATGTCTCCTTATTGTAATCTATCCCGGTAGTTTGAAGATCATCGTAGAAGAAAGATGCAACCGAAACCCCAAGCTGTCCTATACCAATGATTCGAATATCTTTTGATTTGGCATCATTCATTCTGTGCAACCCTGCTGATGTCATCTTTCTGCAATTCTCTTATTCTTGTTCTTATATAATCTCTTACTGCGCTCCTTATAAGGTCTTCGCTGTCAACTGCCATGCCCTTCTTTACCATTTCCTCTATGTATGTAATTTCATTTCTACCAAGTCTTAAGGCCATCTTCTGGGAAGGGCCAGTGCTCATCAACTCCTCCAAATGAGAATCAATACTTTCCCTGATAAATTCTGAAATATTTTTATATTTACCCTCGGAAATTAGAGTATTTATCTTCCTTAACGAATCGGGGGATAACCTAACTGTTATTCTCGATTGATCTTGATCATCTGACAAAGGATATCATCTCCATTACTATTTGTCGGACACATATCAGTAACATAATATTTATACTTTTAATTAATTCAAGTTTATAAATATATTTTATTATATTCTAACCGCACAATAGAGCTTACAATAAAGATAATATTTTAAAATACCATAGACCTTTAATGATTAGAGGGAGAGTCAACGAAAGACAGATTAAAAGGATGATGCAACAGATGGGCATAAAATCCAATGATATGAGTGGTGTGATTCAAGTTGATTTTGTATTTCCTGATAAAAAGATTACAATAAAAAATCCTGAGGTCACAATTCTCGAAATTCAGGGAACTAAAACATATCAGGTAGTTGGTGGCGAAGAATCAGTTGGTTCTGTTTCCAATGAAAAAAATCAGGAAAATGATATAAATGAAGAAGATCTGAAACTTGTAATGGAGAAAACAGGTGAATCTAGAGAGAAGGCAGTCGAAGCCCTAAGGAAAAATGGCTATAAACCCGCTGAAGCCATAATCTATCTAATAACTAATAAGTAGGGTGTTCATTTGTCAGGAAGAGAAGAGGTATTAGAAATTATAAGAGAAGAAGATAGTGTTATAAGAAAAAAATATGAAACTCTAGAGAGTATAAAAAAAAGACTGGAAAATATAAAAAAAGAATATAATTTAAAATTTGATGTTTTCTTAGGGGGATCCATGGCAAAGGGTACTGACATAAAGGGGTCAGACCTGGACATTTTCCTTCTCTTTTCAGAAAATTTTAATCCCCTGGAGATATTAAAATTCTTGAAGAGGGAGTTCGTAGAAGGCAAAGAAGAGTATTCAGAACATCCTTATTTGATTCTGGATTATGATCGATTTTCAGTTGATATTGTACCTGCATATAAAATGGATCCTGGAAACCCATTGGTAACATCAGTTGATAGGACACCTTTACACGTGGAATTTGTTAAAAATAATTTTTCAGAAAATATGAAGGATGAGTCAAGAATTCTTAAACAATTCCTGAAAGGAATAGGTATATATGGTGCTGAATCTTCCGTGCAAGGTTTTTCAGGATACGTATCAGAGCTTCTCATATATCAATATGGAAGTTTTGACAATGTTATCGCTAATGTTTCCAAATGGAAAATTCCATACGCAGTAACAGGAAAAGTCGATGACTTTAAGGATGCAAATCTTGTTATATTGGATCCTGTTGATAGTGCAAGAAATGCAGGAGCAAACGTATCTAAAGAGAATTTAGCTACATTCATCTTAGCAAGCAAAACATTTTCCTGGGAGAACTATAAAAATTTCTTTTTCCCTGAAACTTACTCTTTTGATATGCCAAAATATGGATATGCTATATCTATACCGTGCAAAAGATGCAATGATGAAATACTTATACCAAACTTGAGGAGGGCTTCTGCGATCATAAAGAGCGAGCTGGAATCTTTAGGTTTTAGAGTATTGTACTCTTCTATCTTTCTTTTAGATAAGGGTTACATAGTACTAATACCAGAAAACGTGGAAGTTAATAACTGCGTAATTCACTCCGGTCCACCTGTGACCAACGGTAACTTGATGGATTTTCTTCAAAAATGGGGAGATGGAACAAAATTTGGTCCTCCTTTTATTGTAGGTGATAGACTGTTCGTAATCAGAGAAAGAGATACTACTAAATTTTCAGATGCAGTTAATAGCATAATCAAAAAAATAAGATTTGCCAATGATTTCATTGTGGATAACATTAAAATTTTACCTCTGAATCATTCAGATATTCCAAAAAAGATAAAAGAGGGGTTTGTTAAACCACACATTGGCAGATGGACCTCAGGGAATATTAAGTGAAATGACCCAGAACCCTATAAAAGCAAGCAGTGTTAAAAAGAACACTATTAGATAATCAGAACTCTTTTTAATTTCATATGAAGCTCTTCTCACTAAAAATATTCCTGAAAACAGTACTATCAGTAAAAGGATATAACCAATTGAAGTCAATCCTGACGGCAGTAAACCTGCCAGTATTCCGAGAAATACGGCTATGAAGAAAGAGGATAACATCACTTTCGCTCTGGTTATATCTGCTTTCACATATTTATTTCTATCAAATACATCCATCTAATCACCCAGTGCTTCTATCATTTCTCTTATCACGGTAATGGGATACTTGGATTTAACTATTCCAGATGCTACAAGAACACCTTTTGCTCCAAGCTCAACACTCTTCCTCACATCATCCTGATTCTTAA
>JAVRLO010000048.1:0-6941 GCA_031961395.1 Thermoplasmatales archaeon I-plasma | reverse complement strand
CAAACTATTAATCCATATAATCTATACAACAAAGAGCCAGCACCGATGGGCATAGCAGATTTAGGCATAGGCCCAGGAAATAATCCATATTTTTATACAACGGATTCATTTTTATCTAATGCTTATGTATATAATTTATCTGTTTATAACTCTTCCATTAATCAGTCTGAATCATGGGTATCATTTCAGCTAAATGTAAATCTCATCTTCAAGAATGGAAATAAATTATATGTTTACTGGATACAGAATGTTGCAGAATTGAATACATCCAGTAATTTGATAGACTTAGTTGATAATATATGGAACTTTTCCTCATCCTCTGCATCAATGAGCAATGCAACATTAGTTGGAGAAGGGACTATAGGAACAGCAAGTAACATTAGTTATTATTATTCCATAGCCAATTTTTCTTTACCAGGAAATAACATATCCCTTGCTTATCCTTATCATATCGAGCTTGCTGTGAATACAAGCGTGAATATGTTTGGAAAGCCTTATTTAGTTTTGCTTTACAACGACGGAAATGGATGGGTTGCCTATGACAACGTTTCATTCATATTTACTAATGATCTTACATTTAAACCAACCTTTTTAGTGGATGGATTTGGATATGAACCTACAGGTTATACCCTTTACGATGCAGAATTTATAATAGGTGGACCAGGAAATGGATCAGCTACTTTTGACAGAAATTCTTCAATAAACTTAAATTTGCTATTTTGGAATGGACACAATTACCAAAATGTTCCAAATGCGTTCAACTTTGGAACTAACACTGCTGAGACTATCGAGAATGTTAATTCAAGGTTTTCCTATATACCTCAGAATGGATCAATTTATTCACATTTAACTAATGGCCCAGGAAAACTCGGTATATTGTATCAGCAAAATCAATTGAGTACTGTCAATATTACAACCCCACTGTTGAGAGGAGTACTTTATGTTAACGGGAGCAAATATATGTTTATCAACAATAATGTAAACGTAACCCTTTTTCCTTCAGGAAACTCCAGCAAAGGTGGATTTTATAATTTCTTAATTAGAAATTTAAATGGAACTGAAGTATGGAGTAAGAATATTTTTCTGCTCCCTGGTGAACATTTAAATTTAGACCTTTCTGTTTTTTCTGCTACATTTATCGAACACGGTATACCTAGAGGGGTATATTGGCACTTACAACTTTCTAACGGAGACGACCTTTATTCTAGCAGTAATAACATAACTGTTGACCTTCAAAATGGAACTTATAATTATTCTGTATTTATACAGAATGAAAAGCTACCTGTAACTGGTGGATCATTTATTATTAACGGAAAGAACATTACAATTGAAATCAACATAACAGTAGTGAAATATCCAGCAATATTTAGTGAAATAGGACTTCCATCTGGAATAGATTGGTCGATTATGCTAAATGGATTCCTATTTGATTCAGACAACCAGTCTCTTGATATTTATCTTCCTAACGGGACTTACAATTTTTCTGTTGCTCCAATTGAGGGTTTCAAATCAAACTTAGCAAATGGTACCTTTAATATTGATGGGAGGAGCTCTTTTATTCTGATTAAGTGGGAGCTAATTTACTACAACATTACTTTTGTTATAAATGGAACAGAGAAAGGTAGTTTATGGGGAATAGATATAAACGGCACAAACTTTTATGGACAGAATATCAATAAAACAGAGTATTCAAATTCTAGCTATTTAACAATTTTAATACCGAATGGAAGTTATTCATTTTCCATAATACCGCCATCAGGTTTAGTATCACTGAATAAAGGCGGTATGATAAATGTGAGTGGATCAAACTTAACTGTCTCGATCCAGCTGTCAAAAAATAAAGTTACGGAATATGTGTATGTAATCAGCATAAATGGAACTGAAATGGTAATAGTTGGGCTAATAATACTGATCTTAGGTACACTGATATCCTTTTTGTTAAGAAAAAGGTAATTTTTTGAGCATTACAACTATTCGTGCACTTTGTCCCACATTGTGCGTGCAAGCCTGCCGTCAAACTTGAATTTATCAATGATATCGATTGCCTTTTCCCTCCTTTTGCGGTGCTCTGAAAGGAAGTCATTTATTCTATTCGCAAGTATTTTCTTTATCTCACCTGTTAACATCAGACCGTGGGCGTAATCTTCCGCAATTTTAGCTATTGCACCATCATCTTCTTCAAAGAAATAATATAACCACTGAAATGGCACATCTACATCTAGATTTGCCCCTAGCTTCCTTTGGAGTTCTGCAGTGGCTTGTCCCCCCGAGTAGGCATACTTCATAATTTTTCTTTCAACTATATCTGCGGCATCAGATAGATATATAGCTGATTCTGGAATAGATGAGCTCATCTTGCCTTCAGGCCCCGTCAGCGGCGGGAGAAACTTACTATGTATTTGGGCTGCTTTATAAAATCCCAAAGATTCTGCAATATCTCTCTGAAGCCTCCAGTATGGATCCTGATCTATTCCAGCTGGTATGAGGCATCTTTTCTTTTCAAACATCGTAGGTACTATTTGAAGAGCCGGGTAGAACATAATCCCTATATTTGAAGAATTATCAAATCCAAATGTGGCCTTTACTTCTGAAAAATTCAGTTTCTTAGCAATTTTTATAGCCAAAGGATACATATTTTTGATGTATTCCGTGTCCTGGAAAATGAAGGTTCTATCTGGATCAAAACCTACAGCTATGATGTCCAATATATTTTCAATTGACCATTCTCTCGTCTGTTCAAGCGAATAATCCTGGTTCCTCATGAATTTTTCATCGTCTGTTATCTCAATATAAACATTGACCTCAAAAGCATCTTGTAGCCATTTCGTAAACAGGAAGGGAATAAGATGACCAATGTGCATTCCTAAGGAAGGCGCCCTTCCTGTATAAAGGAAGAATCCTTTCCCCTCTTTATAATCATTTAAAACCATATTCAAGTCTCTGTGTGAAAAAAATATTCCTCTTCTTAACATTACATGTGGAGGTATTTTGGATATTTCGGTAAATTCTTTCTTTAATTCATCATTAATCTTTTGTGTTCCGAATTGCTCTATAAGTCTATCATAGTCAACTTTACCTGTTACTTCCCAAGGGGTCACATTATAATTATTATTCACCACGCTAGCCGATAATTACAATAAATAAAATAGTTATTGTTTCTCAAATATTTTCAGTGCTTTAACCTAGGAGAAATTAAAATATTTAAATAAATAGATGTTGACAAGAATTCACGATAGCACCGTAACAATGAAGTTAGTGGGAATTGAATCTACTGGAATCCTTGGATTAACTAATATCCTAAAAGGACTCCTCCTCTTTGGACAATATCCATCTATTTCATATACCGGTACCTGGATTACATTGTCACCTACCTTTTCTTCTGTAATGAATACATTATAATACTTTTTTTCTGCATTTTTTGCTTTTTCATTGTTTCCGTCTTCGTATTCTATTTTAACTTTGAAATTATGATTAAAATCACATAGAGGGCATTTTACAGCATTAAGAGAAACTTCAATCTCTGGCATATTCCTTAATAACTTCATAATATTTACGATTTCCAGATTATGATTTTAACTTTTAATTTATAAGGGATAAAAAAAGGATTTTTATTTATTTCGAACTAAAAATTAAGCCTTTAATTAGGTTCAAATTTGAAATTACGTAAAAACAGTATAATAATGTTTAATACGAAGAAAGCATAGATAAATATGAACAGGGCAAGATTCATTTCCACACTTGGGCCAGCATCTTTTGATTATGAAAAGATGGAAGAGATGATGACACTAGGAGTGGCAACATTCAGAATAAATACTGCCCATGTGGAAATTGATTATATATCCAAAGTAAGAAAGGTAATAGATGAAATAAAGGAAAATAATGATACAGAAATTATTCCTTCCATGCTTATAGATCTGAAGGGGCCGGAAATTAGAATGCTTACTCCTCTTGGAGAAAATGTCCAAATAATTCAAGATAAAGAATACCAGATTTATGAAAATGGTAACGAAAATCTTGTTTTAAATCAAAAGGGGATTTTGAGTACGTTATCTAAAGGAGATACAATTCTGGTTAATGATGGAAGAGTAACATTCTCTGTGTTGGATAATAATGAGGGATACGCAAAGGTTCTTGCCATTAATGACGGTATAATTAAAAACAATTCCAGGGTTAATATACCTGGAAAAATTTTAAATCTTGGAAGTCTGACAGAGAGAGATAAGGAATTTATAAATGAGGGCATAAAGAACGAAGTTGAATATTTTGCTCTGTCTTTTGTCCAGGAATCAAAAAATGTTGATGAACTTAGAGAAATTATCTATGAATATGGGGGAGACCAGTTCATCATATCTAAAATAGAGACATCTTCTGGGGTAAATAATATAGAAGGCATCATTCGGAGTTCAGATATGATCATGATAGCGAGAGGTGATCTTGGTGTAGAACTCCCTTTAAAGGAGGTGGCAGTTATTCAGAAGAGACTTATTAAAAAAGCACACTCATTTGGCGTCCCTTCCATAGTTGCAACTCAGATGTTAGAGTCTATGGTAAATAACGAAACACCTACAAGGGCTGAAGTTTCTGATATAACGAATGCTATTCTTGATAATGCAGATATATTGATGCTTTCTGAGGAGACTGCTGTTGGCAAATATCCTGTAAAAGCAGTAGAATATTTGAACGATGTGGTAAAATTTGTCGAATCTAGTATTAAGGATTATGAAACCCCCGATGAATTCTTAGGGAATAAAGTTGCCTTCTCACTTGCCAAGTCAGCGAAAATTATTTCAGGGGACCTTGAGTCAGATATCCTGGTTATGACAAAGTCAGGAAACACTGTAAAAATGTTGTCTGCATTAAGACCAATCGGTAAGATATATGTAGTGACCCCTAACGAAAGTCTTGAAAGAAAAATGAGCCTATTTAATAATGTATATCCAATCCATATTTCTGATTATAGCGGCAATTATGAAGATATCATTGGCAGGATTAAGGAAAGGGGAAAATTCAGAAAGGGAAAAACGTTTATTGTAACATCAGGTGAAGGATATTTCATTTTTGGCGGCACTAATGATATAAGAGTTGAGGTAGTTGGAGAATTTGTTGGTCGAGGGTATCCTAACGGAGAATCAGTGGAAGGAAAAGTTACATACGATCCGAATGGGGAAGGAGATATTTTAATATCTAATAGTTGTGAATATTTGGAATTACATAAGATGTTCAAGGGTATTATATTTAATTGCAATCCAACTAATTCAGTTATATCATCTCTATTAAAAGAAACAAAATGCGTTCTCAAATTAGTTTCTATGAAACACAATTTAGAAGAGGGCGATAATATATTCATTGATTCTAGAACTGGAATAATTTACAGATAGAAATAATACTTGATTTTACACAATTTAAATCAAATTTAGTTATATTTTTTTATCAAAATATTAATTTTTCACAAGTTCCTTCATTATGTTTCCATACATTTTCATTTATCTATTGATCATTCCCATTTTATAGAGTGAACAACGATCTCAGATATCAAATTTTAAAGAGGGACAACATATTATCATTTCGTGTACTTACAATATATATTTATCATTACTTTATTGAAGTAGCATAAGTGTAATTTCAAATCCCTCATTATGGAAATAACAATTCTAGCATATGAGTTCGAAAGCATTTAGGGACATTGATAGTGTTCCTTTGAACTTTAATCATCTGAAGGTATGGTTTACTTCAGGTATGGGATTTTTCACAGATGCCTATGATTTATTCATAATAGGCATAGTGCTGATAATCCTGGAGGGAAATTACAATACGAGTTTCCATATAGCTGGCGGAAATGCATTTGTGGGAGCAGGTCTACTAGGTTCATCGGCTATAATAGCAGCCATATTCGGTCAATTGATATGGGGTACAGTAGCTGATAAATTTGGGAGAAAGAAAATATATGGCCTTGAAGCTGCAATACTGGCAAGTGGCGCTATTTTGAGTGCATTTGCCTGGAATTACTGGTCATTATTCGCATTCAGATTTATTCTTGGATTTGGAATAGGAGGAGATTATCCAGTCAGCGCAACGATCATGAGTGAATATTCTAACACCAAGGATAGAGGAAAACTCATTGCTCTGGTATTTGCAAACCAAGGAATAGGTTCAGTAGCGGCAGTAGCTGTTGGACTCGGTGCAGTTGCAGTTTTACCTGCTGAACTTGCTTGGAGATTTATGCTTGCTTTTGGTGCGATACCGGCCTTAGCAGTAATATACATGAGAAGAAAACTTCCGGAAACCCCAAGATATTCCGCTATTGTTAATAAAGATTCTAAAAATGCAGAAAAGGCGGCAAAATTCATTAACAATAAAGCACAGATTGATGGGCAGCTTGAAAGCAATATTTCCTCTGTGTCTGCATTCTTCAGGAACTATTGGAAAACACTCATAGTGACTGCAGGATCATGGTTTTTATTAGATATTGCCTTCTATGGTACTGGAATATTTTCAGGTCCAATAACTGGCTCAATTATTCCAGCAACTAACTTGTCGTCCAAAATTGTTTTAGCTGGGATTCCCTTTATGGTTGGTTTCTTTGGTTACTTTAGTGCTGTCGCCCTTATGGATAAAGCAGGGAGAAGAATACTACAGGTTGGAGGATTCGCAGCAATGGGAATATTGTATTTCTTGGTGTCTTCATTTATCATAGTTAAAGGAATAAAGATCACAGGATTTGTTTTGCCCGCTGATCTTATGTTTGCACTGTACGCTCTTACATTCTTCTTTATAGATTTAGGACCAAATACAACTACTTTTGTAGTTCCAGCAGAAGTATATCCAGTAAGATTTAGAACTACAGGGCATGGAATATCTGCTGCTGCAGGAAAAACTGGAGCTGCCATAACAACCTTCTTCTTTGTATATCTACTCTCTTCTATAGGCTTGAAGGAAGTACT
>JAVRLO010000047.1:0-6951 GCA_031961395.1 Thermoplasmatales archaeon I-plasma | reverse complement strand
TACCAGTTTCCTTATATCTGGTCCATCCTTCTAGTGTAACTAATGACATTAGTCTGACAATAGTCATACAAAAATAAATACTTTTCCTATATACTTTTTGTTTAGCAAAATTAAAAAAAATTCAGGAAGAAAGCTTCAATTTACATATTTTCATATGATAAAAAATTTAACGACTTTTCAAGACTTACTAGAATCAAGAACTTTTTTAGGAAAAAATGAAGGTACTGCTTAATATTTCATTATATTGAATAGAATGACATTTCACTCACATTTTAACGGATTTCATTCGATGATAATATATTTATGAAAAGTATTTCGATGAAGTGATCTGAACTACGAATAAGAGAAATATTTACCTTATTTCGTCAGGATCTTCAATTAGAACATTTGGTACTGGAGCCGTATGGACCTTCACAGCCCTGTATCTTTATGATGATTTAAAAGTTAATTATCTAATTATAGGTGTAATTTTTGCGCTTAACGCCATATTAGGGGGGTTGATACAGATATATTCAGGGTATGTTGGTGATAAATATGGATACAAAAAGGTTATAGCTATCTTCTCCTTTGGATCCGTCGTAACATTAATGCTCCTTTTTTTTACAACACAATATTTGAGAGTACTGGATATTTTCATCATTCTCTTCTTAATAAACAACATAATGTCCTCAGTATTTCAGCCTTCTGCAAATGCACTATTATCTTTGAGCAGTGATACTCCGCTCTCAGGATTCTCTTCTCTGAGGGTAGCCACTAACTTGGGATGGGCACTTGGACCTGCCTTTGGAGGAATAATAGTTTCTCACTGGGGATTTCCGTACTTATATCTGATCGCATCTCTTGTATCCATCGTTGCTTTTGTACTTTATATATTATTAATTGATATTAAGTCCATTAATGTTAGACAAAGAGAAAAAATAATTGTCAAGGATAGAAATATGGTAATGTTTGGTGTAGGGCTTATTTTCCTATTTACTGTAGTTTCTCAATTTTCTGTTACCTTTTCAATATATTCAAACAAATTTGTAAATATGGGACTGGAATCTATAGGATTTGTTTACTTCATAAATGGAATAGTAGTTGTCCTTTTCCAGTGGCCCGTTTATTTATTAGTAAGAAAAATAGGAATGTGGAACGGTATGATTGTCGGGGCTGCCCTTTACATCATTGGATATTTCTCCATGGCACTTGATCATTCTCTATTTCAGTTCTTTGGCTCGATGTATGTTGTAACTATGGGTGAAAACTTTGTAACACCAACCGGAAATGCACTGGTATCAAAAATATCTAGCGGAAAGAGGCTAGGTTCCTATATGGGAATGTATAATTTTTACACTTCATTTGGACGGGCACTTGGACCAGCATACGGTTCTGTTTTGTTATCTAACTTTAATGATCCATTTTACATCTGGGGGCTTGCAGTTCTACCGGGTGTTTTTGCTTCCATGGTATTGTTTTCTTTAAAAGTGAAATTGAAGGAGTTTAGATGATTTAAAAAAAATTAGTCTTGCTCTGCCATAAGACTAAGTAAATATGCACTTACTATCCACATTATAGAAACAAGATCAAGTACAATATTGCTAATATACAACCCTATACCCAACAAAATCAAGGGGATAATGTAAAATATAATTAATAAAAAAATTTTTCTGACGTTCATTCAGATCCTTTTATCCGAAGAGCGCTCCAAGACCTGCCACAGCTTCTTCTTCACTCTTGTCTTCTTTCTTTTCCTCTTTCTTCTCTTCCTTCTTTTCTTCCTTCTTTGATGGTTCAACCTGAGCAACTGGTTGGACGGATACCATTGAAGATTTAATTGCCTCTTCTATATTAACGCCTTCCAGTGAAGAAACTAGGCTCTTAACCTTGGCGGGATCAGGTGTAACACCTGCGGCCTTCAGTATTTCTGTTATTCCTTCCTCTGTTATTGGTTTTCCGACCGAATTCAATATCAATGCACTATATATGTATTCCATATTATCACCCTTAATTACAGCTGGATAATAAATTTGATGCTTTAAACATATCCCTCATCTCACTTCCTCTGGCAGTTTTGATCCAAGAGCTTCAGCTTGTGCCTTTGCCTTTGCTAGCAACTCACCTATCGTATCCTTTGTTGGATAAGCAATGCTTAGCGATAATGCCTTTGCCCTTCTATAGGCATCTATTAGCATTAGTGGCAACGTTTCCCTGGTCATGTAGGATATATGCATTGCAAGAGCCAGAGCGTTAGAATGACCGGAAGCCATCTGGTTCAGGAAGTCCTGAGCTGAAACGTTTAAAATATCCTTTTTGAATATTATACCGTCTTCAAAAGATGCCCTAAAATCAAGTCCGATTTCAAGTGGAAGTATTTCAAGCTTGGAAAGAGCAACTGCCTTTTCCCTTGAAATTTTTTCACCTTTCTTAACCAAGACTGTTTCTTTCCTGATAACAACTTTTCCCTGATCAATAGAAGCCGGGATACCTGCTTTCTGAAGATCACCTACAACAGGACCAGGTTTCAAATTTGTGGGTTTTGCTTCCAGAATTATATCTTCTTGAGCAATTTCTCCTCCCTTAGCTGGTGCTTTTGTCCTGCTATTATATATTTCACGGAAAAGCTTGAACGAATTCTCATGTGAAAATATAGCGGCAATAGGCCCCTCCGTATGCTCTTCCAGACCCTTAATATTCTCCAGACCTGATTCTTCAAAAGCACGTTTAAGTAATGTTTTCTTTACAACTTTAATGTCTGCTTTTCCCCTGAGTGATTTCCTCATCTGTTGGAACTGCTTTGCCGGAACCCTTTCAATCCCAACAACCGCAACTGACTTTGATTTTTTAATCTCTTCTATGAGAGCGTTTATGACTTGTGATTTTTCTTCAGAGAATCTATTTTCCTTCATGTCACTTCACCTCAACCTTTACTGCTGGGCCCATTGTAGTCTTGATGTAAATGGCTCTGATATTGTCTTCTCCTTTTTCAAGTTTTGACGTAACTCTCTTTAACACTTCCATTGCATTCTGCACCAGTTTGTCCGGTTCCATTTCCCTCGTTCCAATAGGTACGTGAATGACGGGCTTTTCCTTACTCCTGGCTCTAACAGTTCTCCTAAGATTATTTATGACAGGCACAGGATCAGCGCTTGGCGGAAGAGGCCTTGGTACCTTCCCTCTCGGACCCATTACTCCTCCAAGTATTTTACCTACCCTTGGCATCAGTGCAGTTTCTGCAATGAAGAAGTCTATGCTATTTACAATCTTCTTTGCGCTTTTCTTATCATCCTGGAATTTGTCCAGTTCATCAGCACTGATTATTTTATCAGCTACATCTTTAGCTTTCATTGCCATTTCATTCCCGCTTATCAAACCTACGGATATCTTTTTACCTCTCCCATTTGGAAGTATAATTTCCTCATTAATTCTGTTCTTAGGATTTGATAAATCCACATCCTTAAGGTTGATAGCGAGCTCAACAGACTCCTTAAATTTTCTCTGCGGAGATTTCGCTAAAGCTTCCTCTAAACTTTTTTTTACATTCTCTGCATCCATCTATATACACCTCCGTAGTACATTCGAGCATAACTGCTCTCCTACGGTTAAATCTTGATCGTTCCATCTTTAATAAGCTTTTGTACCTCTCTGGGATCCTTATTATCTACAGTTATTCCAAGTGAAACGCAGCTTCCCAATACTTCCATTACTGCTGCCCTTAAGCTTGCTGCATTCATATTGTCCATTTTTGTCTCTGCTATTTTTTTTATCTGATCTATTGTTAGATTACCTGTTACCTTTGTTTTAACTGCTCCCGTTGCTGTTTCTGCTCCCACTTCCTTCTTTAGCAAAGCAGAAACGGGAGGTTTACCTACTGCTATTTCAAATTTTTTAGTATCAGGATCCACTATAACCTTTACAGGAACCTGCATTCCAGAAAATGCTTTCGTCTTTTCATTTATCTCTTTGACAACTTGTCCCAGATTTATTCCTAAAGGACCCAGAGCAGGCCCCAATGGAGGGCCTGCAGTTGCTTTTCCACCTTCAACCATAATTGAAACTTCTTGTGGCATTTATTTCACCTCTTTATCAAGGACTTTAACAGAATCTGCCTTGACTGTTAATGGTATGGGAATCATAGCATTCTGAAGTTCGAGTGTTATTTCATCCTTGGCAGCATCAACGTGAGTTATTCTCGCCTTCTCACCCTTAAATGGACCCTCGGTGAGTTCAACATAATTTCCTATTTCAAAGGATTCGACAGCTGCCTTGGAGACTAGATACGGCTCTATTTCAGATATATCTACCTCTCCAGCAATCATGTTTCTCGCACCTCTTACTGTTCTCAGAAGGGCCATAGTCCTGTCTGGATATAGAGTTTCTATGAATACATAACCCTTCAGATCTGGAGGCGCCAGAACAGAATATATATAATCAGCATTTTCTACCCTAGCTTTTAGACCAATGTCTCTCGCAATTTTAGTTTCTTGACCAATGGTAGTTTTAATTACAATTATAGTCTGTCTGATGACAATTTTAAAAAGGGGTATATAGTTACCATTGTCATTAAACTCGACTATTGCATAATCTCCTATATCCACTCCCTTGGGTGTTTCTACTATCAACTGAAATGATGCTTTTTCACCCTTTGCTAGCTTATATGGTATTTTTAAAACGTCTGGATTTTGTGGAGAAATGCTTACTGCTTTAGCCTTTTTCTTATCTTCCATAAGGAACCATTCAATTTCTTCCTTTGATTCATTTATTTTTAACGTTAACTCAAGCTCATTTGCTATGTCTCCTGATTCATCATTCTCAATATCTATTGTAAAAGGTATTTTCTTGCTGGTTCCTGAAACAGTATCTTTACCGGAAAAATTCCATTTTACCATTTTTATGGCACCGTGAAGAAAACATTCATCAAAAGATATATGATGAATCCTACTGCTCCAATTATTATTATACCTATGCCTGTTATAATTGAAGATTTGCCGAACTCTTCCCTGGTAGGTTTTCTAGCCATTTTCAGAATTCTGGCATACTTTCCTTTACCTATTCGTGATACCCTATCCGTAATTGTATGTTCAACTTCAAGGAATTTATCATCTACATTCATCTCATTCTACCTCTAAATATATTTATTCTTGGCTCCTACCAGTATAGTTAATACCTTTATATCATTTTTCATTGATTCGTCTATCCTGGCCCCCCAGATTATTCGTGCATTGGGATTGATCTTCTTCCTGACTTCCTCCAGAACCATATGGGCTTCTTCCACGGACATGTTGGAGCTGCCTGTAACAGAGACTATTGCGGATGTCGCAGTTGAAATATCAACATCGAGAAGTGGAGAGTTAAGAGCTTTTTTAGAAGCATCTACAGCCCTGTCTTGTGAACCCGACTGGCCCATTCCGACCATTGCAGTACCTCCATCTTTCATAACGGTCTTTAAATCGTTGAAATCTAGGTTTACTAAACCAGGTCTTGTTATTAATTCTGTCAGACCCTTTATAGATCTCATCAATACCTCATCTGCAAATCTAAATGCTTCATTTAATGGTAATCTCGGAACAAGTTGCAGAAGCTTATCATTAGGAATCACTATTATTGTATCACTTTTCTCTTTTAGCTTAGCAAGGCCCCAGGCCGCATTTTCCATCCTCATTTTTCCTTCCCCCGAGAATGGAAGTGTAACTACAGAGATAACAAGGGAACCTGAATTTTTTGCTATCTCAGCTACAACTGGGGCTGAACCTGTTCCTGTGCCTCCGCCCATTCCTGCTGTGACAAATACTATGTCCGCTCCCTCCACTATGTTTTTAATTTCGTCTTCGGCCTCCCTGGCAGCCATTTCCCCTATCTGGGGTAGCGCCCCAGCCCCTAGACCTCTAGTCACCCTTTTTCCCAGTAATATTTTCCTTGAAGCTTGAGTAAGAAGGAGATGCTGTGCATCTGTATTAGCAGCTATAATATCTGCCCCCTGTATACCTTCTTCCATTATTCTTGTTATGGTGTTGGAACCAGATCCACCACATCCGATGATCTTAATGTTTGTCTTTAAACTTTTAAGTACGTCTATTAACTCAGCATCCGTATCTTCGAAAGTTTGATCGTCCGGCATGATCATTACCATATTGATAAATTAATTGAATATAAATAGATTAGTAATTTTTTCTATCTCCGGATGCAATTATTTTTCGGCATATCCAGTAGCCATTTCCCTATTTGAAAGAATAAGCTTCTTGTTTCCGTAAAAGCCTACGGCACCTAGCGGGAACTCAGAGCCTTCGGCTATTTCTTTCCATGCATTTTCAATGTTCTCTCTGTTACAAAAAAGTGTATGGGCAAGCATTTTTCTTATTATCTCCTCTCCGGTTCCGGTTGCAGCTATTCCAAAGTTACCTGAAACTAGTATACCGGCTCCTGGTATTGGAGAATCACCTACCCTGCCCCTGAGCATTGGAACAGAACCCCCGGTTGAAAGTGCAGCAGCTAGGACTCCGTCAAAATTAGCCACTGCACCAACAGTGTCTACTATTTCCATACCCCTGATATTAAATTTTGGATTTTTCAGAGCCTCCTTCTTCGCTTCTCTGAGCCGATTAATGGCTTTTTCAGTTGTTGGATCATATTCCGGATGGCCCATCGCCCTCGCAAATTTTGTAGCTCCATCACCTGAAAGAATTACGTGGGGTGATTTTTCCATAACCTCCCTTGCAACCTGGACCGGATTCCTTACTTTCTCTATGTTTATAACTGCCCCAAAATTTCCATCAATCATCACTGATGCATCCATTTGTATACTTCCATCAAGTCTCATAACAGAACCCGTTCCTGCATTGAAATTTATGTCATCTTCCATGTATTTGACTGCAGCGACCACAGCATCCAGGGGGGTAGGATAATTAATTGCCATACTTGCATATTTATTGAGTAATTCATCAAAAACATGACTGCTTCCTACACCGCCATGTA
>JAVRLO010000046.1:0-7066 GCA_031961395.1 Thermoplasmatales archaeon I-plasma | reverse complement strand
GTACACTGCCACCTTTCGTTAAAAAGCTAGATGATAATATGTTCCCAAAAATTCTAAATTTTGTGATAATATCATTAATTCATGCATTTCTTGAATGGTTACGAAAACAGAAACTGGCTTTTTTCATGGTCCAACTGGGAAAAGGAGGCCATAGAGATAGATCTGAACGAGGAATTAAAGATTAATATACCAGATTCTTCATCCTCGCAGATAGATGAGAATTGGACCACGGACGATATTAAGAGATTAGATCAGAATAAAATTGACGCACTTGTCGGACCAGTAAAAGTTAATGGATTATATAAACACGATTTCTTAAAAATAGAGATACTTGATATTAAAACTGGAAAATTTGGTTGGTCGGCAATAATGAGCAATTTTGGCCTTCTTAAGAATAAATTCAAGGAAAAGCTCATTATATGGCATATTTCCGATAACTATGCAGAATCTAAAGATAATTTTCTTAAGGGACTTAAAGTTCCAGTTAACCCTATGCTAGGCATAATAGGCACTTCTCCAGAATCAGGCAATTTTCCTGTTATCCCCCCTCAGTTTTTTGGTGGCAATCTAGATAATAAATACATAAAAAAAGGAAGCTCAGTGTATCTCCCAGTTAACAGAGATGGAGCATTTTTTGCGCTTGCTGATCCTCACGCCTCTCAGGGAAACGGGGAGGTATGCGGTACCGGCATAGAAACATCTGCAAAAGTCACATTGAAAGTTAGCAAATCTTCATCAGGATTTGATTATCCAATGGTAGAATCATACTTAAAATTCGATGGCCCGGTATCAGCTTTCTTGGGCATTGATCCAGATCTATACACTGCTGCACAAAAGGCACTGGAAAATTTCATAAATTATTGTGTAAACAAAGGATTAACAGCGGAAGAAGCTTATATACTAGCCAGCGTAGCTGGGAATCTTGAAGTATCGGAGATTGTTGATGAACCTAACCTAGAGGTTTCACTTGTGGTTTCCAAAGATATTTTAGCTAATCTTTTTTAGATTTTTCCGAAATATTTATCTTATAATTACAATGAGGTATAATGGAAAATGAAGAAGTTAAAATACAGGAACTTTTGAATTTTATAGAAGGGGATGCACTAGATGAAAAGATGCAGTATTTGATATATGAAAGTGCATCCGGTAAGAAAATGTCAGCATTTGCTGAAAAATTGATCAATGATGTTAATTATTTTTTCAGCAATCTTGGGGATGAAGGGACAGATTTTGAAAGATACCTTGACTTTACAAAGATAAACATTCTTATTGGGAACATGGAACTCGCACGTTCTCTGATTTCAGAGATAGAAAAAGAACTGGAAAAGAACTTTATGTTACCAAATGGAGATATATTTTCTATTTACCAAGATGTCGCTATAATGGAGGCGATGGCTTCTACGGACCCTGTTGCCCTTGATTATATAAATGATGTGTTATCATTATTTCCTACTAAAGATGGTGCTCTGGTTCCTCAGATTACAGAAGTTGCTATGACAGTTGTAGATACAATTCATTTGAATTCTAAGAATTTCAAGCGAGTACAAATAATAAAAAATCTAATGGAATTCATACCTACAAAAAAGGAGAAGGACACATTCAAAGGACTAATTGCAAGAAAAATGGTGATGAGAGATGAGTTTAATTCTTCATTAAATGAAGATTTGATTTATTTTGCTGAAAATGAATTGTATAACTCAATTGAAGACAGAATAGAAAAGATATTTACTGCGTCTCAGATTGCAATTGCAAAAATAATGCTAGGACGTACTGAGAAAAACGAAAAACTAGTAGATGAGGGGGAATCATTAATAGAGTTCATAAAAAATTTTCTTCCGAAAAATTCATCAAAGGTCTTAAAACTATTCAGGGATATTACACTTTTCAAAACATTTACATTGATAGGGAACTATGATGGTGCAAATATTTTATTAAATGAAATAAAAAATAGAGTTCAGGATTTCCTTAGAATTGAGGGAAATGATGATGAAAAAGGGGGCGTTATATATTTCCTTGTCTCATCTCTTTTCCTCAGGAAGTTTGAAAATGAATCAGACTATAAAGAATTCATAGAATTATCTGACATGGTATTGAACTCTGCAAACTATGACGTCAAACTTTGGAGTTACATAGATATCTCTACTTCTCTAGCCAAAATAGGAAAGACCGATGAATCATTAATAAAATTAAAAAATGCTGAAAATTACATAGAATTTTTTAATAAAGAGGATAGAACAGCGTTAATAGATGATGTTTTCAGTTCAGCTATATCTGAAAACTACTTATACACATCATATGAAAAATTTATAGAGGAACTAATAAATTTACTGAAAACACTCCCGAAGGAGGATAGGGCCGATATTGCTTCGGAGTTCTTTTACAATCTTGCAATGAATGCAGTCAATAGAAAAATGGGCCTTTCCTTAAATATTTAGATTATTCTGATATTTTATATATTATTATATTAATTTTATTTACTCTAAATTTGCTTCCTATTTTCATTTAAAACGTCACAACGATTATTCAAAATAATACTATCTACAATGATTATACTACACGGCCACACACAACTAATTTCATATTTCTCATAAAAGCATATATATCTACTTGCTATTCCTATGATATAGCGGGGTGGGGTAGCCAGGAAATCCCGACGGGCTCATAACCCGTAGACCGGTGGTTCAAATCCACTCCCCGCTATCGCCATGGGAAATAGCAAATTGGCAAATAGTTCGGCGGTTCTGTTCATTGTTCTCGCTTCAATGTTGTATATATTCTGGAATGAAAAAATTTATTTGAATTATTTTTCATATCTTTTCTTTGCATTAATACTTCTAGAGGCTATATCTATATTATTTTCTGATTATGGAACTTTAGTTTCATTCCTGACTTACATTCTACTGGTAGCAACAAAAATTGGATTTTTTAATTCCATTCCTACTGATTTTATTTACCTGATGATCATAGTGAGCTTCCTTATTTTTCCTTCCAGAATTTTTCTGAAAAGGGGAAACCTGTCAGCTTACATAATATACTCATCTCTGGCTTTTTCATTTTATTTCTACGATTTTTCTATTTACACTTTTTTTGTGTACTACCTCACATTCTTAGTTATATTGTTTTTAGTGGGATACATTTTGTCACGTAACAGCGATAATTTTGTTGGTTATTTCATTACATTTTTTCTAATAATTTCATTTATAGCTGTACCACCGTCCTACATTGCAAATATTTTAAACTATAGTTTCTGTTCGATGTTAGATATCTCTCTAATTTTAATTATGCCCCTTCTCCTCATCATATTCCTTCAGGATACGCTTTACGACAAGAATATACCATATACTGGCATTGGAATATCAATTATTATAACTATTTTGCTATATTTTTTTACCGTCAATGCTATCATTATGATAGCACTAATTGTGTCAGTAACTATAATCACTGCAATAATTCTAGGGAAAATGCTGGGCACTTATGACTCTGATATCAGTGTTTTTGGCCTGTTCTTAATATCTCTTGTAAAATTTTCTTTCATTAAAAGTATTTATTTATTGGGAGGAATCCTCTTAACGTTTATTATATTTTATATAATTATAAAAAAGTTAAAAAAATCATATAAATGATTGCATCAGTTCCGAAATGTCATTAATTGGTTTTCCATCCTTATGTATAGGCTCCATGACCATGTTCCTTTCTTCGTATCCCTTGATTAATTTCGAAAGTCTTTGCGCATATGTCTCTCTTTCGTATTGAATAAATACACCCATTGGTATTTTATCTCCCCATTCCAGAGATTTTATGACAGCTTGAGATACCTTTTGATCATACTCTTCTTCTGTTTTTGCAACCGGATTCCATCCAGCCGCTTCCAGGTCATATAGTCTAGGATCATAAAATTCCTTTGTGTTGATGTTATTGTAAGTCACGCATGGTTGCATTATATCAATCATTGCCATTCCCTTATGTTTAATGGCTCTTATGATGGTCTCTTTTAGATGTTTAATGTTATATGAATAAGACCTAGCAACGAATGTGTATCCACTTGCCAATGCGACAAATATAGGATTCACAGGGTATTTTATATTCTCCGTTTCTATACTTTTTATATTTTCTCCGTAAGGAAGAGTCGGTGAAGCCTGTCCCTTCGTTAATCCATATACACCATTGTCAAATACTAAATAAGTCATATCTATATTTCTTCTGCCCGCTGCAACGAAATGTGCCATCCCTATACCTAGTGCATCCCCGTCACCAGCAGCGGATATTACTTCTAGATGCGGATTTGCTATTTTTACTGCCTCTCCTTGAGCTAATGATCTTCCGTGGAGGGTGTGAAGAGCATTAACATTCACGTAATGAGGAATCTTTGAACTGCACCCTATTCCTCCAGTGATAACTACGTTCTCATTAGGAATTTTTAGCTCCTGTAATGCTAAGGTTAATGCATTCAGAATCCCAAAGTCCCCACATCCGGGGCACCAGTCTATTTCAACATTTGTCCTGTACGTATTATGCATAATTTAACACCGTCCTTTTATTATTTTGTACTTCTTTTAGCGCATCAACCAGCTCCTCGTATGTTATTGGCCTTCCGTTGAACTTTAATATTCTAGCATCTGCTTCTATTCCAGTTTTCTCTCTGATTATATCTGCCAGTTGGCCGCTGTAATTCTGCTCTACATCTATTACAAATTTCCCATTGAGATATTTTGAAACTTCCTCAGCTGGGAAAGGTTCTATTAACCTTACCTGTAGGAAAGAAATGTCTGGGTAATATTCTAAGGCATCCAGTATAGCCCCTTTTGGGGATCCCCAAGATACTATTACTTTTTTATTATTTTTATTACCATAGAATTTAACCTTTAAATCTTCATTAACTTCCTTTAATACCAGATTCATCTTGTTCATCCTTTTCTGCATCATTACTATTCTATTATCAGGATCTTCCGAAAATATATGACCGTCCTCTTCATGCTCATCACCAGCCACTGTTATAATTCCTCCTTTGACTCCTGGAACAGATCTTGGAGATATTCCGTCCTCTGTTAATTTATACCTTAAATAATTTGATGTTTCGTTGAGTATAAGCTTTCCCCTATCTATCTTTATTTTTGAAACATCGAAAACTTCAGTAGTTATATTACTCATAGCCATGGACTTATCTAGAAGTACTATGACAGGTAACTGATAATGTTCAGCAATATTAAATGACTCAGATGTATCATAGAAAGATTCTTCATTGTCTCCTGGTGCTATGACTACCCTTGGGAATTCACCGTGGCCTGCACTAATAGCAAATTTAATGTCACCCTGCTCGTGTCTTGTTGGCATTCCAGTAGATGGCCCGGCTCTTTGATAATAAAATATCACTACTGGTGATTCAGTCATTCCAGCATAAGACAATGCTTCAACCATTAATGAAAATCCTGGACCAGAGGTGCTTGTTGCGGATCTTAATCCTGTATTTGCTGCTCCTATTGCCATATTAATGGCTGCGATTTCATCTTCTGTCTGTTCAACTACGAACCCATATTTATCCATAATGCTTTCCAGATAATTTGACTCATCGCTGGCAGGCGTTATAGGATAATAAGATTGGAACTTTAACCCTGAAATTACTTTAGCCATAGCAACGGCCTGAGCGGAATTTATGAGCATTCTTTTTACTTTCTGGACTTTTGGAAGCTTGAATATCTTTGGGCTATCAAAAGATGAATAAACTTCGTCAACAATCGCATTATTAAGATCTGCTAGATTTTTTCTTGATGAAAAGTTTTCAGATATTACTTTCTTCAATTCTTCTGAAGATAAATTAGCCATTTTTACTGCAGCTGCTAATGCAATTGTATTTTTCATCACGTTGAGCTCTGACAAATTCCTATTAAATTTTGTCGCAACTTTTTGAAGTATCCCCTTGTAGTCTAGAGCCTGATATCTCTTATCATCTATCTTTTCTTCCGATAATATAACTCCATTTTCTGATACCTCATCTTTATGTAAGATAACGCTTTTTGAATCCAATGGAATAAGTATATCGACTTTCTTAGAATAACTTCTTATTTCTGCGTCGCTAACTCTGACACGAAAATATGAGTGTTCACCTTTTATTGTGGAAAAAAGCTCTGCGTTTGTATAGACGTGATATCCCTGCCTGTTCATTACTTTTGCAAAGGTATCGGAAGTGAAATTAATTCCGCTTCCTTGAGGCCCAGCAACCATTAAATTTAGATCAGTTTTCATGCTTTCGCCTTTGCTATCCTTATTACGTCTAAGTTTAAAAAAATATCTTGGCTTTCAGCATTTATATAATTAGATAAATTATTTCAGAAACATTGATGAATCGTATCCCGTCTTTCTGTTCACTAAATCAATAACTCTTTTTTTCTTATCTTTATCTAGAATTTTTGCCAGCAATATGAGAGTTAGTGAATTACCGGATGAGATATACTTTTCATAATCTATATCTTCATTTTTTAAGCATTTTATGAGGTCCTTTGAGAAATCAGAAAATATACTTCTACCGTTAGAGAATTTGTAAATACTGTTTATCATATCTTCACCTTTTTCTCCCTTAATTATTTCAATTAACCACTTAAAATACTTACCTTCGTTATCATCAATTGACTTTTCAATTGCTCTGTTAGCTTCTTCAATATCGTCTTGCAGCAATTTTATTACAGCATAATCCAATGCTTCATTTTGATCTATATCACTCTTATTGATAGATACATTTTCACCAGAAAGTACTCTCCCCAATGCTTTTAGAATTTCTAATCTGGAAATTTGAGATTTAATTCCTTCTTTACTCATAAAAGCTTCTGCTTTCTTTATGTATTCATCATATTTTCTGAGATCTAATGCGAAAATAAATATTGAAGCCAGGGAAAGTAAATAATTTTGAATTAATGAAATTGTACCATACTTTAATATCATACTTTCTATCCTTTCAAGTTTTCTAGTAAGTTCATTGTAACTGATCATCTGATAGTCATATTTGGCAATAGACTCATTATAGTCTATAAGTGTATACATCGGAATATCAAGATTGACTCTTGCAATTTCCTTC